>NZ_JAGGMS010000001.1:2720000-3040000 GCF_017875555.1 Amycolatopsis magusensis | reverse complement strand
CACCGAACCGGCATCGCCCACCTGCGCCTCAGCCGTGTACGACACCCATTCCGCCGGCTGCGGCAGCCAAGGCTCCTTCTCCGCGTCATCCGGACTGAACCCGAACGGCGCGGATGAACCAGACCACGGCATCGGCACCCGGCACCCGTCGCGACCGGGATCGGCGTGGTCGCTGCGTTCCCACACCGGATCCTGCCGCAGCTCGCCCGGGATGTCCTCCACCTCCCACAGACCCAGCTCCTCCCCCTGATACAGGTAGATCCCGCCGGGCAGGGACATCGCCAGCAACGCCGCCGCCCGCGCTCGCCGCGTGCCGAGCACGCGGTCGACCGGGGTGCCGTGCAGCCGGTCCGCGAAGCTGAAGCCGGTGTCCCCCGCCCGCCCGTACCGGGTGACCGGACGCGTGACGTCGTGGTTCGACAGCACCCACGACGGCGGCGCGCCGACCTCGTCGTGCGAGTCCAGCGTCCGGTCGATCACGCCGCGGAACCGCCCGGCGTCCCACGGGCAGACCAGGAAGTCGAAGTTGAACGCCGCGTGCATCTCGTCCGGCCGCAGGTACCGTGCCGACCGTCGCAGGTCCGGCAGCCACATTTCGCCCACCAGCAGGCGTTCGTCCGGGTAGCTCCGCGCGATCCGCCGCCACGCCCGGTAGATCTCGTGCACGCCCTCACGGTCGGAGAACGGGGTTTCGTCACCCAGTTCGACGTCCGGCAGCAGCGGGTCCTTGACCATCCCGTCGGCCACGTCGATGCGGAAACCGTCGACCCCGCGGTCGAACCAGAACCGCAGGATGTCCTCGAACTCCGCGCGGACCTCGGCGCTTTCCCAGTTCAGGTCCGGCTGCCGCGAGCTGTAGAGGTGCAGGAACCACTGGCCGGGAGAGCCGTCCGGCTCGACCACCCGCGTCCAGGCCGGGCCGCCGAAGCGCGAGCGCCAGTTGTTGGGCGGCTCGGCACCATCCGGGCCGCGGCCGTCGCGGAACCAGAACCGCTCGCGCTCCGGCGAGCCCGGCCCGGCCTCGAGTGCGGCGCTGAACCACCGGTGCGTGTCCGAGCAGTGGTTCGGCACGATGTCGATGATCACCTTGAGGCCGAGTTCGTGTGCCTCGGCCAGTACGCGCTCGGCGTCGGCGAGCGTGCCGAAGGTCGGCTCGATGTCGCGGAAGTCGGCGACGTCGTAACCACCGTCGTCCATCGGGGACGGGTACCACGGGGTGAACCAGATGGCGTCCACGCCCAGGTCCGCGAGATAGCCCAACCGGGCGCGGACACCGGCGAGGTCACCGATGCCGTCCCCGTCCCCGTCGGCGAAGCTCCGCAGGTAGACCTGGTAGATCGCCGCCTGACGCCACCACTGGGATTCGGTCACTGCCGCACCTTTCTCCACGTTCCGGTCTCCACGTTCCGGGCTCAGCCCTTGAGGCTGCCCGCGGTCAGTCCGGCGAGGATCTGCTTCTGGAACACCAGGAACAGCCCCACCATCGGCAGGCTGGCCAGCACCAGCCCGGCCACCAGCAGGTCCAGCCGCAGGTCCGGCGCCACCCGCTGCAGCAACACCGACAGCGTCTGCGTGCCGGGGTCCTGCAGCACCAGCAGCGGCCAGATGAAGTCCTTCCACGCGGCGACCACCGCGAAGATGGAGACCACCGCGAGCACCGGGCGCGAGATCGGCAGCACGATCCGCAGCAGGATGCGCACCGGCCCGGCGCCGTCGATGGTGGCGGCCTCGATCAGCTCGTCCGGGATCTGGTCGAAGAACCGCTTGAGCAGGTAGATGTTGAACGCGCTGGCCGCGGCGGGCAGCCAGATCGCCGCCGGGGTGCTGAGCAGGTTGACCCCGAGCAGCGGCACGTCGGCCACCGTCAGGTAGGTCGGCACCAGCAGCGCCGAGGCCGGCAGCATCAGCGTGGCCAGCATCAGCCCGAGCACCACGTTGCCCAGCACCGGGCGCAGTTTCGACAGCGCGAACGCGGCGGGCACCGCGACCGCGAGTTGCAGCAGCCACGCCCCACCGGCCACCACGATCGTGTTCAGGAAGTACTTGCCCAGGTCGAGTTCGTTCCACGCCTGGGCGAACGTGCCCGGCTGCCACTGCTCGGGCACCAGCGTCGGCGGGATGCGCGCCAATTCGTCCGGCGACTTCATCGCCCCGGTCACCGCCCAGTACAGCGGGAACAGGAAGGCCAGCGTGAACGCGACCATGACCAGGGTGAAGACCACCCAGTACACGATCCGGCCGCGGGTGCTGCGCAGCTGCGACGGCGAGACCAGCGTCCGAGGACCGGGGGCGCCCCTCATTCCGCACTCCTCCTCGTGAGCCGGACGTACGCGGCCGAGAACACCCCGAGCGCGATGAACAGCAGCAGGCTCAGCGCGCTGGCGGAGCCGAAGTCGTTGTAGACGAAGGCGTACCGGTAGAGCAGCAGGAGCACGGTGACGGTGGAGTCGTCCGGGCCACCGCCGGTCATCACGAACGGCTCGGTGAACACCTGCATGGTCGCCACCACCTGCAGCAGCAACAGCACCAGCAGCACGAACCGGGTCTGCGGCACGGTCACGTGCCACAGCCGCCGCCAGATCCCGGCGCCGTCCAGTTCGGCGGCCTCGTACAGGTCACCGGGGATGGTCTGCAGCGCGGCCAGGTAGATCAGCGTGGTGCTGCCCATGTTCGCCCAGGTCGACACCAGCACCAGCGAGAGCATCGCGGTGTCGCTGGAGTCGAGCCAGGCCGAACCGGACAGCCCGGCCGCGCGCAGCCCCTCGTTGAACAGGCCGGGTCCCGGGTCGAAGAACCACTTCCACAGCAGCGCGGTGACCACCGGTGGCAGCATCACCGGCAGGTAGACCACCAGCCGGAAGTACGCCCGCGCGTGCCGCAGTTCGTTGAGCAGGACCGCGGCGAGGAATGGGATGGCGAAGCCGAAGACCAGCGCCAGCCCGGTGAACAGCAGGGTGTTGCGCCAGGCCACGGCGAACAGCGGATCGGAGAAGAGCAGCTCGAAGTTGGCCAGGCCGACCCATTCCGGGTCGTCGACGAAGTTCACCTGCTGGAAGCTGAGCACCACCCCGCGCACGATCGGGAACCAGGAGAACAACGCGAAGACGACCAGCGCGGCGCTGAGCAGACCGTAGGCCGTGACGTTCTCGGCGAGCCTGCGGCGCCGCCTGGCCGGGGCGCTCACCTGACCTGGGCAAGGGTGGCGTTGACCTTCGTCTCCGCGGTGGCGAGCAGGGCGGCGGGATCGGCCGCCGGATCGGTCAGCACCGCCTGCATCACCGTGTCGAGCGTGGCGTAGACCTGCTGGGCGCTCGGCGGTTCGAGGTGGCCCTTGATGGTGGCCGCGGCGTTCAGGTAGGGGGCGTAGTTCTGCGCGGGCACGTTGGCGTACTTGGCTTTCACCGCTTCCTGCTGCTCACGCAGGGCGCCGGTCCAGATGTCGGGGTTCGGCAGCGCGGGCAGCCCGACCGGCTGCTGACCGTCGGCGTAGCGCTGGGTGAAGGAGTCGAACCGGTCCGGGTTGAGGTACTTCCACTGGATCCAGGCGAGCCCGGCCTTGATCTTCTCCGGCGACGCCTTGGGGTTGACCATGTAGCCCTCGCCGCCGATCAGCGTGCCCTTGCCCTCCGGCACCGGCGCCAGGCCGTAGTCCTCGTACTTGCCGTTGAACTGCTTGACCAGCACCGGGATGTTGTCCGGTGCGGCGAGGTACATGCCCAGCTGGCCCGAGCCCATCATGCGCTGCACGTCGGCGTCGGTGAGCAGTTGCTTGCTGCCCATCGAATCGTCGGTCCAGCGCATCTGCTTGAGGTGTTCGAGCGCGGTGCGGCCGAGGTCGTTGTTGAAGTCGGCCTTCCAGCTGTCACCGTCCTTGCGGGCGATCTGGCCGCCGAGCGAGTTGAGCCAGGCGGTCAGGTGCCAGCCGCCCTGGTTGCCCTTGCTGAAGTCCGCGTAGCCGACCACGCCGTCGCCGAGCGCGGCGATCTTGTCGGCGGCGGCGCGGACCTCGGCCCAGGTGCGCGGCGGCTGGTCCGGGTCCAGGCCGGCCTTGACGAACAGCGGCCGGTGGTAGACCAGGCCCATCGAGTAGTTCGCCGTCGGCAGGCCGTAGAGCTTGCCGCCGCTGTCCCGGAACACGTCCAGCAACTGCGGCTGGAGCTGGTCCACGTGCGGCAGGCCCTGGACCGCTTCGGTGATGTCGGCGGCCTGGCGCCGGGCGATGATCTGCGCCGGGTCGGTGAAGTAGACGTAGAAGACGTCCTCCAGCTGGCCGCCCGCCAGCTTCGCGGAGAACGACTCGACCTCCATGAACCCCTCGTGTGGCTCGAGGTCGATGTCCGGGTGGGCGGCCTCGAACTCCGCCACGTCCTGGTCGAAGATCGTCCGCTCGAAGGCCTGGGTCTGGGGTGGCTGGCCGTTGATCGAGACCTTGAGCTTGCCGTCGGCCGAGCGTTCCTCCCCGGAGCCGCCCGAGCAAGCGGGCACGGCGGCCAGCAGGCCGATCGCGGCGAGTGGAACCAGGACTCTGCGCGAGCGCGGACTCTTCATTCGGGCGCCTTCTCTCGGCCGGCCTCCTGTGACGGCAGTCACTCTAAAGTGTGAGCCGATCGAATGCAAGAACCGAACAGGTGCCTGTAATTCTCAGACAAATACTCAGCTGGGCACCCTCCCGGTGGAGCTGCGGACCACGAGTTCGGGCGCGAACAGCAGTTCCTCGGCGGGGACCTGCCCCCCGTTGATCTTCTTGACCAGCAGTTCCACCACCGCGCGGCCCATCGACTCGATCGGCTGGCGGATCGTGGTCAGCGGCGGGTCGACGCACTGCATGAGCGCCGAGTCGTCGTAGCCGACCACCGAGATGTCCTCGGGTACGGAGAGCCCGTGCCGCCGGGCGGCCCGGATGGCGCCGAGGGCCAGCGGGTCGCTGGCGCAGAGGATCGCGGTGACCCCGCGCTTGAGCAGCCTCGCGGCGCCGGCGTGGCCGCCTTCCAGCGAGAACATCCCGTGCGCGATGGCCTCGGGATCGGCGTTCAGCCCGGCCGCGGACAGGCAGGCGTCGAACGCTTCGTGCTTGCGGCGGGAGGGCACGTGGTCGGCCGGGCCGAGCAGCAGGCCGATGCGCTCGTGCCCGAGGGAGAGCAGGTGGCCGATCGCCTGCTCCACGGCCATCGCGTCGTCGCACGAGACCTGCGGCATGCCGAGTTCGCCGACGGCGGCGTTGAGCAGCACCGTCGGCAGGCCGCGTTCGACGAGCCGGTGGTAGTGCGTGTGCACGGCGTCGGCCTGCGCGTACTGGCCACCGGCGAAGGCGACGCCGGAAACCTGCTGCTGGAGCAGGAGGTCCACGTAGTCCGCCTCGGACACCCCACCGGCGGTGCGGGTGCAGAGCACCGGGGTGAACCCCTGCTGCGCGAGTGCGTTGCCCATCACCTCGGCGAGCGCGGGGAAGATGGGGTTCTGCAGTTCGGGCAGCACCAGGCCGACCAGCCGCGCCCGCTCGCCGCGCAACTGCGTCGGCCGTTCGTACCCGAGCACGTCGAGCGCGGTGAGCACCGCGGTCCGCGTGCTCTCGGCGACTCCCGGCCTGCCGTTGAGCACCCGGCTCACCGTGGCCTCGCTGACCCCCACCTGCTTCGCGACTTCCGCGATCCGACGCTTCATGACCGCAATTATGGGACAGCCCGCTGCAAATCCGCGTACACAGCTGATGAACAGGTCCGCATCAGGACCGCCACAGGAAGTCCGGTCATGCTCGGAGCCACGGGGGATCCGCGTCATCAGGGGAGCAGGACATGACCGAGAAAGAACACCGGAAGCCGGACGAGCAGCCGAACGCCGAGCCGCCCACGGTCGAACAGCCCAGGGCCGCGGCGTCGGACGCCGCAGCTCAACCGGGCGCCGCCGACCAGACGGCAGCGACCCACCAGCCGGGCACGGCACAGCAGCCGGACGCGCCTCAGCAGGGTGCCGCCGAGCAGACAGCGGCGTTCCAGCAGCCAGGCGCCGGGCAACCGGCCGACCAGACGGCGGCCTTCCAGCAGGGTCCGGCCGGGCAAGCCGCCGACCAGGCGGCCTTCCGGCAGCACGGCCCCGGTTCGGTACCGCCCGGGTACGTGCTGGTCAGGAAGCCGGGCGGGTTCGGGCGCTTCGTGCGGCACCGCGCCACCGGGCTGGTGGCCGCCGGGCTCGCGGGCCTGCTGGTCGGCGGCGGGATCGTCGGGCTGGTCGCGGCGTCGGACCACGACGGCCCCCGTGACGGCAGGCCGGGCATCGCCCGCGAGTTCGGGGACGGGCCCCGCGGGCACTTCACGCCGCCCGACGGGTACTTCCCGCGCGAGGAGCGCGGCGAGCGGCCGGGCGGCGGCTGAGCTACGGGTGGATCCGGGTGAGCCGGCGCTCCAGGCCGTCGAGGGCGATCTGCACCGAGTAGTCGTAGAACTCGGTGAAGTGCGCGATCAGCCGCTCCGGGTCCTTCACCCGCTCGTAGACGTTGCGCCCCAGCGCCGCCAGGCCGGGCTGGTCCTCGCTGTCCCGCGCTTCGGCGTAGGTCTCGGGGCTGTCCGGCTTGATCAGCGGCTGCGCGAGGTGGTCGTCCTCCTTGGACACGAGCGCGGCGGCGGTGCCCAGCAGCAGGTTGTACGCCGTCACGCTCTCCTCGCCGAACCCGTCGCGCTGCAGCACCCGCACCCCGCGGTCGATCAGCGGTTTGATCGACGGGATCAGCGGCCCGTACAGCGAGAACCGCCTGGCCACGCCCGGGTACCGGCGCAGCACCACGCGCAGGTCGGCGAGCAGCTGCCAGTAGAAGTCCCGCCAGTGCAGGTTCGCGTCGGGCAGCGGGATCTCCTCGCCGACCCGCTCGATCACCGCGCGGACCACGGACTCCCGGTCACCGACGTGGTGGTAGATGACGGCCGGGTAGGCCTCCACCGCCGAAGCCAGCTGACGCAGGGTCCAGCTGTCGAGGCCGCGCTCGACGGTCAGCCGCAGCGCCGCGTCGACGATCCGTTCCGCGGTCACCGCAGGCAGGCCCGCCGCGAACCTCGACCGAGGCCGCTGCTGGCCGGGCAGCGGCGAGGGACTCTCTGGGGCTCCTGCCATTCCAGGAAGCTTAATGCTCATCGGATGACCATGCTTGACAGAGTGCCAAAAGTTGTTGTTCTGCCTGCTCAGCGAGACATTCGGTGATCATCTTCCGATGCCTGTCCAATCACGATCGCCCGGTAATCGTCGAGTGGATCATGCCGGATTGGGGGAGTATCAACAAGTTGTTTCGTACCGCTGTTGCCCGCTCACCGCCGGTCATCTCCGGTGGCGTCCCCGGCAACGGCGCGGCGCCCTCCGATACGTTCTCCCCCCGGGTAAGAGCGTGCCGGATCGCGGACGCCGCGTCGTCGACCGGTCGCACACCGGCCGTGGCGCGATGTGCACCTGTATCGACGCCGTGTCCGCCACCGCGGTTCCCCTCAGTCGAGACCGAGTTGATCAGCCCGCACCCAGGTCGCGTGGAAGCCCAGCGGGACCCGTTGCGGCAGCAGCACTCGCGCCACCGGCCCGGCCGCCAGATCGCCCGCGTCAAAGATGTCCAATTCGGACAGTCCCTCGCGTTCGTCCTGCACGAAGGTGACCAGGTAGCCGTCGCCCTCCACGGTGGCGCCGTCGCGCGGGGCGAACGGCGCCTCACTCCCCCAGCGCCCGGGGCCGAAGGAGTGCTCGGCCTTGACCCCGGTCGCGTTGTCGTAGCGGACCAGCCCGTCGAACTTCAGCGTCGATTCCGGCGAGATCCGCACGTTGTAGGCGTACCGGCTGAGCCTGCCGACCTTGCGCGAGTCCACGCTGGGGAACTCGGTGTTCGCGTCGTCCATCGGCGATTCGCTGACCGCGCCGGTGCGCAGGTTGAACCGGTAGCGGTGCAACTGCGCGTCGAGCCGGAGGTAGGACAGCATCTTCGCCAGCGGGGTGTGCGCGTCCGCGCGTGGCTGCGGCCGGTTGACGCGGCAGACGTCGAGCACGATCTCCTCGCCCGCCTCCCACGAGTTGACCACGTGGTAGATGTAGCAGGGCGAAGCCTCGAACCAGCGCACCTGGTCCCCGGTGCCGTAACGCGGCAGCACGCCGAACCGGGCGGGCAGCGACCGGTCGAAGACGATCTTGTGCCTGCCGTGCCGCGCGGCTTCGGGATCCTGCACCAGCGGCAGGTCCATCAGCACCGCGTGGTTGTCGGTGATCGCCATGTCGTGCGGCAGGCGCGGGCCGGGCAGTGTGACGTCGGTGGTGTGCACGACCCGGCCGTCGGCGCTCACCACGCCGTAGCGCAGGTACGGCGGCGTCGGGCCGTAGTCGAACCAGAACAGCTCGCCGGTGCGCTCGTCGACCTTCGGGTGGGCCATCATGTCGCCCACCAGCGTGCCGAGGAAATCTTCCGCGCCCACGGTTTCCAGCGACAGCGGGTCGAGCGCGTACGGGCTGCCGCACAGGTACCAGGTGGTCAGCACCTTGCCGCGGTGGAAGATCACGTCGGTGTTGGCCGCGTCCTTGAGGCCGAGCCCGTGGTGGTTGCCGAACGGGTTGCCCTTCGGGCTCTCCATCACCCCACGCCACAGCGCGCGGCCCGCTTCCGACTCGGCTTCGAAGGCCTTGGTGCGGATCCAGCGGTTGCGGTAGCGGGCGCGGCCGTTCTCCAGGTGCACCGCGTGGACCATGCCGTCACCGTCGAACCAGTGGTAGCGCCCGTCCGGGCGGTGGCGCGGATTCGGGCCGTTGCGCAGGTACACCCCGTTGAGGTCACGCGGGATGCGGCCGATGACCCGCAGGTCGCCGCTGTCGATCTCGGTGGTCACCGGCGCGTAGACGCCGAGCAGGTAGGGATTGGGCTCGTCGGTACCGGCCACGAGCACCGGCTGGTCGTGGCTGCTGGTCAAGGCGGCCTCCCGGGCTGGACGGCGAACCCCAACCCTACGTTTTCCCGGGCGGGTGGACCACCCGCTCAACCGGTACGGCCGAGTGCGCGGGCGTACGCCGCCGGGGTCACGCCCTTCCACCGCTTGAAGGCGTAGATGAAGCTCGACGCCTCGGCGTACCCCAGGCGCACCGCCACTTCCTCCACCGAGAGCACCCCGGTCGCCAGCAGTTCCTCGGCCAGCGCTTCGCGGACTTCGTCGACCAGCGCGCGGTAGCTGGTGCCCGCCTCGGTGAGCCGGCGGCGCAGCGTGCGGGGGCTCATCATCAGTTCCCTGGCGATGGCGTCCATACCGGTGTCGGCGCCACCGAGCCGGATCAGCCGTTCCCTGACCTGGTGGGAGATCCCGGTGCGCGCGCGGCGGCGGGTGACCATTTCCCGGCACTGCGCCTCGCAGATGGCCACCGTGTGCAGGTTCGCCTGCGGCAGCGGGCGGTCCAGGTAGGCGGCGTCGAGGGTGACCAGGTTGACCGGGCCGCCGAACACGGGCCGCACCCCGAAGGCCGCCACGTACGAGTCCACAGTGGACGGTTCAGCGAAGCGGAGTTCCACGCGCCGCAGGGTGATCGGCGAGAGCAGGTCACCCATCACGGTGTAGATCGCGGACAGGTCCCGCAGCACCAGGAACCGGGCGACGTCGGCGGGCACCAGTTCGTCGTGCAGCACCAGCCGGATCTCGCCGCCGTCGACCGCCACGTGCGGGATGGAGAAGGTGAAGCTCAGGTCCAGGTACCGCAGCGCGAAGGCCATCGTGTCGGCCAGCGTCGGGCTGCTGATGCAGGCGAAGCCGAAGATGCCGAAGGTGGTCACGTGGTAGCGGCGGCCGAGCGCGATCGCCGCGGCGTCCGGGTCTCGCCCCGGCGGCAGGCCGGCCTGGAGGTTCCGGACCACGGCCAGCTCCTGGCCCGCGTCGATCTGCGCCTCCGGGTCCCGGATCTGCTCCGGGGTGAGCGAGGTGCCCGCCAGCACCGCGGTGTCCCCGTGCTCGGCGGCGAACGAGGACATCAGCAGCACACTCGCGGTGCTCCGCGGAAAGTCCCAGTCGCGCACCGCGGGTGCGGCGAACTCCACCATGGCCGGAATTATCGATCCGGCCGCCGGGCGGGCGCCACCCGCCTCCCCTGGCCGAAAGTCTCGATCGGCTGGCCGCCGGCACCCTTTCACTGATTGGCGACCTGCCAGTAACTTCACCGGGCATGAGCACAGCGTCCGTTCTCATCGCCGGCAGCGGCTTCGGCGGCATCGCACTGGCCATCGAGCTGAAGCGAGCCGGGCTGCACGAGTTCACCGTGCTGGAGCGCGCGGACGAGCTCGGCGGCGTGTGGCGCGAGAACACCTACCCCGGCGCGGCCTGCGACATCCCGTCGCCGCTCTACTCGTTCTCCTACGAGCCCAACCCCGACTGGCCGCGGCGGTATTCGGGCCAGGCGGACATCCACGCCTACCTCAAGCGCGTGGCCGCGAAGTACGGAGTCGACCGCCACATCCGTTTCGGCACCGAGGTGACCAGCGCGAGCTTCGACGAGCAGCGCGGCCTCTGGACCGTGGAGACCAGCACCGGCGAGACCTTCGAGGCGAAGGTCTTCGTGCCCGCCACCGGCCAGCTGTCCCGCCCGGCGCAGCCCGACATCCCCGGTCAGGACACCTTCGCCGGGCCGTCCTTCCACTCCGCGCGCTGGGACCACGACGTGGACCTGACCGGCAAGCGGGTGGCGGTGATCGGCACCGGGGCGAGCGCCATCCAGTTCGTGCCGGAGATCCGGAAGACCGCCGCGCAGGTCACCGTCTACCAGCGGACCCCGCCGTACATCATGGCCAAGAACGACACGGTGTACCGCCCGTGGCACCGCTTCCTGTTCCGGCACCTGCCCGCCACCCAGCTGCTCGGCAGGCTGCGGATCTGGCTGCTCGCCGAGTACGCCACCTACGCGATGACCCGGCACGGCACGCTGACCAAGCCGTTCGAACTGCGGACCGCGCAACTGCGGCGGCGTCACATCAAGGACCCCGAACTGCGGGACCGGATCACCCCGGACTACCCGATGGGGTGCAAGCGCATCCTGTTCACCAACGACTACCTGCCCGCGCTCGCCGCCCCCAACGTCGAGGTCGAGACCAAGCCGATCACCGAGATCACCCCGGCGGGCGTGCTCACCCAGGACGGTGTCGAGCACCCCGCGGACGTGCTGATCTACGGCACGGGGTTCGCCGCGCTGGACTTCCTGGACGGGCTCGAGATCCGGGGACTCGGCGGTCGTGACCTGGGCGAGGTGTGGTCCCGGGGCGCCCGCGCGCACCTGGGCATGACCGTGCCGGGCTTCCCGAACCTGTTCTGGATGTACGGGCCGAACACCAACCTCGGCGCCGGTTCGATCATCTACATGCTGGAGCGGCAGGCGCGCTACATCCGCCAGGCCGTCGAGCACCTGTCGCGGCCGTCGGTGTCCTACCTGGACGTCCGGCCGGAGGTGGAGCAGCGCTACGACGAGGAGATCCAGTCACGCCTGGCGGGCAGCGTGTGGACCGGCTGCACCAGCTGGTACCGCCAGGACGACGGCCGGGTCTCCACCAACTGGCCCGGCCTGGTCTCGGAGTACCACCTCCGGACGCGGCGGCTGCGGCTTTCCGAGTTCAGGACGGTGGGTGGGTGATGGGCGAGTTCGCCGACCGGTACGACGTGCTGGTGATCGGCTCGGGCTTCGGCGGCAGCGTGTCCGCGCTGCGGCTGACCGAGAAGGGCTACCGCGTCGGCGTGCTCGAGGCCGGGCGCCGCTTCGCCGACGACGAGTTCGCGAAGACCTCGTGGCGGGTGCGGAAGTACCTGTGGGCCCCGCGGCTCGGCTGCTTCGGCATCCAGCGGCTCACCATGCTCAAGAACACCTTCGTGATGAGCGGCGCCGGGGTCGGCGGTGGTTCGCTGGTCTACGCGAACACGCTCTACGAGCCAGGCGACAAGTTCTACGCCGATCCGCAGTGGGCGCACATCACCGACTGGAAGACCGAGCTGGCCCCGCACTACGACCAGGCCAAGCGCATGCTCGGCGTGACGGACAACCCGGCGACCACGCCGGCGGACCGCGTGCTGCGCGAAGTCGCCGCGGACATGGGGATCGAGCACACCTACCGGCCCACCCCGGTCGGCGTGTTCTTCGGCGAGCGCGCCGGCGAGGAGGTGCCGGACCCGTTCTTCGGCGGGACCGGGCCGTCGCGACGCGGGTGCAGCCATTGCGGCGAGTGCATGACCGGCTGCCGCCACGGCGCGAAGAACACCCTGGTGAAGAACTACCTGTACCTCGCGGAGCAGGCCGGGGCGAAGGTGCACGAGCGGAGCACGGTCGTCGACGTGCGCCCGCTGCCCGAGGGCGGGTACGCGGTGAAGACCGTGCGGACCGGACGGTTCCGGCGGCAGACCTTCTACGCCGACCAGGTGATCTTCTCCGCCGCCGCGCTCGGCACGCAGCGGTTGCTGCACCGGCTCCGGGACCGGCGGTCGCTGCCGGACATCTCCCCGCGCCTGGGATACCTCGCGCGCACGAACTCCGAAGCCGTCCTCGCCGCCCGCTCCCTGCGTGACGACACCGACTTCACCCGGGGCGTGGCGATCACCTCGTCGATTCACCCGGACGAGGACACCCACGTCGAGCCCGTGCGCTACGGCAAGGGCAGCAACTTCATGGGCCTGCTCACCACCGTGCTGGTCGACGCCCAGACCGGCAAGCGGCGCTGGGTGCTCGGGCTGCGCGAGCTGGTCCGGCAGCGGCGGCACCTGCTGAAGCTGCACAACCCGCGCCGGTGGTCGGAGAAGATGATCGGCCTGCTGGTGATGCAGAACCTGGACAACTCGGTGACCACCTACACCCGGCGCGGGCTGCTGGGCAGGCGGATGACCACGCGTCAGGGCGACGGCGAGCCGAGCCCGGACTGGATCCCGGTGGGCAACGAGGTCACCCGGCGGGTGGCGGAGAAGATCGGCGGGCTGCCGCAGGGCTCGTGGACCGAACTGGCGAACATCCCGATCACCGGGCACTTCATCGGCGGCTGCGCGATCGGCGAGTCGAGCGAGACCGGCGTGGTCGACCCGTACCAGCGCCTCCACGGCTACCCCGGCCTGCACGTGGTGGACGGCTCGACGATCTCGGCGAACCTGGGCGTGAACCCGTCGCTGACCATCACCGCGCAGTCCGAGCGCGCGATGGCGTTCTGGCCCAACAAGGGCGAGCCGGACCCGCGTCCGCCGCTGGGCTCGGCGTACCAGCGGCTGGCCGCGGTGCCGCCGGCGCACCCGGTCGTGCCCCCGAGCGCGCCGGCCGCGCTGCGCCTGCCGATCCGGCCGGTCTGGTCCGGTGATCAGGGGATCGCGAAGTAGCGGGTGTTCTGGAAGGACTCCTGCAGCCACTTCCCGTGCCGCCGGACCAGCAGGTTCGTGTTGGTGGACAGCGAGTCCGGGCGGCAGTCCGGCACCTCGCCCTGCGTCAGGCAGGACGAGCGGACGATCAGCGCGGTGTCGCGGTCGAGGTAGCGGACCTGCTCGCTCAGCCGCTTGATCCGGCTGCCGTCGATGAAGTTGTCGAAGTAGTACTGCATGCCGCGCGCGATGCCCTCGCGGCCGTGCAGGTGGTCGCCGTTGAAGGTGACCACGTCGCCGTCTTCGGTGTAGGTCGCGGCGAAGGCCGCGCCGTCCTCGTCGGCCCACGCCTGCGCCTGCCGGTCGTGCAACCGGTCGAAGGCCGCCTGGTCCCCCGGCCGGTGGTCCTCGACCGCGGTGGCGGGCACCGCCGTGATCAGCAGCACTGCCACCGCGGCCGCCACCCCGCCGAACCGTCGCTTCCCCATGGTCCCTCCAGGTGTTTTGATAAGTAGTGTCGCTACATGTACCGACGCTACTTACAACCTCCGCCGGGTGCAACCGGGCAAAATCCGCTCGCCAACAGCGCGAACGACTGACAGGCTGGCCGGTGACACACGACGTTGTTCGGAGGTTTCACATGTCTGACACGCAACCCACGCCGGAAACCGGCGAGGAGGACGACGTCAAGCGCAAGTTCCGCGAGGCGCTCGAGCGCAAGCAGGCCCAGGCGAAATCGCGCGACTCGCACGAGGACCGCGGTTCGAAGGTCCACAACGCGCACGGCCCGGCGGGCGGCAAGCGCGAGTTCCGCCGCAAGAGCGGCTAGGGCTCGAACATCTCGCGGTGGTCGACCACCCGGAAGGCACTGCCCGGGCTGGCCGCGGTCACCGCGTCCCGCAGCCTGGCGAGCCCGCCCCAATCCCGGGCGGGCTCGTCCAGCGGGAAGTCGAAGTCGTCCCAGTGGGTCGGCACCACATACGGCGGGAAGCCGAGCGTGCGCAGCAGCCGCGGCACGTACTCGGCCACCCGATCACCACCGGCGGGCAGCAGCAGCACATCCGGGCGCAACCCGGCCAGTTCGCTCTCCACGTAGTTGGAGCCGCCGAAGTTCAGCACGCTGAAGCCCGACGGGCTCCGCACCTGGTAGGCGAGCGTGCCGCCTTCGAGCAGGTCGCTGATCACCCGCGGCCGGTCACGCCGGGACAGCGGCCGGGTGCCCGCGAAGGCGACCTTGGCCCGGTCCCCGCTCGCCGAATGCAGTGAGCGCAGCACGCGGATCGCGTAGCCGTCGAAGGTGTGGAACTCGCCGCCGGTCGCGATCGCGAGCTGGTCCTCGGGAGCACCGAGCGCGAGCAGCAGGCTCAGGTGCGTCTCGGTGCCGATCACCGTCGCACCGGTCTTCTCGGCCAGGTAGGGCACGTCGGTGATGTGGTCGTAGTGCCCGTGGGTGACCAGGATGTGGTCGGCGCGGAGTTCCCCGGAGTCCACCAGTCCGTCGATCAGCCGCCGGTCGACTTCGATGCGGGTGTCCGGGTCGGCCCCCTCCTTCGAGTAGGTGCCGGTCTTGAACCGGGTCAGCCACGGGTCGATCAGCACGACCTTGCCGCCCGGCAGCCGGATCTCCCAGCTGTTGTTGCCCCACCAGCGCAGGGTGGTGTCGGCCTTCGGGCGCGGGGTCGCCGCGCTCGCGGTCGCCGGGATGCCCGGCAGGCTCGCGGCCAGTACCGCCGAGGCACCGAGGAAACCACGCCTGCCGATTCTGTTCCTGCCTTCGCTCATGATCGACAGCCGAGCACGGCGGGCCGGGCGCTGTCCAAGATCGACCTTCGCGCGTGGCGATACGCGAACCGATATCGTCGCAGCGTGGAACCCCTGCGCGCGCTGCGCTACTTCCTCGCGGTCGCCGAAGAACTCCACTTCGGGCGCGCCGCCGACCGGCTCGGCATCGCCCAGCCGCCGCTGAGCCAGCGCATCAAGCGGCTCGAACGCGACCTCGGCGCGAAGCTGTTCGACCGCGACAGCAGGCACGTCGAACTGACCGAAGCCGGGCAGGTGCTGCTCGCCGAAGCCCGGGACCTGACCGCGCGCTGGGACCGGATGGTCGCGCTCGTCGGCGCGGCCCAAAGCGGCAAGCTCGGGGCGCTGCGAGCCGGGGTGCCGCCGGAGATGCCGGGCCGTGTACTCGCCGGAATCCTGACCGCGTTCGCCCGTGAGCGGCCCGGGGTCCGCGTCGAACTGCAGGAGCTGACCACCACCGAACAACTCCGCCTACTCACCGACGGGCAACTGGACATCGGACTGCTGCACCAGCCGGTGGACGTGCGCGGGCTGGAGCTGGGGCCGGCGATCTCCACACCGCTGGGCGTGGTGCTGCCCCGGGACTCACCGCTGGCCGCGAGCGCGGAGATCGACCCGGCGTCGCTCAACGGTCAGGGGCTCGTGCTCTTCCCGCGCGCGTCGGCGCCCGGCTACTACGACGCGTTGCTCCGGGCGTGCTGGGACCACGGCTTCCGGCCGTCGGCGGTGCACCACGCGCGGAACCCGGAGTTCGTGCTCGGCATGGTGCTGGCCGGGCACGGGGTCGCGGTGGCCGAGGGGACGGTCGCGCAGAAGGAGCCGCGCGTGGTGTGGCGGCCGGTCACCCCGGGCTCGCTGGTGCGGCGCCTGCGTTTCGCCTGGCCGCCGGGCAACGCGGACGCCCGCACCTTCGCCGAGGTCGCATCGGCGAACTTGGGCGGAGACACCACTGACACCGCGGATGCCCCGGCCGCCGATCCGGCCGGCCTGCGCCCGTGGACCGTGGTCTACGGCGAGGGCTGACCCCGCAGTCGCCCGACCGCGGCCGCGGCAGCGGCCCCGATCGCCTGCTCGACCGCGGGTTGCCGCTGCACCAGCGAGTCCGAACGGGTGAACACGGCGACCGCGAACCGGGCGCCGTCCGGGTATTCGACGACGCCGATCTCGTTGCGGATGCACGGCAGCGTGCCGGTCTTGCCCGAGACCCGGACCTCGGGCGGGAAGGCACCGCCGAGCCGGGACCAGAAGACCTGCTGCCCCATCCACTGCCGCACCTGGCGCGCGGCCTCACCCTCGTCGGCCCAGAGTTGTTCGAGCAACGAGGTCATCTCGCGTGGCGTGCTCGCGTTCGTCCAGCCGGGGTCCAGCGCGCGCATCGCCAGGACGCGGTCGGCCGAAAAGGTGCGGAACAGCTCGGCGAACAGTTCGGCCCCGCCCGCGTCCTCGACCATCGACGCGACGATGTCCCGTGGCGCACCTGCGAGCCGCGTACGCGTCAGGCCAAGTTCGCGCAGCAGTGAGCGCACGTTGTCCAGGCCGACCCGGTCGCACAGCACGTCGGCCGCGGTGTTGTCGCTGACCGTCATGGCGAAGTAGGCCGCGTCCCGCAGGCTCAGCTCGACGTCGTCCGCGCAGCCCGCGGTGCCGGAACCACCCAGCCGGTCGCGCGCGCCGATGCGCACGCGGTCACGCGGGTCGAGCTGCCCGGCCGCCACCTGGCGCGCGAACTCCAGCACCAGCGGCACCTTCACCACCGACGCCAGCACCACCGGCTCGTCGGCGCGGACCCCGCATTCGGCTCCGGAACCGAGACGGCGGGCGTGCAGCCATCCACGCACGCCCGCCGTCTCGAAAAGCTTCTCGATCACCCCAGATGTATAGCCCTCAGCGAGCCGATCTCGGACATCCGCCGCTCGGCGAGCCGGTCGGCCGCGGTGGCCGCGGGCACGCCCTCGGCCTCGGCCAGCGCGAACACCGACTTCGTGGTGTCGAAGATCTGCGCGGTCTTGCGCTTGGCCCTGGCGAAGTCGAACCCGTGCAGCTCGTCGCTGACCTGGATCACGCCACCGGCGTTGACCAGGTAGTCCGGGGCGAACAAGATGCCGCGGTCGTCGAGCAGCTTGTCGATGCCGGGGTGCGCGAGCTGGTTGTTCGCCGCGCCGCAGACGATCCTGGCCCGCAGCTCCGGCACCGTCTCGTCGTTGAGCGACCCGCCCAGCGCACACGGCGCGAACACGTCGAGTTCGGCGCGGATCAGCTCGTCGGCGCTGCCGAGCACCTCCACCTCGGGGTGCTTGGCCCTGGTGCGCTCGATCGCGGCGGCGGAGACGTCGCTGATCACCACCCGGGCACCGGCGTCGATCAGGTGCCCGACCAGGATGTGCCCGACCTTGCCGACCCCGGCCACACCGACCCGGCGCCCGGCCAGGTCGGGGCTGCCCCACAGGTGCTCGGCGGAGGCGCGCATGCCCTGGAAGACACCGAAGGCGGTGAGCACGGAGGAGTCACCGGCCCCGCCGTCCTCGGGTGAGCGGCCGGTGACGTACCGGGTCTCGCGGGCGACGACGTCCATGTCCTGCACGTAGGTGCCGACGTCGCAGGCGGTGATGTAGCGGCCGTTGAGCGACTGGACGAACCGGCCGTAGGCCCGCAGCAGCGCCTCGGACTTCACCGTGGCCGGGTCGCCGATGATCACGGCCTTGCCGCCGCCGAGGTCCAGCCCGGCGAGCGCGTTCTTGTAGGCCATGCCCTTGGACAGCGCGAGCACGTCGTCGAGCGCGTCGGACTCGGAGGCGTAGGGGTAGAACCGGGTTCCGCCGAGGCCGGGGCCCAGTGCGGTGGAGTAGATGCCGATGATGGCCTTGAGACCGCTGGCCTTGTCGTGGCAGAAGACAACTTGCTCATGGCCGGAATCGCGGCCGAATACACCGTCCGTCACGGTGGTGACTCCTTCGTTGGGCACCGGCGCGTGGCTTGTGGCGCACGCGAGGTCGGGGTTGCAACCGGGAGCGCGCCCGCCGGGAAGGTCGTTCCCCGCGGGCGGAGGGTCCCACCGAGAACCGTAGAGGGGGAAGATCCTCACGCCAAGGGGGTGTTTCACCAGAGTTCAAGGCGCCCGTTCGACCAGGTAGCGCCGCAGCACCGGCCCGACCCAGGCCACGACGGCCGCGCGGTCCATGCCCACCACGGGCGGCAGGGCGAGCACGTACCGGCACAGCGCCAGGCCCAGCACCTGGCTCGCGACGAGCCCGGCGCGGGTGGCGAAGTCGGTGTCCGGCGGGCCGAGCGCCTCGATCACCGGCACCAGTTGCGCGGCGAAGATGCGCTGCATGCGCTCCGCGGCGGCCGGGTTCGTGGCGCCGGCCCGGAGCAGCAGCTGCAGCGTGTCGTCGACCTCCCAGCGGTCGAGGAAGTGCGCCACCAGCGCCTCGCCGACCTCCTCGCGCGGCACCTCCGTCAGGTCCGGCAGGCGCAGGTCGAACTCGGCGGCGGCGGCGAAGAGGCGCTCCTTGTTGCCGTAGTAGCGCATCACCATCGACGGGTCGATGTTCGCGTCCGCGGCGATCGCCCGGATGGTCGCGCGGTCGTAGCCGTCCTTGGCGAACCGCTCCCGCGCCGCCACCAGGATCGCCTGCCGCGTCCGGTCGGACCGGCGTGTTGTTTCGGTCATGCCAACAACCGTAGGCCAACACGTGTTGACACGCCAGGCCAGACCGGGCTACCTTGCCAACAGGCGTTGGCAAACAGTTGTTGACTTTACCGAGAGGTGGCCGAGATGATCCCCCGGGAAACGACGGTGCTGGTGGTGGGTGCGGGCCCGGTCGGGCTGGCCGTGGCGGCGAGCCTGGCCCAGCAGGGCGTCGAGGTGACGGTGGTCGACCAGCAGGCGGAAGGCGCGAACACCTCGCGGGCCGCCGTGGTGCACCCCCGCACGATGGAGGCGCTGGACCGGCTCGGCGTGGCGGACCGGCTCGCCGGGCTCTCGCTGCGGGCCGGCCGGTTCACCATCCGCGACCGCGACCGCGTGCTGGTCCCGCTGGAGTTCGCCCAGGTGCCCAGCCCGTACCGGACGCTGTTCATGGTTCCGCAGCCGACCACCGAGCGCGTGCTGCTCGACCGGTTCGTCGAACTCGGCGGCCGGGTGCTGCGCCCGCACCGGCTCACCGCGCTGGAACAGGACGCGGACGGCGTGGTCGCCACCATCGACGACCAGCACCGGATCGGCGCGCGGTACGTGATCGGCGCCGACGGGATGAAGAGCGCGGTCCGCACGATGGCCGGGATCGGTTTCGGCAAGGACAGCGCCGGCGAGTCGTTCACCCTCGCCGACGTGCGGTTGCACGACGGCGGCCTGCCGGGCGAAGAGGTCGTGCTGTTCTTCTCGGGCGCGGGCATGGTGGTCTCGGCACCACTGCCCGACGGCTCGTTCCGGATCGTGGCCGAGGTCGACGACCCGCCGGAGCACCCGGACCTGGCGTTCGTGCAGGACCTGCTCGACCGGCGCGGACCGGCCGCGGGCACCACGCGGATCGCCGAGGTGGTCTGGGGTTCGCGGTTCCGCGTGCACCACCGGGTCGCCGACCGGTACCGCGCCGGGCGCGTCCTGCTGGCCGGGGACGCCGCGCACGTGCACAGCCCGGCGGGTGGGCAGGGCATGAACCTCGGCCTGCGGGACGCGGTCGCCCTGGGCGAGGCGCTGGGAGCCGTGGTCAAGGGCGAGCCGGAGAGCCTGCTCGACGAGTACGCCGCCACCCAGCGGCCGAAGGCGGAGGAAGTGGTCAAGTTCGCCGGACGCCTGACCCGGCTGGCCACCGCGAGCCCGATGCTGCGGCCGGTGCGCAACGCCGCGCTGTCGGCACTGGCGAAGGTGCCCGCTTTCCGGGTGATGCTGACCAAGCGACTCGCGGGCGTGGCGGACCGGTAGTGAGGTCGCGCCGGTGACTGGAGTGGGCGCCGGTTCGGCCCCCAAGGCCGCACCGGGGTCCACTCCAGTCACCGGCTCAAAAGCGAGCTCACCGTCTCGGCGGAGCCGAGACCGACAAAACTGGCAGGATCTGGGCATGACCAGCGATCTGTTCGTCCGCCGTGGTGGTTCCGGAGATCGGACGCTCGTGCTGCTGCACGGGCTGGGCGGGACCGGCGAGGTGTGGCAGGGACTGACCGACCGGCTCCCCGGTGAGTGGAACTGGGTGGTGCCGGACCTGCCGGGGCACGGGCGCTCGGCCGGGCTGCCGTCCTACTCCTTCGGCGGGCTCACCGCAGAAGTCGCGAAATCGCTCAGCGGGGACGTGGTCGTGCTCGGGCATTCGCTCGGGGGCGTGCTCGCGCTGACGCTGGCGAGCGGCTGGTTCGGCCCGTCGGTCTCGGCGGTGTGCGGGCTCGGCATCAAGGTGCGCTGGACCCCGGCGGAACTGGAGAAGGCCGCCGCCGTGGCGGCCAAGCCCGCGCGGGTGTTCGCCACCCGTGAGGAGGCGGCGGACCGCTGGCTCAAGGTGTCCGGCCTGGTCGGGCTCGTGCCGCTGGAGGCGGTGAGCGCGGGCGTGGTCCAGGACGGCGACGGCTGGAAGGTCGCACTGGACCAGGGCGCGTTCGGCGTGGGCGCGCCCGACCTGCGCGGCCTGCTCGCGGCGGCCCGCGGTCCGGTGGTGCTGGCGGCGGGCGAGCACGACCCGATGTGCCCCGCCGAGCACCTGCGCGAACTCGTGCCGGACCCGGTCGTGCTGCCGGGCCTCGGGCACAACGCCCACGTCGAGAATCCCGAAGCGCTGCTCCCGCTGCTGGACCGCCTGCGTTAGCTGGTCGCGACGGCGTCGTCGAGGGAGACCCGGGCCTCCCACTCGATGTGGTGCTTGGTCAGCCAGTCGGCGTTGTTGCGCGGCCCCTTCTTCAGCACCCGCGGCAGGATCGCGTCACGCATCATGCGCTTCAGCGGGCCCGGCACCGCGGTGCTGCCCATGCGCGCGCTGGTCGCCACCACGCGTTCCACCCGCTCGCGCCGGAGTCCTTCGTACGCGCGGAAGGCGTCGCCGATGTGCGCGACGTCCCGCAGGCAGCGTGCCAGCGTGACCCCGTCCTCAGCGGCCATCGACGCGCCCTGCCCGGCGTTGGGCGCGGCCACGTGCGCGGCGTCGCCGACGATCACCATGGACCTCGAATGCCAGATCGGGGTGGACGGGATCTGGTAGGAGTTGCTGGCCGTCACCTCGGAGCCGGTGGCGCGCACGATGTCCGCCGCGGGCGTGTTGTCCCTGGCGAACAGCTCCAGCGCCCGTTCCTTCCACTCCTGCGCACCGATCGCCGCCAGGTCCGCCTTGCCCAGCTCGGCACCGGGGGCGTTGGTGAACCACCAGGTCTCACCGTTGGGCGCGGTGACGTACCCGAAGAAGGCACGCTTGCCGTAGACCATCCGGTACGCACCGGGCGGCGCGGGCGAGGGCGCGTCCTGGGCGTATCCGCAGATCGTGGTGTTGCCGATGTGCCGCGGCCGGGGCGCGGTCTCGTCGATGAGGGCTCGGGTGGCGGAGTGGATGCCGTCGGCGCCGATGAGCAGGTCGCCCTTGGCCTGGTCGCCGTCGGCGAAGGTGGCCACCACGCCACCGTCGGAGGTGCTGCGCGCGCCGGTCAGCCGCTTGCCGTGCTCGATGCGGATGCCGCGCTCGGCGAGTTCGTCCTGCAGGACGCGGTACAGGGTGGCGCGCTTGAGCGTGCGCGGCCCGAGCACGCCTTCGCGGCGCAGCGGCACCTCGCCGAGGAACTTCCCGGTCCCGCTGAGGAACTCCACCTTGGCCGCCGGGAACGACTGGTCGGCGACCCGCTCGTGCACGCCGATCGCGCGCAGGGCGTCCTGGCCGTTGCTCATCAGCGTGAGGAAGGCACCGACGTCGTCGGCACCGGCCGGGTAGGCCTCGTAGACCACCGAGTCGATGCCCGCCTTCCGCAGCGCCATCGCGGTCACCGGCCCGGCGATGCCACCACCGATGATCAGCGCGTGGGTCATCGGCTCGCCTGCAACGCCCTGGACAGGGCCACCAGTTCGCGGACGTCGGCGTCGAGCCCCTCGGCCTCGGGCATGGCCACCGGCACCGCCTGCTTCGGCACGGGATCGCCGGAGGACCGCTCGCGCAGCGCCTCCTTCAGCTTGCCCGCCAGGCTCTCGTGGGTCACCGGCTGTTCCCGCACGTCGGCGAGGTACGGGCTGATGCGGACCAGCCCGTCCCGGCATTCGATCACCCGCCGGTAGTAGCGCCGGTGCACACCGGTCACGCTGAGCAGGTCGCGCCAGCGGCTGGCGGGCACCCGGCTGAGCGCGTCCTCCGGGAACTCCTGGTGCAGCACGGTCCACAGTGGACCCAGGCGGCGGTACATCCGGCGGTGGTGCAGCCACACCCCGGCCGCGGCCAGCTTCCGCGCGGCGGCCGGGTAGGTGAACCCGATCAGGAAGATCACGATGCCGGGCAGCAGGAAGAACATCGCGCCGATCGAGCCGATCGAGGTCTGCGCGGTGCCGTCGGCGCCGGGCGCGGCAGCCATGCCGAGCCAGCGCAGGATCACCGCCGGGATGAACAGGCAGTCGGCCACCACGATCATCGACATGCCCACGCCGGCCATCCGCAGCCCGCGCCGGACGCTGCGCTCGGCGCCCTTCGCGGACCGGAACGCCCAGCGCGCGGCCAGGCCGAAGCCGAGGCCCATGTAGGCGTCCGCGGTGACGAAGAACAACGCCACCCCGGTCACCCGGTGATCGTTCGTCGCCACCCCGGCCGGGGTGATCGCCGCGGCGACGATCAGCACGACTTCGGCGATGCCGAGCGGGATCAGGTACCGCGTGGTCTTGCGCAGGGCCTCACGCTGGTCGAGCGCGGAGAAGAGGAAGAAGGAGATCAGGCAGTTGACCGCGACCAGCAGGATCCCGTGCTGGATCAGCCGCGACACCATCGGCGGCAGGCCGAGGAAGACCTCGTTCTCCCCGGCGATCAGGCCGAACGGGTAGGCGATGGTCAGGCACGCCACCGCGATCGTCACGCACCACAGCGGGGCCGAGCGCGGCGAGCGGACCAGCCGGATCAGCAGCCAGGTCAGCGCGGCGACCGCGACGATGCCGTAGGCGAGGAGCCCGGCGCTCACAGCCACCCCAGCCGGTCGGAGAGCGCGGCCTCCATCCGGCGGGTGGACGGCGCGTTCGCCCCGGGGGCGACCCGGTCCAGCACCGACGCCCATTCGAGGATGATCGTGGCGACGGTCTCCGCCTCACGCTCGTGCTCGGTGTCGTAGGAGGTGCGGCGCAGCGCGCGGCGCACCGCGTCGGACTCCAGGTCCGGGTACCGCTCGCGCAGCGCGTTGGGTTCCACGTCGGGGTACAGCTCCGCGAGCAGCGCGTCGTCGCCCTCGTCGCTGTGGTGCCCGGCCAGGATGTGGCCGAGTTCGTGCAGGATGATGTGGCCCTGGTGGGCCTTGCTGGTCTCCTGCTGGTACAGGATGTAGTCGGCGGAGCGGGTGGTGATCCAGACGCCGAACGGACCGGGCACCGGGATGGCGTGCGCGATCAGCCGGATCGGCTTGCCCCGGCGCTCACCCACCCTCCGGCACAGCTCGGTGACGTCCAGCGGCGGGCGGATGTCCAGCTCGTTCAGCAGTTGCCTGCACTGCCGCCGTAACGCTCGCTCGCGCACCGGATCACTCCTCCGTGTCGGCCCGGGCGGCCTGCTCCTCGCGGTAGACGACGTTGAGCAGCTCCATCACCAGCCGGCGGCGTTCCGGCGACAGTTCACCGGCCCGCATGGCCATGAGCTGCGCGTCGCTGCTGCCCGCGATCTCGTTGAGGCGCGCCTGCTCGGACTTCAGTTCCGCCAGTTGCCTGTCGACCCTATCGGTGACCGCGTCGTCGAAGAAGTAGCTCGCGGGCACGCCGAAGAATCCGGCCAGCGCCTGCAGGTGCTTGAAGGTCGGGTTGTCCTTCTTGCCCTTGCGCAGCTGCCAGATGTAGCTCTGCGAGATCTTGACCTCGCCCTCGGCGCAGATGGTCGCCGCGACGTGCTCGTTGCTGTACTCCTGCCCGTCACGCGGCGTCTGGTTGGCGAACAAGTGGTTGAGCTTGTCCGCCAGGCTCCGGCTACCCCGATCCACCGTGTCCACCTCTCCACATTTCGACTGAGGAAGAAGTCGATCCTGTCGGTTTTCTTCGCTTCAGTTGAAACCACCGTCCGCGCCCATTAGTCTCCAGAGCGTGACCGGATTGACTGATGCGAAAGAGGGTAGCAGCCGGACACTGTATGTGAGTACAAGCGGACGAGAACGATCCGCTGCCACCGTGCCCGGCGCAGTGCGTACCGCCGACCGCGGCCTGTGCTGCGAACTGTGCGGTGAACCACTGGGCTACCGCGCGATGGACCGGCTCACCGGCCTGCCGGGCCGCTGGGAATGGGACCACCAGGCGGGGCACGCGCTGCAGGGGCTGGCCCACCGCCCGGGGGTGGTGCTGCTGGTCGACCTGGACCGCTTCCAGGCCATCAACGACGCGCACGGTCATCTCGCCGGTGACACGGTGCTGACGTCGGTGGCCCTCGCGCTGCGCAACACCGTGCGCGACGGCGACATCCTCGGCCGGTTCGGCGGGCACGACGGGGACGAGTTCCTCGTCTTCCTGCCCGCCACCCGGCTCGAACAGGGGCTCTCGGTCGCGCGGGACATACGTACCAGGATAAGGACCATCGTGGTCACCGTGCGATCCGCGATCGGTCACACCGTGGTCATCGAGGAACTGACCAGCTCGATCGGCGTCGGCCTGCACCACCCCGGACTGGGCACCGGCCTGCGGGAACTCGTCGGCGAAGCCAGTTCGGCCCTGCAGATCGCGAAGCGCTCGGGACGGGACCGGATCTCCCTGCCCCCGGTGACCTGAGCCGCGAAAACCGCGCCGCCCAAGCTCCGATCCGCCCCCATACAGCCCCCGCCCTTCCCTGGGGGGCGTCCCAAACCCAGCGTACCCACCCCGCTCGGCGCGCAGGGGGCGTGCGCTGGATCTGTGGACAACTGGGGTGGTTGTGGATGGGCGGGCTAGCGTCGGCATACCTCGCCCAGGGCGGCCATGGCGGCGTCGAGTTGGGCGTCGGCCAGGTAGGGCGCCGGGCCGAAGCGCAGGTATTCGCCTCGGCTGTCGGTTCGGACGCCGCGTTCCGCCAGGTCGGCACAGAACTCCCCCGCCCGCGGACTCCGCAGCGCCAGGAACCCGCCGAAAGCTTCTCGGGGCGAAGAAGACGAGCGGCTGATCACCGTCGGCGGCAGGTTCAGGGCATCGAAGCGCTCGGCCAATCGGGTGGTTTGCCGCAGCGAGATTTCGCGCAGCCGTTCCGCGGTCAGTCCCTGCTCGGCGAAGAAGGCGGCCACCCGCGCGGCGCGGTAGTGGCTGGTCGGGTCGTAGGTCGCACCCGCGAAGCGGTCCGCGCCGGCGGCGTAGGCGACCGCGTCCGGCCGCTGGGCATCGGCGATGGCACCGAACTCGGCGAACCACCCCGTGACCACGGGCCGCAGGTCGGCGGCGTGCGGCGGGACCCGCAGGAAGCAGTTGCCCTCGCCGAACTGGAGGTACTTGTACCCGCCGCCGACGATCCACGCCTCGCCGAGCCCGTCCATCGAGAACGGCACCGCGCCGAGTGCGTGGTAGGCGTCGACCACCAGCTCCGCCCCACGCGCGGCACACCGTTCGGCCAGGTCACCGAGGCCGTCCACGATGCGCGAGGTCTCGAACAGCACCTTCGAAACGAACACCGCGCACGTCCGGTCGTCGACCTCGACGGCGAGCCGCGCGGCCAGCGAGTCGACCGGCGACGCGGCCACCCGCACGACCTCGATGCCCTCTTCGGCCAGCCTCCCGAGCTGCCGCCGCAGGGTGTGGAACTCGCCGTCAGTGGTCACCAGTCGCGGGCGTCGCCGCAGGTCGAGCGCGGAAAGCAGGCGGATCACCAGCTCGTGCGTGTTCGCGCCGAGCGCCAGTTCGGCTGACGGGTCGCCCAGCCAGCCGCGGAACGCGGTCCGCACCTCGTCCGCCTTCGCGAACGCCCGGTCCCACTTGGCGTCGACCTCGAGCGCCGCGTCCTCGAACGCCTCGACCTGACCCTCCAGCGCCACATCCGGCCAGGCCTGGTGCGAGTGCGCGGAAAGCAGCAGCCGTTCGGCCACCCGGAAGCGCCGGTAGTGCGCGGCGAGCGGGTTCACAGCCGGCTCCGCACGGCCCACAGATCCGGGAACATCGGCTGGAACAGGGTCTTCCGCAGGTAGTGCGCCCCGGATGAGCCGCCGGTGCCGGTCTTGTCGCCGATGGTCCGCTCGACCATCTTCACGTGCCGGTACCGCCACTCCTGCACGCCTTCGTCCAGGTCCACGAGGTGTTCGGCGATCGTCGAGGGCCCGCCGTCGTCCTGGTACACCTTCAGCAAAACCTCCTGCAGGTCCTCAGACGGCTCCAGCGGCTTGCTCACATCCCGGCCGGTCGGCACGTCGTACCCGCACTTGGCCAGGTAGGTGACGAACGAGTCGAACACCGACGGCCGCGTCATCGCGTCGGTGACCCGGTCCCGCGCCTGCGACGGCGGGTGGTGCCGCACCACGCGCTCGTCACGGCGGCCGAGCACCGACTCCAGCTCGCGGAACTGCGCCGACTGGAACCCGCTCGAGGCGTCCAGCCGCTCCCGGAACCCGGTGAACTGGCTCGGCGTCATCGTTTCGAGCACGTCGATCTGCGCGACGATCACCTTGAAGATGGTCAGCACCCGCCGCAGCGAACGCACCGCGTGCGCGGTCGCGCCCGCCTCCAGCCGCCGCTGCAACTCGGCCAGCTCGTGCAGGATCTGCTTGAACCACAGCTCGTAGACCTGGTGGATCACGATGAACAGCAGTTCGTCGTGCTCCTCGGACCGGGTGCGCTGCGCGTTGAGCACCTCGTCCAGCGCCAGGTAGGAGGTGTAGGTCAGTGCCGCGTTGTTCTCGGGGCTGTCGGTCATGGGGTGGTCACCTCGTCGAAGTGTCGTTGCGCGGCGGGCGCCAAGGCCGCCTGCAGGTCATGGAACAACGCCACCGCCCGGTCGCGCGCGGCGGGCGCCGGCACGATCTCCCCGGGCAGCTCCGGATCCCTGGCCGGGAATTCCCGGAAGATGTGCAGCAACCGCGTGCGCAGGGCGAACGCGGCCGCGTCGTCGAGCCCGGCGCGGGCCCGCTCGTCGACGTAGGCCTCGAACTCGGCGACGAAGGCGCGGTAGCGGGCGGCCAGGCCGTCGAGGTCCCAGGCTCGGGCGGCGAAGACGCCGATGTCCAGCCCGGTCGACGGCTTGCCGAGCATCAGCCCGGCGTGCGCGGTCACGTCCAGCTCACGCAGCAGGTCCAGCACCTCCTGCTCCCGGTCGTGCGGCGCGAGCCAGGTGCCGTCCTGCACCGAGCCGAAGCCGAGGAACCGCAGCCGCCGCACCAACCGCTCCCGCGCGACCCGCCGGTCGTCCGGGATCTGGTGCCAGAGGACGGTCCACTCGCCCGCGCGCCCCCGGGTGCGGCCGAGGGAGAAGATCCGCCGGTCGCCGTCTTCCAGCACGGACAGCGTGCGCCGGGTCAGCCGGTAGTAGACGAGCCTGCCGTCCTTGTGCCGTTCGAGCAGGTCGCGGCGGACCACGCGGGTGAGCGCGATCCGGGCCGCGCCCTCGGAGAAGCCCAGCTCGGCCAGCAACGCGACCAGCCCGCCGGACCAGACCCGGCGCGTGCGCCGGGGTTCGGCGTACCCGCCGAGCAGGGTCATCACCAGCTCCTGAGGCGCCGGCTCGAAAGGGCTGTGCACCCCTCGGACTCTATACACCCCACCCGGCTGCGGTGTAGGTTGATTTCGATGAAGGTCGGAATCGGGCTGCCGAACACCACGCCGGACGCGACCGGGCGGCTGCTGGCCGAGTGGGCGCGGCGGGCCGACGCGGGCCCGTTCTCCACCGTCGCCGTGCTGGACCGGCTGGTCTACGACAGCGTCGAGCCGTTCACCGCGCTCGCCGCGGCGGCCGCGGTCACCGAGCGGGTGCGCCTGGCCACCAACATCGCCATCGGCCCGCTGCGCAGCGCCGCGATGCTGGCCAAGCAGGCGGACTCGGTGGCGCGGCTGAGCGACGGCCGGTTCACCCTCGGGCTGGGCGTCGGCGCCCGGCGTGACGACTACACCGCCGCCGAAGCCGACCACCGCACCCGCGGGGAGCGCCTGTCCGCGCAGCTCGCGCACCTGCGCGCGGAGAACACCGAGATCGAACTGCTCGTCGGCGGCAGCAGTGGCGCGGCTTTCGCCAGGATGGCGCGCTACGCCGACGGGTTCGCCCACGGCGGCGGCCCGCCGCGCGCGTTCGCGTCCGCGGCGACCAGGGCCCGCGCCGCCTGGCACGACCTCGGGCGGCCCGGCGCGCCGAAGCTGTGGGGTCAGGGCTACTTCGCGCTCGGCGACCCGGACCGCGGTTCCGCCTACCTGCGTGACTACTACGCCTTCACCGGCCCGTTCGCCGAGACCATCGCCGCCGCCAACCTGACCAGCGCCCGCGCCATCAAGGACTTCGTGCGCGGCTACGCGGCCGAGGGCTGCGACGAGCTGATCCTCCACCCCACCGTCTCGGACCTCGACGAACTCGACCGGCTCGCCGAGGTGCTGGCATGAAGGTCTGCGTGCTGGGTGCCGGGCCGGCCGGGCTGTACCTGTCGATCCTGCTCAAGCGCGCCGACCCGGCACACGAGATCGAGATCTTCGAGCGCAACGCGCCGGGCGCCACCTTCGGCTGGGGCGTGGTGTTCTCCGAGGAGACGCTCGGCGAACTGCGTGACGCCGACTACGCCACCTTCCTGCGGATCACCGACACCTTCGCCCGCTGGGACGCGATCGACATCCACTACCGGGGTGAGGTGCTGCGCTCGCGCGGGCACGGGTTCTCCGCGATCGCCCGCAAGAAACTGCTCGCCATCCTGCAGGAACGCTGCCGCGAACTCGGTGTGGTGCTGCACTTCGAGACCACGATCGACGACCCGGCGCAGCTGCCCGAAGCCGATCTGGTGGTGGCGGCCGACGGGGTAAACAGCCTGCTGCGGCGCTCGCGCGACTTCGGCACGCGCTCGGCACCGCAGGGCTGCAAGTACATCTGGTACGGCACGGACCTGGTGCTCGACGCGTTCCGGTTCAGCTTCGCCGAGACCGAGCACGGCCTGATCCAGACCCATTCCTACCCCTTCGACGAGCACACCAGCACGGTGATCGTGGAGTGCCCCGAGCCGACCTGGCGGGCGGCCGGCCTGGACCGGATGAGCGACGAAGAGAGCATCGCGTTCTGCGAGAACCTCTTCGCGCGCGACCTCGCCGGGCACCGGCTGCTGTCGAACAAGTCCGCCTGGCTCAGCTTCCCGCGCATCCGCAACCGCCGCTGGAGCGACGGCAACGTGGTGCTGCTCGGCGACTCCGCGCACACCGCGCATTTCTCCATCGGCTCGGGCACGAAGCTCGCCATGGAGGACGCGGTCGCGCTGGCCAACGCGTTCGTGCGCCGCGGGCACCACGACCGGGCCGCGGTCCGGGCCGCGCTGGTGGACTACGAACTGGAGCGCCGCCCGATGGTGGACCGCTTCCAGCAGGCCGCCGCCGACAGCGCCGGGTACTTCGAGCGCGTCCGGCACCACACCGGCCTGCCCCCGCGGCAGTTCGCGGTCAACCTGCTCACCCGCAGCGGGCGGATCAGCCACGCGAACCTGGCGGTGCGCGATCCCGAGTTCGTGCGGCGGGCGGACCTCGACTTCGCGGGCGAGCCGGACCGGCTGTTCGCGCCGCCGCCCTTCCTCACCCCGCTGCAACTGGGCAAAACGCTGATTCCCAACCGGCTGGTGGTGACCGGGGAACCGCGGGGTGCGGGGCTGGTGCGCACTGAACCGATCGCGGTTTCCGAGGACGGGCGGATCACGCCGGACACCCCGGTCGGCCCCGGTTCCGGTTCCTGGCCGGTGGATTCGGTGCACGAGGCGGGCGCGCTGGCGATGGCGTGCCTCACGCACGCCGGTCGCCGGGGCGCGACCCGGCCCGCGCGGTTCGGGGTCGACGTCCCGTTGCCGTCGGACGAAGCCTGGCCGCTGCTGTCCGCGTCGGCGGTGCCGTTCGGGCCGTTGAGCCAGGTACCGAAGGCCGCTGACGACGAGGACCTGGCCCGCATCCGCGACCAGTTCGCGTCGGCCGCGGCCGAGGCGGCGACCGCCGGTTTCGACCTGCTGGAGCTGGACTTCGCGCAGGGCAGGCTGCTCGCGAGCTTCCTCTCGCCGCTCACGAACCCCGCCGAGGATCGGCTGCGCTTCCCCCTCGAAGTCCTCACCGCGTGCCGCGAGGTGTGGCCGGACGAACGCCCGCTCGTGGTCCGGCTGACCGTCACCGACTGGGCTCCGCGAGGGGCGACGATCGACGACGGCGTCGCATACGCACGTGCTTTCGCGGAGGCCGGTGCCTCGATGATCCACGTCGAAGCGGGACAGACGGTGGCCGAGAGCAGGCCGGTGTACCGCCGGGGTTTCCTCACCACGATCAGCGACCGCGTCCGCGCCGAGGCCGGTGTGCCCACGCTGGTCGGCGGCCACCTGACCACCACGGACGAGGTCAACACCGTGCTCGCGGCCGGGCGGGCCGACCTGTGCCTGCTCAGCTTGGAGACGTGACATGTACTTCGCCGAGCTGACCTCACCGGAGGTCGACGCCCTGCTCACCGGATCGCGTGTGCCGGTGCTGCTGCTCCCGGTCGGGGCCGTGGAACCGCACGGTCCGCACGCACCGCTCGGCACCGACCCGCTGATTTCGCAGGGCATGTGCGAGCGCGCGGCCCGGCAGCTCGCGGACGATCCCGAGGTGCGCGTGCTGATCCTGCCCGCGCTCCCCTACGGCGTGACGAAGTTCGCGCGTGGCTTCGCCGGTGGGGTGCACATCGGCGCGGACACCCTGTTCTCGCTGGTCGTCGACGTGTGCCGGGCGCTGGCCGAACAGGGTCTCGGCCGTGTGGTGATCGTGAACAACCACTTCGAACCCGAGCACGTGGCCACGCTCCGCCGCGCGGCGGAGGCCGCGGGCGCCGCCTACCTCGACCTGGTGCGCCGGCGCAACGCGGAACGGCTCACCGAGGAGTTCCGCAGCGGTTCCTGCCACGCCGGGCAGTACGAAACCTCGCTGGTGCTCGCCGACCGCCCCGAACTGGTCGACATCGCAGCCATGCGCGAACTGCCCGCCGTGCCGGTCGACCTGCCGTCGGCGATGCGTGCCGGTCAGGCGGATTTCCGGGACATGGGCATGAGCGCGGCCTATTGCGGCGCACCCGCCGAAGCGACGGCCGAGGAAGGCGCGGAAACCTTCGCGACGCTGACGGAAATGCTCGTCGAGACCATTCGCGCGACCGCGAAGGAGGACTGATGTACTCGAACATCACCTCGTACTTCCTGGACCGCAACGAGGGTTCGCGGACGGCATTGATCACCCCGGACCGCACGGTCACCTATGCCGAACTGAGCGCGTTGAGCAATCGCGCGGGCAACGTGCTGCGCGCGCTTTATGTCGCCAGCGGGCAACGCGTGTTGCTCGCGTTGAACGACGGCGTCGACTTCGTCGCCGTGTGGTACGGCGCGCAGAAGATCGGCGCGGTCACCGCCGAGGTCTACACCTTCCTGCAGCCGAAGGATTACGCGTACTTCCTGGACTACACCGAGGCGGTCGTGGTGGTCGCCGACGCCACCACGCTGGGGCCGTTGCGGGAAGCCGGTGCCCGCAGCCTCCTGGTCGCGGGGGTGGACGAGAGCGAACTGCGGCCCGGCGAGCATTCCCTGAGCAGGCTGATGGCGCAGGCATCCGATCAGCTCGCTCCGGTGGAAGCGCCGGACGAGGCCACCGCGATCTGGAAGTTCACCACCGGCAGCACCGGCGCGCCCAAGGCGTGCACGCACACCCGGCGCAGCCCGATCCGCAGTTTCGAGTTGTACGCCAAGGAAATCCTCGGCATCACCGCGGACGACAAGGTGCTCGGCGTGCCGAAGCTGTTCTTCGGTTACGCCCGCGACCTCGTCGCGATGTTCCCGTTCGGCGTGGGCGGCTCCGGCATCGTCTTCCCCGAACGGACCACGCCGGAGCTGCTCTTCCGGCTGATCGCCGAGCACCGGCCGACCATCCTGGTGAACGTGCCCACGATGATGAGCGCGATGCTGGCCCACCCGGCCGCGGCCGAACAGGACCTGAGCTGCCTGCGGTTGTGCACGTCCGCCGGGGAGGCACTGCCCGCCGAAGTGCACCGGAAGTGGGATGAGACCTTCGGTGTCGAAGTGGTCGACGGAATCGGTTCTTCGGAGGCTTACCACATCTTTTTGTCGAACAGGCCCGGCACGGCCAAACGCGGTAGCCTCGGCCGGGAAGTGCCCGGATATTCGGCGCGAGTGATCGATGAAGCGGGTACCGAGCTGCCGGACGGCGAAATCGGCGCGCTCGAAGTCACCGGCCCGACGATCGCCGGTGAGTACTGGGGCGATCTCGAGAAGTCCGCGCGCACTTTCGACGGTGACACGCTGCGTTCCGGCGACCTGTTCAGCCGCGACACCGACGGTTTCTTCACCCACCACGGCCGCGCCGACGACCTGCTCAAGATCGGCGGCATCTTCGTGGCCCCGAGCGAGATCGAAAACTGCCTGCTCGGCCATCCCGAAGTGGTCGAATGCGCGGCACTCGGCTACGAACAAGAAGGCCTGGCGCGGATCCGTGCGTTCGTCGTGCGGAACGGAACAGTCACCGAGGACGAACTGCGCGAGTACGGGCGAGAGCGCCTCGCCGGGCACAAGTACCCGCGCGAGATCGTCTTCGTGGACACGCTCCCCCGCACGGCCAACGGCAAACTGGATCGGCGCGCGCTGCGGACGGAGGCTCGATGAACAGGCTCGTGGTGGTCACCGGCGGTACCCGCGGCATCGGCGCCGCCATCGCCGCGCGGTTCCGCGAAGCCGGTGACCAGGTGGTCGCGCCGGGCCGCGCGGACTGCGACGTGACCGACGAAGCCGCGGTGACGGCGTTCTTCGCCGCGCTGGGCCCGGTCGACGTGCTGGTGAACAACGCGGGCATCTCGACGAGCGCACCGCTGGCACGCACCTCGCTGGCGGACTGGCAGGCGCAGCACGAGGTCAACGCGACCGGCGCGTTCCTCTGCACGCGGGCCGTGCTGCCGGGCATGCGCGAGCGCGACTCCGGCCGGATCATCACCGTGGCCTCGACCGCCGGGCACGCCGGGTACAAGTACACCGCGGGCTACACCGCGTCCAAGCACGCCGCGGTGGGCCTGACCAGGGCGGTCGCCGCCGAGGTCGCGGGCACCGGGGTCACCTCGAACGCGGTCTGCCCGGCGTTCGTGCGCACCGACATGACGCGCACCTCGATCGCCCGCATCAGCGGCTCGACCGGGCGTGACGAGGCCGAAGCCGAAGCGGCGCTGGCTGCCGCGTCCCCGCTCGGGCGGCTGCTCGAACCCGAGGAGGTGGCCTTCGCGGTCGCCTTCCTCGCCGCACCCGAGGCCGCCGCGGTCAACGGGCAGACCATCGTTCTCGACGGAGGTGGGATCCAGTCATGAGCCCGTTCCGCGCGTCCCCCGGCTTCACCGGGAAGTGGGCGCACTTCGATTTCGAGGTGGACGACGGCGTCGCCACCGTGACCCTGAACCGGCCGGAGAAGCTCAACGCGCTGACCTTCGACGTCTACGCCGACCTGCGCGACCTGCTCGCCGAACTCCCGCATCGCGGTGACGCCAAGGTGCTGGTGATCGCCGGGCAGGGGCGCGGGTTCTGCTCCGGCGGCGACGTCGAGGAGATCATCGGCGAGCTGCAGAAGTTCGAGACCGCGCAGCTGCTGGAGTTCACCAGGATGACCGGCGCGGTGGTCAAGGCTCTGCGCGAGTGCCCGCTGCCGGTGATCGCCTCGATCAACGGGATCGCCGCGGGCGCCGGCTCGGTGATCGCGCTGGCCAGTGACTTCCGGCTGATGGCGCGCTCGGCCGCGTTCGCCTTCCTGTTCACCAAGGTCGGGCTGGCCGGCGCGGACATGGGCTCGGCGTACCTGCTCCCCCGCGTGGTCGGGCTCGGGCGGGCGACCGAGCTGCTGATGCTGGGCGACAAGATCCGCGCGGAAAAGGCCGAGCAGATCGGCCTGGCCTCGCAGGTTGTCGACGACGAGCAGCTGCCCGCCGCCACCACCGAGCTGGCCCGGCGGCTGGCCGACGGCCCGGCACTGGCCTATTCGACCACCAAGGTGCTGCTCACCAGGGAACTCGACATGGACCTCGGCAGCTCGATCGAGCTCGAGGCGATGACCCAGGCGCTGCTGATGACCAGCAAGGACCACGGCGAGTTCTACCGCGCGTGGACGGCGGGGAGGAGTCCACAGTGGACGGGCAGGTGAGCGGGCACCGGATCGTGGTCGCGCCGGAGCTGGCCGAGCCGGTCGGTTTCGCGCACGCGGTCGTGGCCGCGCCCGGCCGCACGGTGTACCTCGGCGGGCAGACCGCGCAGGGCCGTGACGGCGAGATCGTCGGCGAGACGATCGTCGAGCAGTTCGACGTGGCCGCCGGGAACGTGACCGCCGCGCTGCGGGCAGCCGGTGGGCAACCCGGCGACCTGGTCTCACTGCTGTTCTACGTGACCGACGTGCCCGCCTACCGCGCGGCGCTGCGGGAGCTGGCGCCGCTCTACCGCAAGCACTTCGGGCGCCACTACCCGGCGATCGCGCTGCTCGGCGTGGCCGAGTTGTTCGACCCGGCGGCGAAGCTGGAACTCGTCGGCACGGCGGTGATCGCGGATGGGTGACCTGCTGGCGCGGGCCGAGCAGATCGGCGAGGAACTGCGTGCGCTGGCCCGCGAGGACGGCCGGATCAACCGGCCGCTGGTGCGGGCGCTGGCCCAGCACGGCCTGCTGGACCAGGTGTTCGTGCGCGACGGCTCCGGCTACCGGCCGGTGACCGCGATGGTGCTGTGCCTGCTGCGCGAGGGCCTGGCCCGGCACTGCACCGAGGCCGAGACCGCGTTCGCCGTGCAGGGCCTCGGTTCCTACCCGATCCTGTCGGCGGGCACGCCGGACGTGGTCGACGAGTGGATCCCGCGGGTGGCCGCCGGTGAGGCGGTGGCCGCGTTCGCGCTGACCGAGCCGGGCGCCGGGTCCGACGTGGCCTCGCTCGCGTTGCGCGCCACCCCGGACGGCAGCGGCTACCGGCTCAACGGCGAGAAGGTCTACATCTCGAACGCCCCGGACGCCGACGTCTATTCGGTGTTCGCGCGGACCGGTGACCCGGGTTCGCGGGGCATCACCGCGTTCTGCGTGCCCGGCTCGGCACCCGGGCTCAGCGGCGAGCCGATCCCGTTGCTGTCCCCGCACCCGATCGGGCGGCTGATCTTCGAGGACGTCTTCGTGCCGCGCGGTCACGTGCTCGGCGACGTCGGCGGGGGCATGCGCGTGGCCATGGGCACGCTGAACCTGTTCCGCCCGAGCGTCGGCGCCTTCGCGGTGGGCATGGGCCAGGCCGCCCTCGACGCGGCGGTGGCTTACGCCGGTGCCCGCGAGGCCTTCGGCAAGCGGCTGCACGACTTCCAGGCGGTGTCGCATTCGCTGGCCGAGGTCGCGACCCGGCTCAAGGCGGCTCGCCTGCTGGTGCACGACGCGGCCGCCGCCTACGACGAGGGCCGCTCCGAGGTCGCGTCGGCGGCCGCCATGGCCAAGTTGTTCGCCACCGAGACCGCGCAGCACGCGGTGGACGCCGCGATCCAGGTCCACGGTGCCCGCGCCCTCGAACGCGGGCACCTGCTCGAACATCTCTACCGCGAGGTGCGCGCCCCACGTATCTACGAGGGCGCTTCCGAGGTGCAGCGCGAAATCATCGCTCGCGGGCTGTTCCCAAAGCCGCGGTGACGTCCAGTTCCACGAGCTGGTCCGGGTAGCCGAGCACGGTCACGCCGGTCAGCGTGCTCGCGCTGGTGAAGGCCTCGGCCAGGGCGGAGGCGTTGAGCCGGTCCCAGACCGCGGACAGTTCGCCGGCCGAGGTGGTCGCCACGTAGATCACCGTGCGCACCACGTCCGCGGGTCCGGCGCCGGCGGACTCCAGCGCGGTGAGCGTGTTGGCCACCACCTGGTCCACCTGGGCGAGCAGCCCACCCTCCACTGTGGACCCGTCGGCGGCCAGCGGGCACTGCCCGGCGAGGAACACCAGCTTCCCGGGCTCGGTGACGGTGACGTGGTGGTAGCCGGGCGGGACGTGCAGGGCAGGCGGATTCGTCCGGAGGATGCTCACCGGCCCGTTCTTACCCGAGGGAGTCGATCACCGCCAAGGTGATTTCCTGGGTGCTCGCCGTGCCGCCGAGGTCGCGCGGCAGCACCCCGGCCGCCGTGGTCGCTTCGATCGCGCGGTCCACCCTGGCGGCTTCGGCGGGCAGCCCGAGGTGGCCGAGCATCAGGGCCGCGCTGCCGATGGCGCCGATCGGGTTCGCCACCCCCTGCCCGGCGATGTCCGGCGCGGAGCCGTGCACCGGCTCGAACATGCTCGGGAAGCGGCGTTCCGGGTTGTAGTTCGCGCTGGCCGCCAGGCCGAGACTGCCGGCGAGCGCGCTGCCGAGGTCGGACAGGATGTCCGCGTGCAGGTTGGAGGCGACCACCACGGACAGGTCCTCCGGCCGCAGCACGAACCGCGCGGCCATGGCGTCGACCAGGCAGCTGTCGCTCTCGATGTGCGGGTATTCGGCGGCCACCCGGCGGAAGACGTCGTCCCAGAGCACCATGCCGAACTGCTGCGCGTTGCTCTTGGTCACGCTGGTCACGTGCTTGCGCTCGCGAGTGGCGGCCAGCTCGAAGGCGTATCGGATGATCCGCTCACAGCCCGCCTCGGTGAACAGCGACGACTGGATCGCGACCTCGCTGCCCGGTCCGCGCGCGGCGAGGTTGCGACCGCCGAGCCCGGCGTACTCGCCCTCGCTGTTCTCCCGGACCACGACCCAGTCCAGCGGCACTTCGGCCGCCTTGCGCAGCGGGCTGGTCACACCGGGCAGGAAGCGCACCGGCCGCACGTTGGCCCACTGGTCGAAGCCCTGGCAGACGGCCAGGCGCAGGCCCCACAGGCTGATGTGGTCGGGCACCGAGGGCCAGCCGACCGCGCCGAAGTAGATCGCGTCGAACTCCTTGAGCCGGTCGAGGCCGTCCTCGGCCATCATCCGGCCGGTGCGGTGGTAGTGGTCGCACCCCCAGTCGAATTCCGTCCAGTCGAAAGCGAAGTCGGAGGCGGACTTGGAGGCGGAGGCGAGCGCGTCGAGCACCTCACGCCCGGCGGCGACCACCTCGCGGCCGACCCCGTCGGCGGGAATGGCGGCGATGCGGAAGGTCTGCATACGGCCATCAAACAAGCGGCCCGGCGCCGCCGTCCAAGACCAAGCGATGATCCACTTGGTAGGCCGGGCCTATCTATCCGAGCGCGGTCGCCACGAAGTCCTGCGCGCCGGGCGTGAGCCCGCCCCGCCGGTGGATCAACGAGATCCGCAGGCTCGAGGGCGGATCCAGTTCGAGCACCCGGGCCCCGGCCCGGCGCGCGATCCACGCCCAGGCCTGCGTCATCACCGCCACGCCGACCCCGGTCAGCACCAGCGGCAGGATCGCCTCCCGGTGCGCGGTCTCCACCACGATCCGCAGGTCGACGCCCGCCGCCTGGATCTCGTCGACCACGTGACGCATCCGGTTGCCCAGCGGCGCGGCGATCACCTTCGCCCCGGCCAGCTCCTCGCGGCGCACCCGCCCGCCGCTGCCCAGCTCCGAGTCCGGCGGCGCGACCAGCACGAACGGCTGCTCCTCCACCCGGTGCACGCGGACCCCGGGCATGGCCACGTCGTCCGCGGCACCGAGGAGGCCGACCTCCGCCTTGCCCCCGCGCACCGCCTCGACCACCGACTGCGGGGTGAAGCAGGCCTGGATCACCACGAGCACGCCGGGGTGCCGCTCGTGGAAGCGGGTGACCATGGTGCTCAGCGGCTCCACCGACTGCGACGGCATGGACGCGACCTCCACCCGCCCGGTCCGCAGCCCGGCCACCGAGCGCACGGTCGACCTGGTGGTGTCGAGGTCACGCAGCACCTGGCGGGCCGGCTCGATCAGCGCGTGCCCGGCCTCGGTCAGCACCGCGCGCCTGCCGATGCGGTGGAACAGTTCGACCCCGAGGTCGCGCTCGAGGGTGCGGATCGCCTGCGAGAGCGAGGGCTGGGCCAGGTGCAGCCGCTCGGCGGCGCGGTTGAACCCCTGTTCGTCCACGATCGCGAGGAAGTAGCGCAACTGCCGTGCGTCCATCCGGCCTCCCGGGGTTGAGCTGATAGGCAATCCCTACCACCCTGGTAGCGAAGTGGTCTTGGACACACCCCGGCGGCTGCCCTTCACTATCGGGCATGGCACCGAAGCCGTCGGCCACCGACGTGGAAAACGTCCTGCTCTCCGCCCACCGCGAGAGCCTCGGCTCGGAACGCCTCTCGGCGGGCGAGGAACGCTTCGAACGAAGGCGGAAGACCACCGGCCTGTGGCTGGCGCCGCTGGTGACCGTGGTGTTCCTGGTGCTGCCGCTGGACCTGGCGGGCAACCAGCAGACGCTCGCCGGGATCCTGCTCGGGGTGGTCGTGCTGTGGGTGTGCGAACCGCTCCCGCTGCCGGTCTCCGGGTTCATCGGGGTCGCCGCCACCGTGGTGCTCGGCGTGGCCCCGGTCGACGACGTGCTCGAACCCTTCGGTTCGTCGACCATCTTCACCTTCATCGGCGCGTTCGTGATCGCGCAGGCGATGCTCAAGCACGGGGTGGCGCGGCGGTTCGCCTTCCGGGTGCTGTCGCTGCCCGGCGTGGGCAGTTCGACCACCCGGATCGTCATCGCCTTCGGCGCGATCACCTGCCTGCTCTCGGCGTTCGTGTCGAACACCGCGACGGTGGCCATGTTGCTGCCGACCGCGCTCGGCATCCTGACCGTGATCGCGAAGCTGATGCAGGACCGCGGCGTGGTCGCGGCCGACTTCGACCCGCGCCGCCTGCGGGTGGGCACCGCGCTGATGCTCATGCTGGCCTACGGCGCGAGCGTCGGCGGCCTGCTCACGCCGGTCGGTTCGCCGCCGAACCTGATCGGCCGCGCGCAGATCGAGGAGGCGACCGGGGTCCGGATCTCCTTCCTCGACTGGGTCCTGTCCGCGCTGCCGGTCTGCCTGCTGATGTTCGTGGTGCTCGCCGTGGTGCTGTTGCTGCTGAACAAGCCGGAGATCCGCCGCATCGAGGGCGTGCGCGAGTACGTGGCCGAGGAGCGGGAGAAGCTGGGCGCACTGACGCGGGCGGAGAAGAACACGCTGATCGCGTTCGGGTTCACCGTGACGCTGTGGATCGTGCCGGCGATCGTCGGCCTGCTCGCGGGCAACGACTCGGCGCTGTACAAGACCATCAGCGACCGGCTCGACGAGGGCATCGTCGCGGTCCTCGGGGCGTCGCTGCTGTTCCTGCTTCCCGTGGAATGGAAGCGCCGGGCGTTCACGCTGTCCTGGCCGGACGCCGCGCGCATCGACTGGGGCACGATCATGCTCTTCGGCGCGGGCATCATCTTCGGCTCGCTGCTGGCCTCGTCCGGCCTGGCGAAGACGATCGGCGAGTCCACCTCGGGTGCGCTGGGCCTGGCGAGTTCGCTGCCGATCACCCTGTTCGGGGTGCTGCTGGCGATCCTGGTGTCGGAGACGACCAGCAACACCGCCGCCGCGTCGGTGGTGGTGCCGATCGTCATCCCGATCGCGGTGGCCGCCGGGGTCGACCCGCTGATGCCCGCGCTGGCCGCCACCTTCGCCGCTTCGTTCGGCTTCATGCTGCCGGTCGCGACGCCCCAAAATGCCATCGTCTACGGCTCGGGCACGGTGCCGATCACGCGGATGATCCGGTCCGGGGTGGCGTTCGACGTCTGCGGCGCGATCCTGATCGTGGCGTTGCTGCCGCTGACGGTCGCGCTGGTCGGCCTCGGCTGAGCTACCTTCGGCCCATGGGTTCGGTTGACCAGCGCACCATCGACTGGGACGACGGCGTGGTGGTGCTCGTCGACCAGTGCGCCCTGCCCGGTGAGTACCGGCTCCTGCGACTGCGGACGGTCGCCGAGCTGATCGACGCCATCCAGCGGCTGGCGATCCGCGGTGCTCCGGCCCTCGGCGCGGCCGGTGCGCTCGGGGTCGCGCTCGCGGCCCGGCACGGCGTGAACGTCGAAGGCGAAGCCGAGCGGCTGGCGCAGGCGCGGCCCACCGCGGTGAACCTGGCCTGGGGCGTGCGACGGGCGTTGGCGAAGCTGCCGTCCGGCGCGGACGCCGTGCTCGCCGAGGCGCTCGCGGTCCTCACCGAAGACGAGGAACTGTGCCGCACGGCGTCCGGTCACGCCGCCGACCTGATCCGGGAGTTGTGCCCGCGACGGCCGCTGCGCCTGCTCACCCACTGCAACGCCGGCCGCCTCGCGACGGTCAGCTGGGGCACCGCGCTCGGCGTGGTCTGGCACCTGCACGCGGCCGGGGAGGTCGAATACGTGCTGGTCGACGAGACGCGGCCACTGCTGCAGGGTGCGCGGCTGACCGCCTGGGAGCTGGCGGACGTCGGGGTGCCGTACCGCGTGCTGCCCGACGTCGCGGCGGCGTCGGCGCTCGCCCGCGGCCTGGTCGACTGCGTGGTGGTCGGCGCGGATCGCGTGGCGGCGAACGGCGACGTGGCGAACAAGGTCGGCACCTACGGGCTCGCGCTGGCCGCCGCCCGCCACCGCGTGCCGTTCCTCGTGGTCGCGCCTTCGTCCACGCTGGACGAGCACACGCCCAGCGGCGACCTCATCGAGATCGAGGAACGGCACGCGGACGAGGTGACCTCCTGGGGCGGGGTCCCGACCGCGCCCGCCGGCGCGCCGGTGTTCAACCCGGCCTTCGACGTGACCCCGGCCGAGCTGATCACCGCGGTGGTCACCGAGCGCGGTCCCGGATGACCTCCATCGCGCGGTAGAGCTCCTCGAACCCGGTGGTCAGCGGCGAGAGCCCGAGCCGGATGCCGTCGGGTGCGCGGAAGTCGACCAGCACCCCGGCCTCGATGAGCGCGGCCGAGAGTTCGCGTGCGTCGGCTCGCCGGATCGTCACGTGACCGCCGCGCAGGTCCGGGTCCCGAGGTGAGCCGAGTTCGAAGCCCAGTGGCGCGAGGTGGTCGTCGAACAGCTGGACGGCGAACTCGGTGAGCGCTACCGCCTTCGCCCGGATGCCGGGCATGCCCGCTTCGGCGATCAGCTCGACCCCGGCCTCCACGCCCGCGAGCCCGACCACCGGCGGCGTGCCGGAGAGCAGGCGGCGCACCCCGTCCGCCGGTTCGTAGCCGGGCCCCATCTCGAACAGGTCCCGCCTGCCGAACCAGCCCCAGATCGGCTGGCGCACCTCGTCGACCAGGTCCCGGCGCACGTAGGCGAACGCGGGTGAGCCGGGTCCGCCGCAGAGGAACTTGTAGGTGCAGCCGACCGCGAAGTCCACTTCGTCGGCGTCGAGCGAAAGCGGGAGCGAGCCCGCGCTGTGGCAGAGGTCCCAGACGACCAGCGCCCCGGCCTCGTGGACCAGTCGGGTGATCGCGGGCAGGTCGGACACGTGCGCCGACCAGTAGTCGACCTGGCTCAGGGTCACGACCGCGGTGTCCGGCCCGACGAGCGCGGCGACCTGCTCGACGGCCGGCCCGGTGTCGAGCTCGGTTTCCACCCAGCGGACCCGGCAGCCGAGCTCCTCGGCGATGCCTTCGACCAGGTAGCGGTCGGTCGGGAAGTTGTGCCGATCGGTGACGATCTCACGCCGGCCGGGCCGCAGGGCCAGCGCGGCCCGCAGCAGCTTGTACAGCCAGACCGAGGTCGACTCGCCGAGCACCACCTGGCCGGGCGCGGCCCCGAGCACCACCTCGCCGAGCCGGTCCCCGAGGCGGGTCGGCAGCTCGATCCACCCGTCGGCCCAGCCGCGGATCAGCCGTCCGCCCCAGTTCTCGCGCACCAGCGTTTCGAGCCGTTCGAGCGCCGCGCGTGGTGGGCGGCCGAGCGAGTTGCCGTCGAGGTAGGCCACCATTTTCTCGTCGGCGGGCAGGAACCGGTCGCGGAAGGCGTAGAGCGGATCGGTCTCGTCGAGTTCACGCGCGCGCTGCAGGGTCACCCGGCCACCATAATTCCGTCGCGGTCGTCACCGCGGTGTCCTACGGTCCGCGCATGCCGTTCTTTCCCGAGGCCGGGACCGAGGAACAGTTCGAAGCGCTCGCCGACGAGCAGGTGCGACCCGGGGTCGCCGCGCTGCTGGACGAGCTGGGCCTGACCGACCGCGAGGCCGAGCGTTTCGGAAGCGGCTCACTGCCGGTCTACGCCGTGGGCGGCGACCTGGTGCTCAAGCTCTTCCCACCGGTGTACTTGAACGAGGTCGGCACCGAAGCCGGGGTGTTGCGCGCACTGCACGGCAGGCTGCCGATCCCGACCGCGCGGCTCGACCGCACCGGCGAGTTCGACGGCTGGGGTTACGTGCTGATGAGCCGCCTGCCTGGCGAGACGCTCAGCAGCGCCTGGCCGCAGCTCACCCAATCGGACAAGGAATCGCTGGCCCAGAACCTCGGCGAAGCCCTCGCCGCCCTGCACCGCACGCCCGCTCCCGACCTGGGCCCGGCCGACTGGTCCGCGTTCCTCGAGACCCAGCGCGCGAACGCCGTCCAGCGGCAGGAGAAGGCGGGGCTGGCCGGCGAGTGGCTGGCGCAGATCCCCGGCTTCCTGGCCGAAGTCGAGTTCGGCACCCCGGAGCCCGTGCTCCTGCACACCGAATTCATGCGCGACCATCTGCTCGTAAGCCGCGAAGCCGACGGCTGGGCGGTGACCGGGCTGTTCGACTTCGAGCCCGCTATGCGCGGTGCACCGGAGTACGACCTGGTCGGCGCGGGCATCTTCGTCGCGGGCGGCGACCGGGCGTTCTTCCGCCGCCTGCTGCTCGCCTACGGCTACACCGCCGAGCAGCTGGACGCCGAGTTCGCCCGCCGCTGCCTCGCGTACACGCTGCTGCACGTCTACAGCAATCTGCCCTGGTACCTGAAGGTCATGCCGGAACCCGAGCAACCGACCCTGGACGCGCTGGCCCAGCGCTGGTTCGGCACCTGATCAGCGCCGGCCTCCCGGCAACGCCCGCCTCAGCACCTCGGCCAGGTGCACCGCCTCGCGGTCGGACTCCTGCGCGATCTGCGTGCGGCAGCTGAACCCGTCCGAAATGACCAGCGTGTCCGGGTCGGTCTCCCGGAGCGCGGGCAGCAACCGGTCCTCGGCGCAGGCGACCGACACCTCGTAGTGCCCGCGTTCGAACCCGAAGTTCCCGGCCAGGCCGCAGCAGCCCGAGTCCAGCGCGGAGTTGCGCACCCCGGCCCCGGCGAGCACCCGCTCGTCGGCGTCGAACCCGAGCACGGCGTGCTGGTGGCAGTGCACCTGGCTCACCGCGTCCTGGTCCAGCGCGTCGAACTCCAGCGGTGAGTCGGCCACCAGCTCGGCGAAGGTCCGCGTGCGCTCGGCCAGCACCGCCGCGAGCGGGTCGTCAGGCAGCAGGGCCTTGAGGTCACCCCGGAACAACGCGGTGCAGCTCGGTTCCACGCCCGCGACCAGGTAACCGGCGTCGAGGTAGGGCTCGAGCACCGAGAGCGTGCGCCGCAGCACCTTCCGCGCCACGCCCAGCTGCCCGGTCGACACCCAGGTCAGTCCACAGCAGACACCCTTGTCCGGCAGCACCACGTGGTAGCCGGCCGCGGTCAGCACCTCGGCCGCGGCGTCGAGCACGTGCGGGGTGAAGTAGTTGTTGAACGAATCCGGCCACAGCACCACGTTCCGGCCTTCGCCGGAGTCCAGCGCCCGCTTGGTGAACGGGCGGGCGAACGTCGGCAGGTCGCGTTCCGGCGCGATGCCGCCGAGCCGCTTCAGCAGCCGCGCCAGCCGAGGCCGCTTCACCACCGCGTTGGCCAGCCGGGGCGCGAGGGCGGCGACACGCAGCCACATCGGCAGCCAGCCCATCGAATAGTGCGCCGCCGGGCGGAGCCTGCCGCGGTAGTGCTGGTGGTAGAACTCCGCCTTGTAGGTCGCCATGTCGACATCCACCGGGCAGTCCGACAGGCAGCCCTTGCACGAAAGGCACAGGTCCAGCGCCTCGCGAACCTCCTCGGACCGCCACCCGTCGCGGATCACCTCGCCGTTGATCATCTCCGCGAGCAGCCGCGCGCGACCCCGGGTCGAATGCTTCTCGTCCAGCGTCGCTCGGTAGCTCGGGCACATCACCCCGCCGCCCTCGGTGTTGCGGCACTTCGCCACCCCGACGCACCGCCGCACCGCCTGCCCGAAGCTGCCGCGATCCTCCGGATAGCCGAGGAAGGTCACCGAGTCGATCGACGCCGGCGCGGTCCGCACCCGGATGTTCGCGTCCAGCGCCCGGGGTTCGACCAGCACACCGGGGTTCATCATGCCGCCCGGGTCGAAGATGCCCTTGAACCGCGCGAACAACGCCATCATCTCGGGGCTGTACATGCGCGGCAGCAGTTCCGAGCGCGCCTGCCCGTCACCGTGTTCACCGGACAGCGAGCCACCGTGGGCCGCGACGAGGTCCGCTGCCTCCTCCAGGAACTTCCGGAACCCGGCGAGCCCGGGCCGCGACAGCATGTCGAAGTCGAGCCGCATGTGCAGGCAGCCTTCGCCGTAGTGGCCGTAGACCACGCTCTGCCTGCCGTGCGCGGCCATCAGCTGCTTGAACTCACGCAGGTAGGCGCCCAGCCGCTCGGGTGGGACCGCCGCGTCCTCCCAGCCAGGCCACGCCTCCGACCGGTCCGCGAGCCGGGTCGCCAGCCCGGCGCCCTCCTCGCGGATCCGCCACAGCTGCCGCTGCGCCTTCGCGTCGGTGAGCACCACGTGCCCGGTGATCCGGTCGGCGACGTCCCTGGTCAGCGCCCGCGCGCGGGCGATCGCCGCCTCCTGTGTCTCCGCGCCCATCTCGACGTAGAGCCAGGCCCCGCCTGGCGGCAGGTCCGCGCGACGGGAAGACCCCAGCAGCGACACCAGTTCCGCGTCCACGCCTTCGACCGTGAGCGGCGACCACGGCAGGATCGACGGCACCGCGTCCGCCGCGGCGATGTCGGATTCGAAGCCGAGCACGGCGAGCACCCGTGCCCTGGGCAGCTCGGCCAGCTCCAGTTCGGCGCCGAGCACCGTCACGCAGGTGCCTTCGCTGCCGACCAGCGCTTTCGCCAGGTTCGACCCGTTCTCCGGCAGCAGGTGCTCCAGCCCGTACCCGGAAACCCGGCGCGACCACGGCGACAACTCGGTACGCAGGAGCGCGAGGTGGTCGTGCACCAGCGTCCGCAGCTCGGGCGGCAACCCGGCGTCCGGGCCGACGGTCAGCCGGGTGCCGTCGTAAAGCAGGACGTCCATGCTCCGCACCGCGTCGACGGTCCGGCCCCAAGCCACCGAATGCGAGCCGCAGGCGTTGTTGCCGATCATGCCGCCGAGCGTGCAGCGGCTGTGCGTGGACGGATCGGGCCCGAACCGCAGCCGGTGCGGCGCGGCCGCCGCCTGCAACCGGTCCAGCACCACGCCCGGTTCGGCCCACACCGTGCGGTTCGCCGGATCCACTTCGCCGAACCGGTGGTAGTAGCGGGAAAAGTCCAGCACCACACCCGGCCCGCAGGAGTTGCCCGCGATGCTCGTCCCGCCACCGCGGGCGACGATCGGCGCGCCCACCTCACGGCAGGCGGCGACCACCTCCTCGGTCTCCTCGGCCGACCGCGGCCACACCACCCCGATCGGCTCGTGCCGGTAGTTCGACGCGTCCGTGCTGTAGAGCGCGAGGGCGGCCGCGTCGACGGCCACCCTCGCACCCAGTTCCGCCCGCAACGCCGCTCGCAGCTCCCGCATCACCCCATTGAAGACAAGATCAGCGGGCGCCGCGACCGGGTCGGAGCGTGATCTTCGGCTAGTTCTTCTTCAGCGCCTCCTCGATCAGCCGCAGCACGTCGGAATTGCTCCGCACCCGTTCCGGCAGCTTGATCTGCAGTTCCTGGAAACCGCCGAGGTCCCGGCCGCGGTCCTTCGACACCACCTTCGCGCCGACCGCTTCGGCGACCATCTTCACCTTGTCGTCCGGTATCTTCTGGCCTGCCAAGCCCATTTCATCCACGCTCCGCGCGTCGTAACCCTTCGACCTCAGGTAGGGCGCGAGGCCGCGCTTGGAGAAGTTCTCGTCGATGATCAGCTTGGTGCCCTTCCCGGTGAACCCGGCGAGGTCGCCGGTCCGCTTGACCAGTTGCGAAACCAGCTCCGACCGCGCACGCCCGAGCGAACTGGCGGCGTTGTAGGCACTGCTCCCGTCCTCACCGGCCACGTACTCGACGGCCTGGTCGATCGCCTGGTCCTTGACGACCTCCTTGCCCGCCTGCGCCAGCCCCGATCTGGTGAGCAGGGCCCGGCCACCGGAGTAGAGCGCCTTGGCGCCGTACGTGGCGCCGACGACCGTGCCCGCGCCCTCCACCTGCTCCAGCGCCAGCCGCCCGTCGGACTTGGTGTAGGTCTGCTCACCGATCCGCGGCGCGTTGGCGTACTGCGACCCGCCGGCCGTGCCGCCGAGGAACAACGCGAGGAAGAACCACACCGCCTTGCCGTCCGGATCGCCGTACCGCACCGGGTTGTTGTAGGCGTAGCTGTGCGTCGCGAGGTTCGCCGGGTTTTCCGCACCACCGTTGGGTTTACCATCCAAATAGGACGGCAGCAGGGGGTCGGCGCTCTGCCAGTTGGTGCTCTTCGGCTCGTAGTAACGCGCGCCGAAGTAGTAGAGCCCGGTTTCGGCATCGAGTTCCTTGCCGCCGAACTGGTAGGGCACCGCCCCCGAGGACCGCTGGTTCACCCAGCTCTCCCCGGACGGGAAGTACTCGTGGTGATCGCTGATCGCCCCGTCCTCGTCGGTGGCGACGCCGGTGGAGCCGAGGTGGTCAGGGTGGTGGAAGAACCGCTGGTTCTCCTCACCGCTGCTCCGGCCCACCTTCGTCACCAGCCGCGTGCCGCCGGCGAAGATGTGCTTGAACGAGGTGGTGCTGTGGTCCCCGATCCGCTGGGAGAACCCGGCGTTGGGGTAGACGTTGACCGACTCGTGGCCGCCGTCCTTGAGCACCCGTTCACCCTGGTCGTCGTAGGCGAAGCGGGCTGTCGGCGAAGCACCCGGAGCACACGAGTCGGCGACCTGCGGGATGGCCAGCGACTTGCCGTCGTGCGTGCAGGCGAGCCGGTTCTCGTCGTCCCAGACCTGCTGGCGGTGCTCCTTCCCTTCACTGCGCTGGACCAGGTTCCCGTTGGCGTCGTACCGGATCTCCTGCGCGGCGATCCCGCTCGGCGCGTGCGGGTGCCCGCTGTTGTAGGTGTAGCCGTAGGAGTAGGTCGTCTCCTTCTGGGCGTGCGAGCCGATCTGGTGCCGCTGGTCCTTGACCGTGACGTTGTGCAGCGTGTCGTAGGACATGTCCAGCTGGTACTTGTCCGCCTTACCGTCCTTGCCGGTGAACTGCCCGGCCGCGCTGGTCAGCCGGTCGAGGTCGTCGTAGCCTAAGGTCTGCGTGACCGGGCCACCGACCTCCGACCGGTCGATCTCGTTCCGCAGCGCGGTGACGTTGCCGGTGTCGTCGTAGTCGTAACCCAGCTTCTGGAACACCTTTCCCTTGGGCTGCTTGGATTCCAGTGATTCCAGGCGCCGGTCGGTGACGTCGTAGGTGTAGCTGGTCTTCGTGCCGTTCCCGTTCTCCTGGAAGGCACGCTGCTCGAACCGGTCGTACTCCAGCTTCTTCAGGTACTGGTAGGTGTACTTGCCCTTGACCCCGCTCGCCGATTCGACGAGACCGCCGCTGTTGTAGCCGTAGGTGAGCAGCTCCCCGTCGGGGAAGGTCATCTTGAGCACGCGGTTGAAGCTGTCGAAGGTGTACTGCGTGGTGTACATGCGGGTGTCCCCGTCGATCGGGACGGTGGTCCGGACCTCCCGGACGACCTCACCCAGCGGGCCGTACCCGCGGCTGACCGTGCCCGCGCCGTCCTTGACGCCGGTGATCCGGGCGGCGCCGTTGTCCGGTGCGCCGGGCGCGCCGTAGGTGTAGGTGACGTTGTTCGCCGGGAACACCGGGTAGCGGATGCCGGTGAGCCGGGTGAACTCGTAGTCGTAGTCCACCGCGCGCCCGATGGCGCCGAGGTTCGCGGTGATCTCGCGGACCGGGTTGTCCGCCAAGTCGTACTGCGTCTCGGTGCGGCCGGTGTCCGGGTTGTCGACCAGCGTGCGCCTGCCGAAGTTGTCGTAGGCGGAGTGCGTGGTGTTGTTCCGGTCGTCGGTCACCCGCAGCAACTGGCCCAGCGGATCGTAGGCGTAGCTGGTGAAGATGACCGGCTGCCCGCCCTCGGGGTTGCTTTCCTTCACCGTGGTGACCTGGTCGCGGACGTTGTGGTAGCTCTGCTTCTCCACGCCGTTGGCGTTCTTGGTCACCGTCTCGAACGAGGACAGTCCGAGCCGGTCGGCCCCGAACCCGTAGGACGCCGTGGTGGCGGTGTTGTCCGGCAGGACGGTCTTCGTGTTGCGGTCGAGCACGTCGAAGCTCGATCGCGTGGGCTGCACCGGATCGGCGACCGCGTTGTAGGTGGTGTTGTGCGCTCCCTTCGGTTCGCTCGTCGGGTGGTGGACCGCGGTGGTGCGCCCGGCGAAGTCGTGGTCGGCCCGCCCGGACACCGTCATGCCCGCCACCGCCGCGCTGCCGGGCGCGGTGTGCAGCGTGGCGTCCTTCTTGGTCTGCACGATGCGGTTCAGCCCGTCGGCGAAGGTGATCGTGTCGATGGTGTCCGCCCGCACCCCGCTCGCCGCCCGGTCGAGGTGCCGGGTGATCGCGAACGGGACCGCCGCCTCCGGGTGGTACTCGAAGTCGATCGTGGTGCGGCCCTCGGCGAGCTCGTACGGCCCGGTGACCGCGTCGACCCGGCCGAACTCGTCGTAGGCCGTGCGCACCTCCTGCCCGTTCTGGTCGATCTCCGAGGCGGGCAACCCGAACCGGAGGTCCGGTTTCTTGGTCGAGCGGTAGCCGAAACTGTCGGTCACCGACTCGGTGTGCGTGGCGGTGGCGGCGTCGTAGGTGTAGTCCAGCCGGTAGCGCTGGCCGAACTTGTTCGGCGGGCCGGTCACCGAGGCGACGTTGCCGACGTCGTCGTAGGTGACGTCGGTGACCGCCTGGTCGCCGTTGGCCAGCAGCGCGCGGTGCTGCAGCGCGTCACCGGTGGCGCAGTCCACATCGGACTCCTGGTGCCGCATGACCGCCTTGTTGCCCAGCGTGTCGGTCAGGAACAGGGTGTCGAGCACCCGGTTGCCCGCGCACTCGGGCAGCTCGCGGGAGAACCTGGTGAGCACTTCGACGTCGTCCTGCGGGCCGGATTCGCCAGGGTCGAAGCGGCGGATCACGTTGCCCACGTCGTCGTAGGCGACTTCGGTGTAGGTGCTCTTCACCGCCTTCGCCTGGCCCTCGTGGAAGTACCGGTCGGTGCGCACCGGCTGCGGCCACACCGAGGCGGCGCGGACGGCGGTGGTCACCGGTTTCGCCGTCAGCACGTCCTTCGGCTGGTAGGTGTACCTCGTCTCGGCGAACAGCCTGCCCGCCGCGTCGGCGGTGGTTTCCCGCTGCACCGCGCCACGCAGGTGGTAGCCGCCGAGGTACTCCTTGGTCGTCGCCCGGTACAGCGCGTCACCGGCCCCCGGGTCGCGGTGTTCCTCGGTCACCTTGCGGTAGCCGAAGAACTCGCGCTCGAAGCGGTCGTAGAAGGCGCTCTCGTACTTGTAGGTGGCGAGCTGCCGGTCCTGCCCGTCACCCGGGAGCCCGTCGTCGACGCTGACCCTGGCCAGCAGCCAGTGCGACTTCGGGTTGTCGTAGGTGTTGCCGTCGCGGCTGTAGTCCAGCTCGATCCGGCCGCCGAGCGGGTTGTCCACCGTGCGCAGCAGGTTCGTGCGGCCGGTGTTGTTCTGCGCCACCTGCAATTGATCGTCCTTTGTGGACCGCAGGTGGTCTGCGTAGCCGTCCCCGTTGATGTCGCGCAGCATCTGCTCCGTGCGGGCCGCGCCGGTGGACGCGTCGGCACCGGGGTTGGTGACGACGCAGGCGCCGAAGGTGAAGCAGAACGAGAAGGAGAAGTACGCGCCCGCGGACAGCCTGGCGTTCTGGTCCAGGTTGACCCCGCTCAGGCTGCCGTGGAAGGTCCGCACCTCGCCGAAGCCGCTGCCGGTGTTCATCGAGACCTTGATCGGGTCGCCGTCGAACACCCGGTCCAGCAGGCCGTCGCCGTTGACGTCGACCAGGCTGGCCTCCGCCGAGTTGCGGCCCTGGTTCAGCGACGCGCCACCGGCGAACCCGTAGAAATCGGTGTTGAAGCCGAGGTTCACACCCAGGTTGGTCATCTCGCCGTCGTGCAGCCCCGCACCCGGCCAGGGTTCGGCGGTCTCGGCGAACTTCCAGCCCAGGTTGAGCGTCACCCGGCCGTCGGCGAACACCCGGTCCGGCAGACCGTCGCCGTTCATGTCCAGCAGGTCGAACTGGGCGTTCTGCTCCCCGGCGCCCAGGTTCCCGCCGACCCCGAACGGCGGCAGGTCGTTCCCGGACTGCGCGGTGCCGGCCGTGCCGTTGGCCGGTGGCGTGGCGTGCGACTTGCCGGTGGCGATCACCCGTGCCGCGCTGCCGGCGTTGGTGTTGCCGGAGATCGTGGTGCTCTCCCGCACGTCCGCACCCGGGTGGGTGCCGCTCGACGCGCCGAGCACCCCGTGCTCGTCGGTGAACTGGATCTTGCCGCCGGAGACCACGTCGGGGAACGAATCCCCGTTCATGTCGAGGTAGTCCACCTCCGCGGTGCTGGTCCCGTAGGCGATGCTGCCGCCCACGGTGCCGACCTCGCCGGCGCCGACGGTGAGCGAGGTCTGCTTCGACCGCGCGACCCGCGACGGCGCTTTCGCCCCGGCGTAGTCCGAGGACTTCGGCAGGTCGACCGACCGGCCACCCATCCGTGAACTGCTCGCGGCGGACTTCTCCACCCACGAGTCGTCACCCGCGCCCCAGCGGCCGGTCTGCGGCGACGGGGTGAACGGGTACACCGGCGGCGGGGTGATCTTGGGGTCGGCCTCGAAGGCGGGCCGGTCCCGCTCCGGGACGACGTCGACGGGCAGCTGCGCCTTATAGCTCTCGTCGATCTTCAAGTCGCCCTGCACGACCGGCTTCGTGGCACGGTCACCCTTGGCGTTGTAGCCGACCGCGCCCCAGCCCCGGTACGGCAGCTGGAACACCCCAGAGCACGAAGTGCACTCTCCGGTGTGAAACCCGGTAGGCACCTCCACGCCACCGGCGGTCATGCCCCAGCTCGGCACGGCGACCGCGTCGAGCGTGCTGAAGTCGAAGGACAACTGGTCACCGGCGACCACGTCGACGGTGAACGGCTCGGGTTCGCCGGTCAGGTCGAGCACCTTCTTGCCGAGCAGCGCGCCACGCTTCTTCACCGTGGCCACCACGCGCGCGGGCTTCGGATCGCTCACCGTGAGACGCGGCTCGATGGTGAGCGCACCGGTCTGCGGCGCGGTCCACAGTTCCTGGGGTGCGCCGAGCTGGTTCACCGGATACATGTCGAGCGCGTAGGGCGGGCTGGCGGTCAGCGTGAACTCGCCCGCGGCGTCGGTGATCTGCTGGACGCCCTCGGCCGCGGTGTAGGCCACGGTCGGCACCCATTCGAACCGGCTGAGGTCGATCGGCGAGTCGATCTTCACCCGCCACTGGAGCTTCTGCCCCTTGGTCACCGGCACGTCGAGGTTCACCGGGATCTCCCCGACCGCGGTCGACGCCAGCGACTGCTCGAAGATCGGGGCGCCGTCACGGGTGATCAGCACGCCGATGTCGTCGGTGGTCGCCGCCTTCTTGACCAGGTCGCCGCCCAGCCGCATGGTCCCGGTGACCGGGGCCTCCACGGTGGACTGCTGCCCGCCGAGGGTGAAGTCGGCCGACGCCTGGTAGCGGTGGGTGTCCAGCTCGTTGACGTCCTCGCGGTCCGCACCGGCGTAGGTGATCACCGGGTCCCAGGCGACCGCGTCCGCGGCACCGTCGGCACGCGACCCGACCCGGAAGTAGAGCCGCTGCCCCTTCGACACCTGGAGCGAGCCGACCCCGGACGGGGTGTACTGCGCGTGGTCACCGGCTTCGATGGTCTTCGACCACAGCTCGGTGTCGTCGTGCTGGACGGCCACCCGCACGCCGTCGAGATCGCCTTCGCTCGACAGCGGCAGTTCGCCGAGATCGGGCGGCGTCAGCGAGACCGGGCCGGAAACGCTCACCGTGCCGTCGAAGGGCGCGACCCAGCGGCGCAGGGTGTCCAGCGGCGGGTAGGTCTCCTCCTTGCGAGCGCGGTCCTCGGCGAAGTCGTCGAGCAGACCGCTCGTGTCGACCTGGCCCTCGCCGATCGGCACGGGTGTCTCGCTGCTGCTGCCGAACACCGGCGCGCCACCGGCGCCGATGCGCCCGAACAGCACGTTGCCGTCGCTGACCAGGTCGGTCAGCCCGTCGGCGTTGACGTCGGTGAAGTAGCGGTCCGAGGTGGTGAAGGTGTCCACGTGGTTCAGCTGCGCGGCCACCCCGCCGACGTAGCTCTCCACCCCGAGGGTCAGCGAATCGCTGGCCTCGAAGGCGATCCCGGGGATGTTGAGCGGTTTGACCTCGTCGGCGAAGCGGGCCTGCCCACCCGGGCGGGCCAGGTTCTTCCGGTAGGCCACCCCGCCGCCCTGCTGGAACACCTTGTCCGCCAGGTTGTCGCCGTCGACGTCGACGAGCGCGAGCAGGCCGGTGTCGGTGTTCGAGGCGTACCCCGTCTTCACCCCGGTCGACCCGGACTTCGACGGGAACGGCCCGGCACCCACGTACAGGTGGCCACCGGCGCCGTCGCCGGTGCTGCCGCCGAGCGCGCTGATCGCGCCCGGGTCACCGGGGATGGCGCTGTTGCGCAGGTTGTCCCCCGGCGCGGCCCAGTCGCCGCGGCTGAACGCCTGGTAACCGCCGCCCGAGTCGCGGATGTCGTCGTGGTAGGCGAACTCGTGGGTGTTGAAGAGCGTGCCGCCGGCCCCGAACTGCGACACCGACTTGAGCAACGTCTTCTCGAAAGCGCCCGTGCCGTAGTTCAGGTCGTAGTGGCGCACGGGCTGGCCGTTGAACGTGACCACGATCTTGCGCAGCAGATCGGCGGTGACCCGCTTGAACCCGCCGCGCGCGTCGATGCCGACGTCGGCTCGCCGGGGCTCCCCGAGTTCGCGGTCACGGACGAAGTCGACGGCGTACGGGCCGTCCGTCTCACCGCTTCCGGTGTAGGTGACGCGCTCGAGGTACAGCTCGCTGCCGGGCAGCGAACCGCCCGACGGCACGCCGAAGTCCGCCTGGCGCGCGGTGGTGTAGCGGATGAGATTGCCGTGCACATCACGAACTTCGCGCAACGCCCACTGGAACACGTTGCCGCCCGAATCGGTCAATGTGGACTCGGGGGTGCCGCCGTAGGTCGAACGCGTGCCGCTCTTGTCGACGATCTCCCAGTGGTAGCCGGCCGGAGATTCACCATGGCGAAGGATCTGCGCGAACTGACCACTTTCGATTCGTGGGTGGAAAACCTTCCCGGCGGACCGCGGCACCGGCATCTCCCGGTGCGCCACCGGGGTCAGCTGCTCGCCGCCCATCCGGTAGGTCTCGGTCTCGAGCGCGGGGTCGTAGCGCGGCACGCCCCAGCGGGTGTCCACTGTGATCGATGGCACCGGGAGGTCCCAGCCCTGGCCGAGCCAGCCGTTCTCCCCCACCGAGCTGTAGCGGACGTCGAGCTGCGGGGCCATGCCGTCCCGGCCGGGCGGCAGTTCGATCGGGTAGGCCAGCCGGGCGTCACCGGAGGTGTCCGCCGACGGCGCGGCGATCGTGCTGATCGAGGCTCCCGGGTCGGCGGCCTGGATGTCCTTGATCCGCGTCGGGTCGAAGGACTCGCCCTCCGGCGCGTCCGGGACGGTGACCACGGCGTTGATCATGTCGGTGAAGTGGTCGGTCAGGGACACCACGACGTGGTTCTCCTCGTCGACCGCCACGCGTTCCAGCTGGCGCCAGCAGCCGCCCGCCTCGTCGTAGTAGAAGGTGTGCACGTCGCGGGTGTCGAAGTCCTTGCCGACCACCGCGGGGTCGTAGGGCAGGGAAACCTTCACCTTTTCCGCGAAGTGAAAGGGATGCGGGCTGAAGCGGTAGCCGTGCCGCGGGCCCCTGGTCACGTTCGTCATGCCGGGGTCGAGCGAGGGCACCTCCGCGTCGGCGAGCGGGGTGATGCCGATCGTCGTGCGCGTGGCCACCGCAGCCGCGCCGATCCGCAACTCGGCGCCGTCGTGGGAAACCGTTTTCTCGGCGCCGATCACCTCGGGGTCGACCACCGCCTGGTAGGCCGCGCCCTGAGCCGAAACCTGTTGTGCGGCAGCGGTTTGCTCCGCGCCCTGGGCCGCGCAACCGGCCGCGGCGGGGTCCGCTGTCGTCGAGGCGGGGTCCGGCGCGGACACCGGCGTGAGGATGCCGCCGACCAAGCCGAGTATCGCGGCGAAAAGGACAATCCGGCCGGAACGTGTCCGCGCCGGGGGTCTCGCAGGGGATTTGAAGGGAGAACCGGAGATCTTCATGGCGTCACCCGATGCGTGCGCAGGTAGTGAAACTCCGTCCGCGCCAGCGAACCAGTACGCGATATACACCACAACCACCGTTTGCCCCAGCGACCTGCCGACCGGATGAACCCCTGGGCCGTCGGGGCCGGGAACGCCGGCTGACGCCCGCCGTCCGGGCCCGCGCGAGTTACCGCGCGATTGGCTTCCGGGTGATTTCCGGAGCCACCGGCCCGAACCCCCGCTCGACGGCCGCCACCCGCCGTAACGATCAAGTTGACCGGCCGCGCGATCATCCCCGCAGGTCAGCGAACCATTCGCGGCCCGGATGGCGCTTAACGCCGAGGTAACCCGGCCGTCAACCTCGGCGTGGCATTTCCCACGCCGTGACCGCGACGTGTCCCGATAATGGAAATTTCACACTACTGTCATAAGACCCGGCGAACCCGGGAGTAGGTAGCGCACGCCGAGCAGACCACCACCACACGGATCTCGGCCACCGCGCTTACCCACGTGTGCCCAGCACACAACGACGTCGTGCACAGCGCGGTGCACAGGCCACCCAGTGCCGTGTGGCTCCTGTCGATCAGCGTGCCCAGGATTTCCGGGCTTACGCGTTTCGCTCTCGACTGACCATCGCAGTCCGGGGCCCACCCGTTAGCCGAGTCCGCCAGACCGGCCCCTATCGGGTGACGCCCGGCACTGCCTACGCCCGAGGAGGCGGCCAGCCGTGACCCGCCATGATCAGCACCACCGCAGGCCAGGAGGCCTGTACGACCCGCAGTTCGAGCACGACGCCTGCGGGGTCGCCTTCGTCGCGGATCTCACCGGGAGACGAGACCACCAGATCGTCCGCAAGGCACTCATCGCCCTGCGGAACCTCGAACACCGCGGAGCCCGCGGCGCCGAACCGGAAACCGGTGACGGCGCGGGCCTGCTGATCCAGGTCCCGGACGAGTTCTTCCGCGCCGTGACCGAGTTCGACCTGCCCGCCCCCGGCGAATACGCCGTGGGCACCGCTTTCCTGCCGGTCGACGAGACCGCCCGCCGCCGCGCGGTGAGCACGATCGAGCGGATCGCCGCCGAAGAAGGCACCGAGGTGCTGGGCTGGCGCGAGCTGCCCGTGCGCACCGAGCACACCGGACCGACCGCGGCCGCCACGATGCCGCACTTCAGCCAGCTCTTCCTCGGCTCGCGCTCCGCGGACCTGACCGGACTGGCGCTGGAGCGAGCCGCTTTCTGCGTGCGCAAGCGCGCCGAGCACGAGCTGGTCGAGGACGAGGTCTACTTCCCGAGCCTGTCGGCCCGCACCATCGTCTACAAGGGAATGCTCACCGAGGCCCAGGTGGAGAGCTTCTTCCCGGACCTCGGTGACGAGCGTGTCACCAGCTCCATCGGCCTGGTGCACTCGCGCTTCTCCACCAACACGTTCCCGTCGTGGCCGCTGGCGCACCCGTACCGGTACGTCGCGCACAACGGTGAGATCAACACGCTCCGCGGCAACCGCAACTGGATGGACGCCCGCGAGTCCATGCTCGCCAGCGACCTCATCCCCGGTGACCTCGAGCGGCTCTACCCGGTGATCACCCGGGGCGCGAGCGACTCGGCCTCCTTCGACGAGGTCCTGGAGCTGCTCCACCTCGGCGGCCGTCCGCTGCCGCACGCGGTGCTGATGATGATCCCGGAAGCGTGGGAGAACCACGAGGAGATGGACCCGGCCCGCCGGGCGTTCTACGAGTTCCACTCCACGCTGATGGAGCCGTGGGACGGGCCCGCGCTGGTCGCGTTCACCGACGGCACCCAGATCGGCGCCGTGCTCGACCGCAACGGCCTGCGCCCGGCACGGTACTGGGTCACCGAAGACGGCCTGGTCGTGCTGGCCAGCGAGGTCGGCGTGCTGGACATCGACCAGTCGTCGATCGTCCGCAAGGGACGCCTCGAGCCCGGCCGGATGTTCCTGGTGGACACCGCCGAGGGCCGCATCATCGACGACGACGAGATCAAGGGCGGGCTCGCCGCCGAACACCCGTACCAGGAGTGGGTCCAGGAAGGGCTGCTCCAGCTGGAAGACCTGCCGGAGCGGGAGCGCGAGGTGCCCCCGCACGCCGCGCTGGTCCGCCGGCAGCAGGCGTTCGGCTACACCGAAGAAGAACTCGACGTCCTGCTCGAACCGATGGCCCGCACCGGCGCGGAACCGATCGGCTCGATGGGCAACGACTCGCCGCTCGCGCCGCTGTCGAGCGGTTCGCGGCAGCTGTTCGACTACTTCACCCAGCTGTTCGCCCAGGTCACCAACCCCCCGCTGGACGCGATCCGCGAGGAACTGGTCACCGCGCTGGGCGCGCAGCTCGGCGCCGAGCCGAACCTGCTCACCGCCGACGGCGCATCCTGCCGCCGGATCGTGCTGCCGTTCCCGGTGGTCGACAACGACGAGCTGGCCAAGCTGGTGCACATCAACGACGACGGCACCCTGCCGGAGTTCAGCGCGGTCACCGTGTACGGCAAGTACGAAGTGGACGGTGGCGCCGAGGCGCTCACCCGGCGGCTCGACGAGATCCGCGCCGAGGTGTCGCAGGCCATCGCCGAGGGCGCGCGGCTGATCGTGCTGTCCGACCGCGGGGTCGACGAGAAGCACGCGCCGATCCCGTCGCTGCTGCTGACCGGCGCGGTGCACCACCACCTGGTCCGCGAGAAGACCCGGACGCAGGTCGGCCTGCTGGTCGAGGCAGGCGACGCCCGCGAGGTGCACCACATCGCGCTGCTCATCGGCTACGGCGCGGCCGCGGTGAACCCGTACCTCGCGATGGCGACGGTGGAGGAACTCGCCTCCGGCGGGCACATCGCCGGCACCGACGCGAAGCAGGCCACCCGGAACCTGATCAAGGCACTGGGCAAGGGCGTGCGCAAGACGATGTCGAAGATGGGTGTGTCCACCGTGGCCTCCTACACCGGCGCGCAGATCTTCGAGGCGATCGGGCTCGGCGAAGAGGTCATCAGCACCTGCTTCACCGGGACCACCTCGCGCCTCGGCGGCATCGGCTTCGAGACCATCGCCGAGGAGGTCGCGCGGCGGCACCGGCGGGCGTTCCCGGCCGACGGCGTGCGGCCCAGCCACCGCGAACTCGAAACCGGCGCCGACTACCAGTGGCGCCGCGAGGGCGAGCCGCACCTGTTCAACCCGCAGACGGTGTTCAAGCTGCAGCACTCCACGAGGTCCGGCAAGTACGAGGTCTTCAAGGAGTACACCAAGCAGGTCGACGACCAGGCCGAGCGCCTGCTGACCCTGCGCGGGCTCTTCGGGTTCAAGGAGGGCGCCCGCCCGCCGGTCCCGCTCGAAGAGGTCGAGCCGGTGTCCGAGATCGTCAAGCGCTTCGCCACCGGCGCCATCTCCTACGGCTCGATCTCCAAAGAGATGCACCAGACGCTGGCGATCGCGATGAACCGGCTGGGCGGCAAGTCCAACACCGGTGAGGGCGGCGAGGACGCCGACCGGCTCTACGACCCGGAACGCCGCTCGGCGGTCAAGCAGGTCGCGAGCGGGCGGTTCGGGGTGACCAGCGAGTACCTGGTCAACGCCGACGACATCCAGATCAAGATGGCGCAGGGCGCGAAGCCCGGCGAGGGCGGTCAGCTGCCCGGCGCGAAGGTCTACCCGTGGATCGCCAAGACCCGGTTCTCCACGCCGGGAGTTGGCCTGATCTCGCCGCCGCCGCACCACGACATCTATTCGATCGAGGACCTGGCGCAGCTGATCCACGACCTGAAGAACGCCAACCCGAACGCCCGCATCCACGTGAAGCTGGTGTCCGAGGTCGGCGTCGGCACGGTCGCCGCAGGGGTGTCGAAGGCGCACGCCGACGTGGTGCTCATCTCCGGGCACGACGGCGGCACCGGCGCTTCGCCGCTGTCGTCGATCAAGCACGCCGGCGGACCGTGGGAGCTGGGCCTCGCCGAAACGCAGCAGACGCTGCTGGCGAACCGCCTGCGCGACCGGATCGTGGTGCAGACCGACGGCCAACTCAAGACCGGCCGTGACGTCATCATCGCCGCGCTGCTCGGCGCGGAGGAGTTCGGCTTCGCCACCGCCCCGCTGGTCGTCTCCGGCTGCATCATGATGCGGGTGTGCCACCTGGACACCTGTCCGGTCGGTGTCGCCACCCAGAACCCGGTGCTGCGCGAGAAGTTCAACGGCAAGGCCGAGTACGTGGTGAACTTCTTCGAGTTCATCGCGCAGGAGGTGCGGGAGTACCTGGCGCAGCTGGGTTTCCGGTCGATCGCCGAGGCGGTCGGGCACGCCGAGCTGCTCGACACCCGCAAGGCGGTGGACCACTGGAAGGCCTCCGGCCTCGACCTCTCGCCGATCTTCCACGTGCCCGAGCTGGAGCCGCGAGCCGCGCGGCACCAGGTCGTCGCGCAGGACCACGGCCTGGACAAGGCGCTGGACAACACCCTGATCCAGCTGGCCGAAGGCGCGCTCAACTCGGGTGACAAGGTGCGGCTGGAACTGCCGGTGCGCAACGTCAACCGGACCGTCGGCACCATGCTCGGCTCGGAACTGACCAAGCGCTGGGGCGGCGAAGGCCTGCCCGACGGCACCATCGACGTCACCTTCACCGGCACCGCAGGCCAGTCGTTCGGCGCTTTCGTGCCGAAGGGCATCACCCTGCGGCTCATCGGCGACGGCAACGACTACGTCGCGAAGGGCCTCTCCGGCGGCCGCGTCATCGTCCGCCCGCCGCAGGAAGCCCAGTACGCCGCCGAGGACCACATCATCGCCGGCAACGTGATCGGCTACGGCGCCACCAGCGGCGAGATCTTCATCCGCGGACGCGTCGGCGAACGTTTCTGCGTGCGGAACTCGGGCGCGCTGGCCGTCGTGGAAGGCGTCGGCGACCACGGCTGCGAGTACATGACCGGCGGCCGGGTGGTCGTGCTCGGCACGGTCGGGCGCAACTTCGCCGCCGGCATGTCCGGTGGCATCGCGTACCTGCTCGACGCCGACACCAAGCGGCTCAACACCGAGATGGTCGAGCTCGAGCCGCTCGACGACGAAGACACCGAACTGCTCCGCGACGCGATCGAACGGCACTACGACGAAACCGAGTCGGCCGTCGCCCGCGAACTGCTCGCCGACTGGGACACCGCGGTCACCAGGTTCGGCAAAGTCATGCCGAAGGACTACAAGCGAGTGCTGCTCGCTCAGGCCGCCGCCGAACGCGAAGGCCGCGACGTGAACGAGGCGATCATGGAGGCCGCACATGGCTGACCCCAAGGGCTTTCTGACCACCGAACGCGAACTGCCGCAACGACGGCCGGTCGATCTCCGACTGCTCGACTGGCGGGAGGTCTACGAGGACTTCGCGACCACCAAACTGGAAAAGCAGGCGGGCCGCTGCATGGACTGCGGCATCCCGTTCTGCCACCAGGGCTGTCCCCTCGGGAACCTCATCCCGGAGTGGAACACCCTGGTCTGGAAGGAAGATTGGCGCGAGGCAAGCGAACGCCTGCACGCGACCAACAACTTCCCGGAGTTCACCGGCACCCTGTGCCCCGCGCCCTGCGAAACCGCCTGCGTCCTCGGGATCAACAACGACCCGGTGACCATCAAGCGCGTGGAAATTTCCATCATCGACCGGGCCTTCGAGGAAGGCTGGGTCACCCCGCAGATCCCGGAGAAGCGCACCGGCAAGAAGGTCGCCGTCGTCGGCTCCGGCCCCTCCGGCCTCGCCGCGGCCCAACAGCTCACCCGCGCCGGCCACACCGTGGTGGTCTACGAACGAGCCGACGCCATCGGCGGCCTCCTCCGGTACGGCATCCCCGAGTTCAAAATGGAGAAGCACCGCCTCGACCGCCGCCTCGACCAGATGCGCGCCGAGGGCACCGAGTTCCGCACCAACGTCAACGTCGGCAAGGACCTGTCGGTCAACGACCTGCGAGCCAACCACGACGCCGTGGTCCTCGCAGGCGGCGCAACGGCCTGGCGCGACCTGCCGATCCCCGGCCGCGAGCTCGACGGCGTGTACCAGGCGATGGAGTACCTGCCCCCGGCGAACCGAGTCGCCGCCGGACAGCTCACCGAATCGCCGATCAACGCCAACGGCAAGAACGTCGTGGTGATCGGCGGCGGCGACACCGGCGCGGACTGCGTCGGCACCGCCCACCGCCAAGGCGCCGCCTCGGTGACCCAGCTGGAGATCATGCCCCGCCCGCCGGAGCTCCGCTCCGATGCGCACCCCTGGCCGACCTACCCGATGATCTACCGTGTCTCCTCCGCTCACGAGGAGGGCGGCGAGCGGCTCTACTCGGTGAACACTCAAGAGTTCCTCGCCGACGACTCCGGCCGCGTCCGCGCGCTGAGCCTTGTAGAGGTGCGCTCGGAGAACGGCAAGTTCGTTCCGGTCGAGGGCACCGAGCGCGAACTGCCCGCCGAGCTGGTGCTCCTCGCCATGGGCTTCGTCGGCCCGGAACGCCCCGGTCTCCTGGAAGACCTCGGCGTGGACCTGGACCAGCGCGGCAACGTCGCCCGCAACGCAAAGTTCCGGACCAGCCTCGACGACGTCTTCGTCGCCGGCGACATGGGCCGCGGGCAGTCGCTCATCGTGTGGGCGATCGCCGAGGGCCGCTCCGCCGCCTCCGCGGTGGACGCCCAGCTCACCGGCCGGGACATCCTCCCGGCACCGATCGCGCCGACCGACCGGCCGATCTCCTGAGCCGGCGGAGGAGCCCCGGTGCCAGCGTCGTCGCCGGGTCTCCTCCGCTTCTTCTTCACCTGATCTACCTCTCCAGAACACCGGCCCCGGCTTAGCCCCGGCCGATGTATGGCATGTTCGTGGCGGTGATGGTCATGAACTGAACATTCGTATTGAGCGGCAAGCTCGCCATGTAAAGCACCGCACTCGCCACGTGAGCTGGGTCGAAAGTCGGCTCGGCCATCATCGTCCCGTTCGCCTGCGGCACGCCATCGGCGATCGCCGCGGCGAGGTCGGTCGCGGCGTTGCCGATGTCAATCTGACTACAAGCGATGTCGTGGGCCCGGCCATCCAGCGAAATCTGCTTGGTCAAGCCGGTGATCGCGTGCTTGGTCGCGGTGTAGGCAGCTCGCTGAGGGCGCGGTGAGTGCGCCGAGATCGAACCGTTGTTGATGATCCGGCCGCCGCGTGGTCGCTGCTCCTTCATCAAGCGCACGGCATGGTGCGCGCAGAGGAACGAACCGGTCAGATTGATCCCGACCGTGTTCGCCCAGTCTTCCGGCGAGATCTCGTCGACGTCCCCCGCTGGCCCGGACGTTCCAGCGTTGTTGAAGAGCAGGTCTACCCGCCCCCACTTGCTGTGCACACCGTCGAACAGCGCGGCGACGGACTCGGCCGACGCCACGTCGGTGGGAATCACCTCGGCCCCGTCGAACCCAGCCGCAGTTTCGGCCAGCGGCTCCGGCCGCCGACCGGCTAGTGCGACCTGATACCCGTCCTCAAGCAGGGCTTGCGCCACAACCCTGCCAATACCGGAGCCTGCTCCGGTTACCACCGCGACCCTCTCCGTCGAGGCCATTCCACCGTCTCCTTCCCGAGCCGATCATCGAGCCAACCGAATCTACGCGGTAGCTCGGTCTGGAGCGCGGTGAGCGAAGTTGTACTGCGGTGTCTGAGCCGGATCGAGCCATCGCGGTGCGTAGAAGGCAGGGCGTCCGCTGATCATGTGGACCTGCCAATCCGTGTGGTGGATGACGCGGTGGTGCCGACCGCACAGCAAGACTAGGTTGTTCAGATCAGTCCGCCCGCTGTTCGTCCAGAAAACGACATGGTGCGGTTCGGTCCACTTAGGTGTACGCGTGCAGCCCGGAAATGCGCACCCGTGGTCACGGACCGCAAGCGCCTTACGCTGCGCTTTAGTGGCCGTGCGACTCGATCTGCCGAGCGTCAGGTTCTCGGCGCCACCGCGGAAGATGGCCGGCGTGACCGCGGCACCACTGCAGCAGATCCGACGAGCCGTGTTCATCGAAACGTAGGTCGAGTCGTTGACCAGCACTGGCTGGTTGGTCGTCATCTCGTCCAGGTTGATCCTCAACATCAAGGTCGCCGACTCACCTCCCTGTACTGGGAGGTCATCGCAGCGGGCAGCCAACTCCAGAATCTCGACCAAGGCGTCTCCTTGCCGCTCAGCCGTAGACCGCGGATCAGGGGCACCGGTGGCCGTGTCTTTGGGCTTCGGCTTGGCCAAGACACCCAGCAATCCTTGCAAGGTTTGCGCACCGAGGCGGTCGAGAGCGCCCCGCAACTGCCAGCGACCGTTCTTGGCCTGCCACACGCTTAGCTCGCACTGCGGATTAACCTGTTCCCGATCGTCGTCCTCGGCCGTCTTGCTGTTCTGTTCGACGAAGTCCACGATTCGCCGCCCGACCTTGCGCACCTCGTGCGGCCGCGCCTGCTGCGCCAGGACGAGCAGGTTCCGCTGGTGTGCTACCAGGTCCGCGGCAGGCACCTTGTCCGACAGGATATTCGTCACCTTGCAGATTTCAACCACATGTTCTCGGTTGATCAGGCCGTTGGCCAGCGCTTCCCCTACCTCGGCCAACGGTGGCGGATCAGGACCTCGTTGTCGGTACAGCAAATCAGCTGCCCGTTCTCGCGCGAGCGCCTCTCCCTTCGTGATGCGATCGTTTTCCGTCTGAAACTGAGTGAGACTGTTGAAACCTTTGTGCAGCTCACGATCCTGCATCTCCGCGATGCCGCGGAGAAGCTCCGCGTAGGCCATGTCGAGCTTGCGTACAGCAGCGAGGTGGCTCGCGGCGAGTTCGTCGTCGGAAGGATTCCGAGAGTTGTCGGACACGCAACTACGGTAAGCAGCAATGAGCCCACGTGTCGACTACCGATTTGAGAAAGGGCCTCGAACGGAACAGGTCATAGGGAAAAAGCGTGGCAACGGCCCGTTCGCGTAGTTGCAAATCGACATCTAGGTACCGCCCGTGTATGAAGGGCTGAGCGATACACAAGAACGGCAGCCACGCGTCGCGGACCATCGATACAGGCATGCAGGTCGCCGTCCTCGTGGCAGCTCCGGCTATCTCGAACTGGCACTCACAGACTGAGTGGTGCGACGGCGACCGATCCAGACTCTGAACCGTCACCGTTTGACCAAGCGGATGGTCAAGCAGTCGGTGACTGTCGCGTCGCTGGTGGGTCGATCTCGAACCGGTAGCGAGGGGTGTCCGGAGAGGTGGATGCCACCGGCTGCATGCACGCGGGCGGGATGGTGTCTGACGGATGGTGTAACGGCTTCGGTCGAAAGTACGAATCATGGATATCGGCTGCCCTGCCTGGGTTGGCCCTGGCGAGAGGGTGTCACCATGCGCCGGAACCGACCGCTGCTCGCTGCTGTGCTGTTGGGCGGACTCACAGCATTGGTGGGCGCCGCGCCGGCAGGCGCCGATCCGGCAGAAGTTCAGATCTCCGCCTCGGCCTCCACCGTGCACCCTGGCGGAACCGTAGTTGTCACGGAGACCGTCACGAACATCCACGGTTTCACCGTGCTGCACCCGACGACCCGCTTGTTCAGCACGCCGCAGAACCTGCCCTCGTTCACCACACTGGTCAGCTGCTCCGGAGTCACCTGTTCCACTGTGGATGGTCCTAACGGGCCAGTCGGCTATTCGGGCACGCTCCCCGAAGCACTGTCCGCGGGAGAGTCCGCGCAGGTCACTTTCACGTTGAAGGTCGCGGCCAGTGCGCCGGACTTCACTCACCAGTTGCAGGGCCAGCTTTTCGGCAGCAACTACGCGAGCGAGCGCGTCGACGGCCCGGCCATCACAGTGGACGCGAGAGCGGACCGGACGATCAAGCTCACCGGCACTCCGAAGCCCGGGCTGCTGGGTGGACGAGTTGACTTCACCGTGAGCGTCACGAACAACGGTCCCGACCCGGCGACGAGCACGACGGTGACCACGTCACTGCCGACCGGCCTGCAGGCGACTGCCGGAACCAACTGCGCGCCTTCGCCGGGCAAAGTGACCTGTTCCGTGGGCCAGTTGGCAAACGGCGGGAAGGGCACCGCGGCGTTTTCAGTGCCCTACGGCCTGCTGACCATCGGGCTGCCGTTCACCTTCACGGCGAACCGTTCTGGTGCGGTGCCCGAGGACCTCAATTCGGCGAACGACACCTCGTCGGTGACCTGCACCGTGATCACACCGTTGTTGGCCAGCTGTGGCTGATCGGCCGTCAGCTGCGAGCGCGCCACCGCACGGCGAGCATCCAGGCGAGGTAACCGCCGCCGAGGACGCCAGTGGCGATGCCGACGGGTAGTTGCTGTGACGGGAACAGTCGCTGGATTCCGAGGTCGCTGGCGACCAGGAGGAACGCGCCCATCAACGCCGACGCGAAAAGGTTGGGGCCAGCGGCACGGGTCAGCTTGCGGGCGAGTTGGGGACCGGCCAGAGCGAGGAACGTGATCGGACCGGCGGCGGCAGTCGCCACTGCACAAAGGGTCACGCTGACACCGAAGAGGACCAGCCTGCTCCTTTCGACGGGCACGCCGAGGCCCTTGGCCGCGTCGTCGCCCATCTCCAGCATCGAGAGTCGTCGCCCGTAGTACGCGGCGATGGGAAGGAGCACAGCCAGCGCGATGGCTACCGGCTGCACGTGTTCCCAGCCTCGTCCGTTCAGGCCGCCGACTTGCCAGGCCTGAGCGGAGACGGCGTCCTGCAGGCTCGCCCTGGTGATCAGGTAGGAGTTCGCGGACAACAGCATCGAACTCACGCCGACGCCGATGAGCACCATGCGCAGGCCGTGCATGCCCCGTTTGAAGGCAAGGAGGTAGACGACGATCGCGGTGACCATGCCGCCGAGCAGTGCACCCAGCGCGGTCTCCAGCATGCCGCCTGTGGTGGTGATGATGACGATCAGCGCGCCGGTCGCGGAGCCGTGGCTGAAGCCGATGATGTCGGGGCTGCCGAGGGGGTTGCCGGAAAGGCTTTGCAGGATGGCGCCGCTTACCGCGAGCGCCGCGCCGACCAAGAGGGCAGCCAGCAGACGTGGGAGGCGCAGAGTGGTGACGATGAAGTCGGCGCCGGGTGGGCCCTGCCCGAAGAGCGTGGCCACCACTTCGGGCACGGAGAGTTTGTAGTCGCCGGTGGTCAGGCTGACTACGGACACGATCGCGACGGCGATCGCCAGTACGGCGCAGACGATGACCGCGCGGGCGGGGACGCGCAGCGAGATCCGGCCGCCGGGGGCGCGCAGAATCCGGGTGGCGGCGGAGTTCTTGAGGGCGTTCACAGTCGCGCCGGCTTCCGGCGGCGGCACAGTGCGATGAACACCGGTGCACCCACGATCGCGGTCATGATGCCGACCTGCACCTCTTCCGTGTCGTCGAAGGTTCGGCCGAGCACGTCGGCACCGAGCAGGAGGATCGCGGCAAGGACCATTGAGTACGGCAGGCCCCAGCGGTGGTCGGGGCCGACGATCAGGCGGGCGGCGTGTGGGACGGCGAGGCCGACGAAGCCGATCGGGCCGATCGCCGCGGTGGCGCCGCCGCACAGGAGGGTGACCGCGATGGCGCCGGCCACGCGAGTGGCGGTGACGTGTGCGCCGAGGGCGCTGGCTGCCTGGTCGCCGAGCGCCAGGGCGTTCAGCGGGCGGGCGAGGATCAGCGCGATCAGGACGCCGAGCGCGATGAAGGGCAAGACTTGGAGCAGGGTGTCGGTGCCTCGGCCGACAAGGGAGCCGACGTTCCAGAAGCGGAACTTGTTGAAGACTTCGACGTTGAGGAGGACCACCGCGCTGATGAAGGCGAACAGCATTGCGGTCACGGCGGCGCCGGCGAGTACGAGGCGGTCGGGTGATGAGCCACTGCGGCCGGCTGAACCGAGTACGTAGACGACCACCGATGCGACTGCGGCGCCGGCGAAGGCGAACCAGACGTAGCCGAGGATCGAGGTGACTCCGAGGAAGGCGATGCCGATGACGATCGCGGCGGCGGCGCCGAGGTTGATGCCGAACAGGCCGGGGTCGGCGAGCGGGTTGCGGGTCAGTGCCTGCATCAGCGAGCCGGACAGGCCGATCGCGGCGCCCATGGCGATCCCGAGCAGGGTGCGCGGGATGCGCAGCTCGTGGATGATCACGGCCTCGCTGGAGCCGTCGTTGTTCCACAGGACGTGCCACGCGGTGGCGAGGGGGATGTCCTTGGTGCCGATCGCGATGCTGAGGATGAACACGAAGCCGAGGGCACCGAGGGCGAGCACGATTCCGGCCAGGCGCAGCAGGTTCGTGCGTGCTCCGGCCGGTTTGAGCTGCTCGGCTTCCTCGGCAGGTGGTGCGACTACCAACCCGGCCTCCAGCCTCTGACGAGCATGACGACGGCAGCTTATAGGGTAGCCTTACCTAGCTATTCCGCAGGTGAGGCAGGGAGGCGCTGTTGACCGGCCGGGACGTGCTCCGACACGCGATCGGCGGGCACAAGGGGCGCATTACTGCGGCTTCTGTGCTCGCCGCGGCGCATCAGGGTTGTGAAGCGTTGGTGCCGGTGTTGATCGGCGTGGTGGTCGATCGGGCTATCGGGCCGGGTTCGACGGGTGAGCTGGTGACCTGGCTGCTCGTGCTCCTGGTGCTGTTCGCCGCGTTGTCGAACACCTATCGGCATGCGCTGCGCTTGGCGGAGCATGCCGCCGAGTATTCGGCGCATCGCATTCGGCTGGATCTGAGCGAGCGGATTCTGCATCCTCGCGGCGGTGCGGAGGCCGGACATCTGCCCGGCGCGCTGGTGAACATCGCCACGGAGGATGCCCGGCGCGTGGGGTCGGTGTACGGGATCCTGCCGTTCGGTATCGCGGCTGCCACGGGCATCGTGGTCAGCGCGGTGTTCCTGCTGGTGGTCAGCGTGCCGCTCGGGTTGCTGGTGCTGCTGGGGATTCCGCCGTTGTTGTGGCTCGGGCACCTGATCGGCAAACCGCTCGAGCGGCGCAGCGGGGTCGAGCAGGAGCGGGCTGCGCATGCGTCGGGGATCGCCGCGGACTTGGTGGCCGGGCTGCGCGTGCTCAAGGGCATCGGGGCGGAGCCGGCGGCGATCGATCGGTATCGCCGCACCAGTCAGGATTCGCTGGGCGCGACGTTGCGGGCCGCGCGGGCGCAGGCTTGGCACAGCGGCGCGGTGCTCACGCTGACCGGCATCTTCATCGCCGTGGTCGCGCTGGTCGGCGGCAACCTGGCGATCAGCGGCACGATCAGCGTGGGTGATCTGGTCGCGGCGGTCGGGCTCGCGCAGTACCTGCTCGGACCCTTGAGCGTGCTCGGCTGGGCCAATGCGGAGTTGGCGCAGGGGCGGGCGTCGGCGGCTCGGGTGGCGGAGGTGCTGGCTGCGCCGCAGGCCGTTGAAGGTGGGACTGGGCAGGCGCCGGCGGAGGTCGCGGGGGAAGTTCGGCTGGCTGGGGTGCGGCATGGGGCGTTGAAAGGCGTGGACCTGGAGATTGCGCCTGGTGAGCTGGTGGGGGTGGTGACCGGGGATCTGGCTGCGGCGACGAGTTTGCTCGACTGCTTGGGACGCGACGCCGATCCCGCGGAGGGCACCGTGTTCCTGGACGGGGTGCCGTTGTCGTCGATGGATCCGTATGAAGTGAGGGCCGCGATTTTGGTCGCCGCGCATGACGCCGACCTGTTCGAGGGCAGCTTGTTGGACAACGTCGGTTCCGAAGAGGTGCTGGCCGCAGCTGCCGCGGACGAGGTCGCGAGCGCGCTGCCCGACGGTGTGTACACCGCGATCACCGAACGCGGGCACTCGCTGTCCGGTGGGCAGCGGCAGCGGGTCGCGCTGGCCCGCGCGCTCGCGGCGGAGGCGCCGGTGCTCGTCGTGCACGATCCGACGACGGCCGTGGACACGGTCACCGAGGCGCGGATCGCGGCCGGGCTGGCGCAGGTCCGGCGGCAGCGCACCACGGTGCTGGTCACGACCAGTCCGGCGCTGCTGGCCGAGACGGATCGGGTGGCGTTGCTCGAGGACGGCGTGGTGAGCGCCGTCGGGCGGCATGCCGACCTGGTCCGCGACCTGCCCGCTTACCGTGCGGCGGTGCTCTCGTGAGCGCGGATCGTCTCCTGCTGCCGATCGCGACCGGCAAGCGGACCTGGGCGGTGGTCGCCGGTTTGTTGCGGGAGCAGCGCGGGCGGGCACTGGGCACCTTCGCGATGCTCTTCGCGGCGACGGCTGTCGGGCTGGCGATCGCGCCGCTGCTCGGCCGGATCGTGGACCTGGTCGCGAACAAGGAATCCGCTGACGCGCTGGCGGTGCCGGTGATCGCGCTGGGCGCGGTCGCCCTGGTGCAGGGGTTCGCGATGGCGCTCGGCATCTCGATGGTGGCGCGGCTCGGCGAGACCATGCTCGCGGCGTTGCGGGAGAGTTTTGTCGCTCGGGCGCTGAACCTGCCGCTGTCCGAAGTGGAGCGCGCCGGGTCCGGTGACCTCACCTCACGGGTGACCGGCGACGTGTCGGTGATCGCGCGTGCGGTGCGTGAGGCGCTGCCGGAGTTGTCCCGGTCGGTGCTGACCATCGTGCTCACTTTCGGCGCGCTGGCGTTGCTCGACTGGCGGTTCCTGCTCGGGGCGGTGCTCGCGGCGCCGATCCAGGTGTTCGCCGTGCGCCGGTACACGCGCCGGGCGATTCCGCTGTACGCCGACCAGCGCGTGGCCTCGGGTGCGCAGCAGCAGCAACTGCTCGACACGGTCGGCGGCGCGCGGACGGTTCGCGCGTTCCGGCTCGCCGACAGCCACGTCGAGCGGGTGCGCAAGCGGTCCGATGCCGCGGTCACGCTGTCCCTGCGCGGGATCCGGCTGGTGACCACGTTCTTCGCCCGCCTGAACTACGCCGAGTTCATCGGCTTGGCGGCGGTGCTGATCACCGGGTTCCTGCTGGTGCGGGGCGGGGGCGTGACGATCGGGACGGCGACGGCCGCGGCGCTGTACTTCCACGGTCTCTTCGGGCCGATCATGACCGCGCTGGCCCTGGTCGACGACGCGCAGGCGGCCACAGCGAGCCTCGCCCGCCTGATCGGGGTCGCCGACCTGCCGGCCACTCCGGAGCCCGAGCGCTCCCCCGCTCCGGTGGACGCCTCGGTGAAGACGGCCGGGGTGGGCCACGCTTACGTCCCCGGCCACGACGTGCTCCACGAGGTCAGCGTGCACATCGGCACCGGGGAACGGGTCGCGCTCGTGGGTGCCAGTGGGGCGGGCAAGACCACGCTGGCGAAGCTGATCGCCGGTATCCACCCACCCTCGAGCGGGTCGATCTCGCTGGGCGGGGTGCCGCTGGCCGAGCTGGGTCCGGCGGCGACACGACGTGCGGTGGCGTTGATCAGCCAGGAGGTGCACGTGTTCGCCGGACCGCTGGCCGACGATCTGCGCCTGGCGAAACCGTCGGCGACCGACGACGAGCTGCACTCGGCACTGGACGACGTCGGTGCCCTGGACTGGGCGACCGCGTTGCCCGACGGGCTGGCCACCGTGGTCGGCGACGGCGGGCATCGGCTCACCGTCGCGCAGGCGCAACAGCTGGCCCTCGCGCGGCTGATCCTGGCCGATCCCCCGATCGTCATCCTCGACGAGGCGACGGCGGAGGCGGGCAGTGCGGGCGCGCGCGTGCTGGAGGCGTCCGCGGCCGCGGCGTTGCGGGGGCGCACGGGACTGGTCGTGGCGCACCGGCTCAGCCAGGCGGCGGCCGCCGACCGGATCGTGCTGCTCGACGACGGCCGGGTGGCCGAGTCGGGGACGCATGCGGAGCTGGTCGCGGCAGGTGGGCGGTATGCGCGCCTGTGGGCGGCGTGGTCCGGTCAGCGACAGTAACAAGTGACAGTGACCAAGCTGTGCTGCGAGGGCGGCCACTGGGGACTTGACGTACATATTTGGTTAGGCAAACCTGAGTTGCCCCGCCCTTCGACCCCTAAGGACCTGATGATGGATCGTTCCCCGACCCGCCGCGTCCGGCGCTTCGCCGGAATGCTGACCACGGCGCTGGTGGCTGCCGCCACGCTGGCCGGCTGCGGTAGCGAGGAAGCGCCCCCGGCGCCGACCGTGCCGGGCGCCGCCCCGGTCGAAGCCGCCGCCTTCCCGGTGACGATCGACCACAAGTACGGGTCCACGGAGATCAAGGCGGAGCCGAAGCGGATCGTCACGGTCGGGCTCACCGACCAGGACGCGCTGCTCGCCGTCGGCGTGGTGCCGGTGGCCACCAGCGAGTTCGTCGGCGAGTTCCCCGGCGCGATCGGGCCGTGGGCGTCGGCGAAGCTGAACGGCGCGCCGCTGCCCGAGGTGATGAAGGGCACCGCCGACCCGCAGTACGAGAAGATCGCCTCGCTGCGCCCCGACCTCATCCTCGGCCTCTACTCCGGGCTGACCCAGGAGCACTACGACAAGCTGGCGCAGATCGCGCCGACCGTGGCGCAGCCCAAGGAGTTCAAGGACTACGGGGTGCCGTGGCAGGAGAGCACCCGCCGGATCACCAAGGCCGTCGGCCGGGCGGCCGATGGTGAGAAGGTGATCTCCGACGTCGAGGCGAAGCTGAGCCAGGTCAAGCAGGAGCACCCGGAGTTCGCGGGCAAGAGCGCGCTGATGGCGACCACCTACCAGGGCTACTTCATCTACGGCAGTGAGGACCCGCGCTCGCGGGTGCTGTCCTCGCTCGGCTTCGTCCTGCCGCCGAACCTGGACCAGGTCATCGGCGACAAGTTCGGCGCGAACATCAGCCCGGAGCGCACCGATCTGCTCAACGTGGACGTGATGTCGTGGATCGTGGCCGGGGTGGCCGAGGGCCAGGCGACGTTGAGCAAGGACACGCTGTACTCGGGCATGCGGGTGGCGCAGGAGAAGCGCGAGGTGCTGATCGACGAGGCCAGCCCGTACGGCGCGGGCATCTCGTTCGTGTCGCCGCTGTCGGTGCCGTGGGTGGTCGAGCGGCTGGTGCCGCAGCTGACCGCCGCGGTGGACGGCGACCCGGCGACCGAGGTCAAGCCCGTCACTTCCTGACACAAGAACCAGGTAGCGAAAGAGCGGGGCACCTCGTGGTGCCCCGCTCTTTTGTGTCGGCGAAGCGTCAGCGCAGGGAGGCTGGGCGCAGGTCGGTCCAGTTGGTTTCGACGTAGTCCAGGCATTCCTGGCGGGCGGCGGGGCCGAAGGCGACCGTCCAGCCGGCCGGCACCTCGGCGAACTCCGGCCACAGGCTGTGCTGTTGCTCCTCGTTGACCAGCACCGAGAACGTGCCGTCGGGGTTGTCGAAGGGGTTGCTCATCCTCTGTTCTCCTTAACGGGGGTTTCCGGGGCGGCCACGACCTCGGCCAGCACTTCCAGCAGTGCACCGGCGAGCCGCGTCGCGGTGCCGGCGTCGAACAGGTCGGTGGCGTAGCTCAGGTAGCAGGGCACCGCGCCGGGGGCTTCGAAGAAGCTGAGGGTCAGCTCGGCGTGCGTGGTGCCGAGGCGGACCGACTCGTAGCGGGCGTCCTGCCCGCTCAACTCCAGCGCGGCGACGGACTCATGGTGCACGAGGACGACCTGCGGACCGCGCCAGCCCGGCACCTCGGCCAGCACGTCGGCGAAGGCGGCGTCCTGGTGTTCGAAGGCGCTCAGGTCGGTCTCGCGGACCCGGGCGAGCAGCTCGACGAACGTCGGTTCGCCGTTTGTGTCGGTGCGGAGTACTACGGTGTTGAAGAAGCAACCGACGAGATCGGTCAGCCGGTCGTCCTCACGACCGGCGACCAGGGCACCGATGGGGAGATCGGTGCCCGCACCGAGCCTGGTGAGCAGGGTGGCCAGGGCAGCTTGAAGCACCATGAACAGGCTTGTGCCGGTCTGCTGGGCGAGTGCGTCGAGGTCATCGTGGAGGTCAGGCTCGATGGTGAACTCGACGAAGTCGCCCCGGCGGGTCGGGTCCGCGGGACGCGGGCGGTCCACTGGCAGCGCCAGGTCGGTGGGCAGGCCGCGCAGCACCTGGCACCAGTAGCCGAGGTGCCGGCCGTCGTGCTCGCGGGCCCAGCGGCCGTAGTCCGCGTAGCCGACGGGCAGGGGCGCGAACTCCGGTGCGCGTCCGGCGAGGCGGGCGGCGTAGGCGGTGTCGAGGTCGCGCAGGAGCGGCACGACCGACCATTCGTCGACGCCGACGTAGTACGCGGTGAAGAGGAGAGCTTGCTCGCCGGAGTCGAGTGGGACGAGGCGGAAGCGCGCGGGCGGGTCGGTGGTGAGGTCGCCACCTTCGAGCACGAGGGCTTCGAGGTCGCCGTGCGCGGTTTCGAGGATGCGGCCCGGGTCGCGGAGTCGCTGCCAGACTTCGTCGCCGGCCTCCTCGAAGACGGTGGACAGGGGTTCGTGCCGGGTGAAGACGTCGTGCAGGGCCGCGTCGAGGGCGGCTTCGTCGAAGGCGGGTGAGCGCATGGCCATGGCGATGTCGTAGCCGGGTCGCGGGCCGGCGGCGCGGTACTCGGCCCAGCGGTGCCGTTGGGCCGGGGCCAGTGGCACGCGCTCGGGACGCGGTTCCGCACGAAGGCCGGCGCGGGTGGGCGTGGGCGCGGTCGCTGCCGTGAGGAGGTCGGCGAGGCCGGCCACGGTGGGGGCGTCGAAGACGTCGCGGATGCGGAGCTGGGCGCCGAGGTCGGCGCGGATGCGGGCGATCAGGCGCATGGACGCCATCGAGTGGCCGCCCAGCGTGAAGAAGTTGTCGTGCAGGCCGACGCGTGGCAGGCCGAGCACCTCGGCGACCAGGGTGGCGACCGCCTCCTGGGCCGGGGTGGCGGGCTGGTCGTCGCCGGTCAGCGCGGCGAAGTCGGGGGCGGGCAGGGCGCGGCGGTCCAGTTTGCCGTTCGGGGTGAGCGGGAGCGGACCGTCGAGTTCGATGAGCAGCGCCGGGATCATGTACTCGGGCAGCAGCTCGGCCAGGTGGGTTCGCAGGTCGCGTTGGTCGACCCGGCCGGGGGTGGTCGGTACCAGGTAGCCGACCAGCCGGGCGACGTCGCCGGTCTGGTCGACGGTCACCGCGGCCTGGGCGATCGACGGGTGCCGGGTCAGTGCGGCGGCGACCTCGCCGGGTTCGATGCGGAAGCCGCGGATCTTGACCTGGTCGTCGACGCGGCCGAGGAAGTCGAGGTTGCCGTCCGCTCGCCAGCGCGCGCGGTCGCCGGTGCGGTACATCCGCGAGCCCGGCGCGCCGAACGGGCAGGCGACGAACCGTTCCGCCGACAGGCCCGGGCGGCCGAGGTAGCCGCGGGCGAGACCGCGGCCGGCGATGTACAGCTCGCCGACCACGCCCGGCGGGACCGGGCGCAGCGCCGGGTCGAGCACGTACGCGGTGGTGTTCGGGTCGGGCACGCCGATCGGCACGGCACCGCGGTGGCCGTGCTCGGCCCGCCACAGCGTCGAGTTGACCGTGGCCTCGGTGAGGCCGTAGGCGACGAGCAGGTTGAGCCGGTGGGCCCAGCGCTCGATCACGTCCGGCGGCACGACCTCGGTGCCGACCAGGATGGTCGAGCCGTCGGGCAGGTCGCAGTCCGGCGGCAGGGCCGAGACCAGCGAGGGGGGCAGGATCATGTGCGTGATCCGGCGTTCCCGCAGGAAGTCGGTGAGCTCGGGACCCGCGACGCGCACCTCGTCGGGCGCAATGACCAGTCGCCCTCCCACGCACAGCGCCATGGTCAGCTCGAACGCGGCGACGTCGAAGCCGACCGACGCGAACTGCAGCACGCGGCTGTCCGCCGACGCGTGCATCCGCTCGACGGCGGTCGCCGCCAGGCTCGCGATGCCCTCGTGCGGTACGACCACGCCCTTGGGCCTGCCGGTGGACCCCGAGGTGTAGATGACGTAGCAGGCGGAGTCCAGCCTCGCCGGACCGGCGCCGAGGGGAGGCGCGTCCGGTAGGTCGACCGCGTCGAGGTCCAGGCGGGTGACGCCGGCGACCGAGGGCAGGTCGTCGGCTCGGGTGGCGACCACGAGTCGCGCGCCCGAGTCGGTGAGCAGGTACGCGATGCGGTCGCCCGGGTGCGCGAGGTCCAGCGGCAGGTACGCGGCGCCGAGCTTGAGGACGGCCAGCACGGTGGCCACCATTTCGATCGACTTCGGCACCGCGATGCCGACCACGCTCTCCGGTCCGGTGCCGTGTGCGGCGAGCAGCGCGGCGACGCGGTCCGCCTGCTCGTCGAGCTGGCGGTAGGTCACCGAACGCGCGCGATCCACGACGGCCACCGCGTCGGGCGCGAGCTGCACTCGCCGGACGAACAGCTCGGTCAGCGTCTCGGGCGGCACGGCACGGGCGGTGTCGTTGAACGAGTGCAGGACCTGGTCGCGCTCGGCGTCGGTCAGCACTTCGAGGGTGCCGACCGGACGGCGTGGCTCGTGACCGACCTGGTCGAGCACCCGCACCAGGCGGTCCGCCAGCGACTCGGCGGTGCGCGCGTCGAACAGCTCCGCCGAGTAGTTCAGCTGCACGCTCAGCTCGCCGGCTTCTGGCCGGTCGATCACCACGAAGCCGAGGTCGAACTGCGAGACGCCGAGGTCGGTGTCGAGCCATTCCGTGGGCAGGCCCAGCACGTCGGGCTCACCGCCGGGGCGGTGGTGGTAGGCCACCATCACCTGGAACAGCGGGTTTCGCCCGGTCACGCGCTCCGGGTTCACCACCTCGACCACGCGCTCGAACGGCAGGTCCTGGTGCTCGAAGGCGGCGAACGACGCCTCCCGCACCCGGGCCAGCACCTCGCCGAAAGCCGGGTCGCCGCTGAGGTCGGCCCGCAGGACCAGCGTGTTCACGAAGAAGCCGACCAGGTCCTCGAGTGCGGCGTCGGCACGACCGGCGACCGGGGCACCGAGCGGGATGTCGGCGCCCGCGCCCAGCCGGTGCAGCAAGGTGGCGACCGCGGCGTGCGCCACCATGAACATGCTCGCGCCGGACTCGGCGGCCAGCTCCCGCAGCGGACGGGCGATCCGATCCGGCACCTCGACCCGGACCCGGCCACCGCGGCCCGTGGGCCGGGCGGGTCGCGGGCGGTCGACCGGCAGCAGGAGTTCGTCGGGCAACTCGCGAAGGGTCTCTGCCCAGAACCGTTCCTGCCGCTCACCGGAAGGTCCACTCAGGAGCGCGCGCTGCCAGAGGGTGTAGTCGGCGTACTGCACCGGCAGCGGCGACCAGTCCGGGGCCGCGCCGTCGAGCCGCGCGCGGTAGGCGGTCGCGAGGTCGGCGAGGAACGGCCGGTCCGACCACTCGTCGGTGGCGATGTGGTGCAGCAGGATCGCGAGCACGTGGTCATCAGGGCCGAGGCGCAGCACGTCGACCCGGATCGGCACCTGCCTGCCCAGGTCGAAGGGGCGGCGGACGAGTTCGTCGAGGTCCGGCACTTCGGGCACGTCCCGCACCACGAACTCCGGCTCGGGAGCGTCCAGCACCAGCTGGTGCGGCTCGCCGTCCCGTTCGGGGAACACCGTGCGCAGGACCTCGTGCCGCCGCAGGACGTCACCGAGCGCGGCCCGGAGCGCGGCCACGTCGAGCGCGCCGGTCAGCCGGACCACCAGCGGGAAGTGGTACCCCGCACCGCCGCCCATCCGGTCCAGCAGCCAGAGCCGCTGTTGCGCCGACGAGAGCGGGACCAGCGAAGGACGTTCGACCGGCGAGATCGCCGGACGGTCCGAAGTGGAGCCGGTGCGCAGTGCCAGGTCGGCGGGCGTCGGCGCCTCGAACAGGTCGCGGATCGCCAGCTCCGCGCCGAGGTCGGTGCGGGCCCGGCTGATCAGCCGGGTGGCGAGCAGCGAATGCCCGCCGAGGTCGAAGAAGTTGTGCTCGACACCGACCTCCGGCAGGCCGAGGACCTCCGCGAAGAGCGTGCACAGCACCTCCTCGGCCGGGGTCCGCGGCGCCCGCGACTCGGTGAGCCGCACGGCCGGGTCCGCCTCCGGGAGGGCTTTGACGTCGAGCTTGCCGTTGTCCGTCAGCGGCAGTTCGTCCAGGACGACCAGCGCCGACGGCACCATGTAGTCCGGCAGGCTCTGCTTGAGGTCGGCACGCAACTTGGCGACGAGCGCCCCGGTGCCGCGCGCGGCGGACGGGTCGTTGGCGTGCTCGGCGGCGCCGCCGGGCCGGTACAGCCCGGCCGTGGGCCCACCCTCCAAGGTGAACACCGCCTCGAAACCGCCGTCCGACCAGGTGGTGTGCACGTGGTAGCCGAGCGAGGCCCCCAACTCGTGCACGTCCTCCTGCTCGACCGCATCAGGGGAAAGGCGTGCGTCCGGGATCGAGCCGACACGCATCGGGCCGGTGTGCTCCCGCAGCCGCGCCTCAAGTTGCTCGACACCCGGCCACGGCTCGCGGGGAACGTCCGACAGGTCGACTGTCGAGACCGGCTCGCGCCTCAGCACCACGTCGTACCGGTACCGGCTCAGCTCGTTGTGGTGCCGGGCGCGTTTGGTCCGGATCTCGGCTCGCACGCCCGGGACCTCGGCCGCGAGTGCGGCGAAGTAGTCCGGGTCGAGCAGCAGTTCCTTCTCCATGGCGACGCTGCGTTCGACCGCCGCCGCGTCCTCGCCACCGCGGATCGCGGTGTGGAAGTGCGTGATCAGGCGCAGGTTCCGCACGTCACCGACGAACAACGCGCCACCGGGCGCGAGCAGGTCGAGCGCGCCCGTGAGCACACGGGTGAGGTATTCGGCGCTCGGGAAGTACTGGATCACCGAGTTGATCACGATGGTGTCGAAGCGCCCGGCGGGCAGGCCGTCCAGCTCGTGCGCCGGACGGCAGCGCAGGTTCACCTTGGCCGCGAGGTCAGGTTCAGCGGCCAGTTCGGCGCGCAGCTTCTCGATCACCGGTGCCGCGAAGTCGGTACCCCAGTACTCCTCGGCCAGCGGCGCGAGCTTGCCCAGCAGCAGGCCGGTGCCGACCCCGATCTCCAACACGCGCCGCGGTCGCAGCTCGGTGATCCGGTCCACTGTGGCCTGCCGCCACTCCCGCATGTGCTCGAGCGGGATCGGCAGGCCGTCGTAGCTGGAGTCCCAGCCGGCGAAGTCCTCTTCGAACACCGCGACCGGGATCTCGGTGTACTCGTCGGAGTAGACCTGCTGCCACTCGCCGATCTGCGCCGCCTCGGCTTCGGCACGCGCCTCGCCGGTCGGCCGCGCCGGGACGACGTATCCGACCAGTCGTTTGAGCCCCGGCGCCGACGGGTCGGGACGCGCGATCACAGCCGCGCGCGCCACCTCGTCGAACCCGCCGAGCACGGACTCGATCTCCCCGAGCTCGACGCGGTAACCCCGCACCTTCACCTGGTCGTCGGTGCGGCCCAGGAAGTCGATGATGCCGTCCGGCCGCCGGCGGACCAGGTCGCCGGTGCGGTACATGCGCCCGCCCCCGACGTCCCCGAACGGGTCGGCGACGAACCGGCCCGCGGTCAGCGCGGGCCGTCGCAGGTAACCGCGGGCCAACCCGGCGCCGCTGATGTAGAGCTCCCCCGCCACACCGTCGGGCACCGGTCGCAGCCAGGCGTCGAGGATGTACGCGTCGGTGTTCCAGATCGGCCTGCCGACCGTCGGCGTGCGGCTGTCGGTGGTACCGCCGCCGAGGGTGTTGATCGTGTATTCGGTGGGGCCGTAGAGGTTGTAACCGTAGGTGTCCTCGGTTTCGAGCAGTCGCGACCACACCTGGTCGGACACGGCTTCACCGCCGAGCAGCACCAGCACCGGCCGGTGCCGACCCTCACCGCGCTCCAGCAATCCCTGCTCGAACAGCAGGTGCGCGTAGGTGGGCGTGACGTTGACGACGTCGATGCGATGGGTGTCGCAATAGGACACGAGCGCTTCGGCGTCCCGGCGCAGTTCCTCGTCGCAGATGTGCACTTCGTGACCTTCGACGAGCCACAGCAGCTCTTCCCACGACATGTCGAAGCCGAAGGAGACGGTGTGCGCGATCCGCAGCCGCCGCCCGCCCGCGCCGGCCACCGCTGGGCCGAAGATGGCTTCCTGGTGGTTCAGCTGCATGTTGGTCAGCCCGCGGTACGGCGTGACCACGCCCTTCGGCCTGCCGGTCGAGCCGGAGGTGTAGATGACGTACGCCGGGTGCTCCATGCGGTCGGCCCGGTCCCGTTCGAACCCTGGCCGCTCCACATCGGACAGGGAGTGTCCCACGTGGACATCCAGATCCAGTTCGTCCAGCAGCAGCCAGTCACGGGCCTGGCCGGTGGACAGCTGCGCGGCCCGGACACCGGAGGTGGTGACCACGCACCACGGCTCGGCGTCGTCCAGCATCAACGCGAGCCGGTCGGCCGGGTAGTCCAGCTCCAGCGGCAGGTAGGCGGCGCCGGTGCGCAGCACCGCGAACAACGCCACCACCATGTCGATCGACCGCGGCAACCCGAGCGCCACCACGCGCTCCGGCCCGGCCCCGTGCGCGAGCAGCAGCCGCGCCATCCGGTTGATCCTGGTGTCGAGTTCGGCGTACGACAGCACCTCGTCGCCGAACACCAGGGCTGTCGCGTCGGGGGTGCGTGCGGCCTGCGACTCCAGGAAGTCCGCCACGGTGTCTCGCGGCAATTCGTGCTGACGGCCGGACCAGGTCGCTTCGAGTTCCCGCCGTTGCTCCGGCGTGGGCGCACCGAGCGTGCCCACGCGCGCGGACAGGTCGCCGATCATCTCCCGGACCAGCCCGGTGTACCGCTCCAGCAACGCAGCCGCGGTTCCCGCTTCGAGTACATCGTCCCGATAGGACAGTGTCACACCCATCCGCTCGCCGGGCGTGAGCACCAGCGTCAGCGGGTAGTGGGTGGCGTCGAAGTTGGCCAGCGCGGTGACGCCGTGCCGGTCACGCAGTTCGGCGAACCGGTCCTCGCCATCGGCGTTGCGCAGGACGAAGAGCGTGTCGAAGAGCTGCCTGTGCCCGGATTCCGACTGCACCACGCCGAGGCTCATGAACTCGTACGGGTTGAGCGCCATCCGCTCGTCCTGCAGCCGCCGCAGCAGGTCGGCCACCCGCTCGCGTGGATCCAGCGTCACGCGCACCGGCACGGTGTTCAGGAAGAGACCGACGATGGACTCGATGTCCGGCACGCCGGTGGGCCGTCCCGCGACGGCCGCGCCGAACACCACGTCGTACCGCCCCAGCACCCCGGAGAGCACCAGCGCCCAGGCGGCGTTCAGCACGCTGTTCATCGTCACGCCGTGCAGGCGCGCCTGCTCACGCAGCCGATCGGTCTCCTCCGCGGTGAACACCGCGTCCAGGTTCGTCGGGGTGACCGGATCGCCCGGCCGCTCCGCCGGGCCGATCAGCGTCGGCTCTTCGAGACCCGCCAGCGCTCGGCGCCAGGCCGCGGTGGCGACCTCGATGTCCTGGTTTTCCAGCCACACCAGGTAGTCGCGATAGGACCCCGCGGCAGGCAGGGCGGCATCGGCGGAGTAGAGCGCCAGCAGTTGCTCGATGAACAACCACGCGGACCAGCCGTCCCACAGCAGGAGGTGGCGGTGCAGCACCACGCGATCACGGCCGTTGCCCAGCCGGACCAGCAGCACGCGGAACAACGGCGGCGCGCTGAGGTCGAAGCGCAGAGCTCGGTCTTCGGCCATCAACGCGGCCAGCCGCTCGGCTTCCTCGGCCTCGGTCAGCCCGGTCAGGTCCACTTCGGACACCGGCGGCTCGGCTTCGGCGAGGACGAACTGGACCGGCCGCGGAAGTCCTTGGCTGGTGAACCCGGCGCGAACGCTCGGATGCCGGGCCAGCAGCGTCGTGCACGCGGCACGCAGGCGGTCGAGGTCGAGTCGGCGGTCGAAGTCGATCGCCTCCTGGACGGTGTAGACGTCGATCCCGGAGTCGTCGTAGGCCGAGTGGAAGAACAGCCCTTCCTGCAGGGGCGACAACGGCCAGACCTCGGTGACCGGACCCGGGCTGGTGCGCCGGATCTGCGCCTGCTCCGCGTCGCTCAGCTCGATCAGCTCGACGCCGTAGTCCACAGTGGACCCGTCGGCCACCGTCGCGTGCTCGGCCAGGGCGGCCGGGGTGCGCCGGGCGAAGACGTCGCTCGGGCTGAGCACCAGTCCGGCCGCGCGTGCCCGGCTGGACACGCTGATCGACGAGATGCTGTCGCCGCCGAGCAGGAAGAAGTCGTCGTCGGCGCTGACCGTGGCCAACCCGAGGACCTCGGCGAATATCTCGACGAGCAGGCGTTCCCGCGCGGTCTCCGGTGCCCGTTTGCCCACGCTGCGAGGCTGCTCAGGAGCGGGCAGCGCCGCGGTGTCCAGCTTGCCGCTGGGTGTCAACGGCAGCTCGTCGAGCTGCACGAACGCGCTCGGGATCATCGGCGCGGGCAGGACTTCCGCGAGTTCGTCCGGCTCGCACGAGCCGACCACGTACGCGACCAGCCTGCCGTCCTTGGCGACCACCGCCGCCCTGGTGACGCCCGGCTGTGCCGCGAGCGCCGCCTCGACCTCGCCCAGTTCGATCCGGTTGCCCCGGATCTTCACCTGGCGGTCGGTGCGGCCCAGGTAGTCGAGCACGCCATCCGCTCGCCGGGACACCAGGTCGCCGGTGCGGTACATTCGCGAACCCGGCGTCCCGAATGGATCGGCGACGAACCGATCCGCCGTCAACTCCGGACGCGCGTGGTATCCCCGCGCCAGCTGGACCCCGGCCAGATACAGCTCCCCCGGCACGCCATCGGGCACCGGGCGCAAAGCCGGGTCGAGCACGTAGAGCCGGGTGTTCCACACTGGACGGCCAATGGGGACGGTCGTGTCCAGCGCGCCGTCGAAGCGCTGGTAGGTCACGTCCACGGCGGCTTCGGTCGGCCCGTAGAGGTTGTGCAGGGGGATGCCGGTCAGCGCGTCCCAGCGGAACGCGGCGGCGCCGGGCAGCGCTTCCCCGCTGGTGAAGACGCGGCGCAGGCTCGCCGCCCAGCTCGGATCGGCGGTCACTTCGTCGGCGGCGAGGAAGGCGGCCAGCATCGACGGCACGAAGTGCATCGTGGTGACCCCGCGCTCGCGGACCAGGTCCGCGAGGTAGGCCGGGTCGCGGTGGCCGTCCGGGCGGGCGAACACCACGGCGGCGCCCTCGCACAGCGGCCAGAAGAACTCCCACACCGACACGTCGAAGCTCGACGGGGTCTTCTGAAGCACACGGTCTTCGCTGGTCAGGCCGTATTCGTCCTGCATCCACGCGAGCCGGTTGACGATCGCGCGATGGGTGACCACCACGCCCTTCGGCCGTCCCGTGGAGCCGGAGGTGTAGATCAGGTAGGCCGGGTTGTCCGGCCCGGCGGGCACACCGTCGACCGCTGATTCTGCTGAGCCGTCGACCGGGACCGACTCGATGTCGCCCAGCGGGTCGCCCACGATCAGGCGGGCGCCGGAATCGGCGAGCATGAACGAGATCCGGTCGGCTGGGTAGTCCGGGTCGACCGGCAGGTACGCGGCACCGGACTTGAGCACGCCCAGCAACGCGATCATCAGCTCGGCCGAGCGCGGCACGGCCACCGCGACGATCTCCTCGGGACCGGCGCCACGGGCGCGCAGGCGGTTCGCCAGCGACTCCGCGCGAAGGTCCAGTTCCGCATAGGACAGTGCGGTGTCACCGGCGATCACCGCGGTCGCGCCGGGTGTGCGCGCAACCTGTTGCGCAAACGCTTGCACCAGCGTTTTCTCCGGCACGTCCTGCGTAGTCGCGTGACGGCTTTCGATCCGCTCGCGCTCGGCCGCGGACAGCAAGGAAACCCGCGCGACGGGCTGATCCGGGTCCGCGGCAATGGCTTCCAGCAACCGGACGAACCGCGCGGCGAGCGCCTCGGCCTGCGCCGGAGCGAGACGGGCGGCGTCGTACTTCAGGCTGAATTCGAGCCGCTGCCCCGGTGTGACGATGAGTGCGACCGGGTAGTGCACGGCATCGACGATTTCGACACCGGTGACACGCAGCGTGCCGCCGACCTCGCCGGCCTGCGGGTAGTTCTCGACCACCACGAGCGTGTCGAACAGCTCCCCCTGCGCGCCGGTCATGCGCTGCAGTTCGGCCAAGCCGAGGTGCTGGTGATCGAGGAGCGCAGCCTGTTCCCGCTGCAGCCGGGACAACGTCTCGGCGAGCGTGTCGCCCGGCGTGAACCGGAAGCGCAGCGGCACGGTGTTGATGAACAGGCCCACCGCCGATTCGATGCCCTCGACCTCGGCACCACGACCGGAGACCGTGTTGCCGAACACCAGGTCGTCGCGGCCGGTGAGGTGCCCGAGCAGCAGGCCCCAGGCGCCGTGCAGCACGGTGCCCACGGTCAGGCCGCGCTCGCGGGTGCGACTCACCAACCGGCTCGTCGTCCGCTCGCTCAGGTGCAAGTGGACTTTCTCAGGCTGCCTGCGCGCACCCTCCCGCGCGGACTGGACCAACAGCGTCGGCTCGTCCACTCCGGACAGTGCGCTACGCCAGGCGGCGCGAGCCGCGTCGTGGTCACGGGCGGCCAGCGACGCCAGGTAGGCGCGGCGGGAGCTGGTCGGCGGCAGTTCGGCGGCGGGTCCGTAGCGCGCGAGCAGTTCCCGCACCAGCACGACCACGGACCAGCCGTCCGCGACGATGTGGTGGAACGTGATGGCCAGCCGTTCACCACGGACGAGCGTGGCTCGGACCAGCGGCGGGCGTTCGAGGTGGAACGGCGTCGTCCGGTCCTCGGCCAACTCGGCCTCGGAAGCCACCTCGCGCCACGGGAGTTCGGCATGCGCGGTGACGACCTGCACGACCTGGCCGTCTTCGCGCTGCCGGAAGCCGGAACGCAGCGAACCGTGGCGATCGAGCAGGCCCTGGACGGCTTGACGCAGGGCGGCGGCGTCCATCGGACCTTCGAGGTCGAAGATCTCCTGAATGGTGTAGACGTCTCCGGCGTCCGGATCGAACCGTGCGTGGAAGAAGAAGCCTTCCTGCAACGGGGTCACCGGCAGGACTTCCTCGACGTCGCCGAAGCCTGCCAGTTCGTCCTGGCTCAACTCGATCGTCGCGATCTCCGGTTCCGGAACGGCTTCCCCGGTTTTCGCGACCGCGACACCCGCGAGCTTCTCCACCGTGCGGTGGCTGAACACCTGCCGAGGGGTGAGTTCCAAGCCGAGCCGGGCGGCCCCGAGCACCAGCCGGATCGAGGTGATGCTGTCGCCGCCGAGCATGAAGAAGTCGTCCTCGATGCCCACGGTTTCCAGGCCGAGCACGTCGGCGTACAGCTCGCACAGCAGGTGCTCGCGCGGGGTCCGCGGCGCGCGGCCGGTGCTCAGTGCGCCGAAGTCCGGCATCGGGAGCGCGGCGCGGTCGAGCTTGCCGTTGGTCATGATCGGCAGGCTTTCCAGCGGCACGAAGGCGGACGGCACCAGGTACGCGGGCAGGCGGTCTTCGGTGTAGGCGCGCAACGCCTTCATCAGCAGACCCGCGTCGCGGAAGGCCGCGGGAGTGTTGGCGTAGGCGGCCGGGTCACGGAATTCGCTGGTAGCGGGCCGATACACCGTGCCTGCGGAGACGCCGGGCGCGGTCAAGACGGCGTCGAACTCGCCGTTCAGTGCGTCGCCGGACCAGGTCAGCGCGGTCTCGTAGCCGAGTTCGGCGGCCAGTTGGGCGACCGCCTCGGGATCGGCACTGGCAGGTGGCTCGTCGCCGCCGTCGACGGCTCGCAAGGCAGCCAGGTCCGGCGCGAGCCGCGCATTGGGAATGCCGGTCAGACGCAGGATTTCCGGCTTCTCCGTGGTCAGGCGCTCGCGTAGAGCATCGAATCCCGGCCAATTCAAGTCCTGTGTGGACAGTACATTGTCTACCGGATCCAGATGCAGTACCACGTCGTAGCGGTGACGGCTCAGCTCGTTGTCGTAGTCCGCCCGCTTCAGGCGTACGTCGGCGCTGCCACCGAGTTCGGCTGCCAGTGCGGGGAAGAAGTCGGGATCGAGGAGCAACTCGCCTTCCCAGGCGACCGCGGCGTCGACCGCGACCGCGGAGGCGTTCTCCCCGTGGCGCTCCACCTCGACAGCCGCACACAAGGCACGCAGAGTGCGCAGGTTCCGGATGTCACCAAGGAAAAGCGAACCACCCGGCGCCAGCAGACCGGCGGCCTGACGCACCACGTCGGCGAAGTAACCGACGCTCGGAAAGTACTGCGCCACCGAGTTGATCACCACGGTGTCGAAGAACTCCGCGGGCAGGCCGGAGAAGTCGTGCGCGGGTTGCGCCCGCAGTTCCACCTTGTCGGCGAGGTCCGGACTGAGCCGTTGCCCGAGCACCTCGATGACCTCTTCGGACAGATCCAGGCCCCAGTACGCCTCACACGAGGGCGCGACCTCCGACAGGATCAACCCACTGCCGACGCCGATCTCCAGCACCCGTCGCGGCCGCAGTTCACGGATGCGGTCCACTGTGGCCGTTCGCCAGGAGCGCATGTCCTCCAGCGGCAGGGCTTCGCCGTCGTAGGTGCTGTTCCAGCCGCTGAACCCCTCGTCGTCGGCGACGGAGTACAGCAGCTCGTGCAGCCCCTTCCACTGGCTCACCTGCGCCAGTTCGGTTTCCGGGTTCTGCTTGGCCGTTTCCGGCACCACGTAAGCGACGAGCCGCCGGTCACCCGGCTTGACTTCACGAGGTACGACGGCCACCCGAGCCACGGATTCGTGCCTGGCGAGCACCGACTCGATTTCGCCGGGTTCGACGCGGTGGCCACGGATCTTGACCTGGTGGTCGGCGCGGCCCAGGAAGTCGATGTTGCCGTCCGGGCGCCAGCGGGCGCGGTCGCCCGTGCGGTACATGCGGTCGCCAGGGTCGCCGAAGGGGTCGGCCACGAAACGTTCGGCCGTCAGCCCCGAACGGCCCGCATACCCCCGCGCGAGACCGCGACCCCCGACGTAAAGCTCGCCCTCGGCACCGATCGGCACCGGGCGCAGGTCGTCGTCCAGGATGTAGCAGCGGGTGTTGGGGTCCGGTTTGCCGATCGGCACCGGGCCGGTCCACTCCGGTTCGGCGAGCCACAGCGTGGAGTTCACCGTGGCTTCGGTGAGGCCATACGCGGCGACCACGCGCAACCGCCGCGACCAGCGCGCGATCAGTTCCGGCGGCACGGTTTCGGTGCCGACGACGAGCACCGCGCCCTCGGGCAGCTCGCACTCCGGCGGCAGCGCGGCCACCAGCGACGGCGGCAGGATCATGTGCGTGGCCTGGTTTTCCAGGATGTAGCCGGTCAACTCCGGACCGGCGACGCGGCGGTGTGACGGCACCAGGATCGCCCGGCCGCCCACGCACAGCGACATCACCAGGTCCCACACGGCCACGTCGAAGCCGACCGACGCGAACTGCACCACGCGGCTCTCCGGCCCGATGCCGAGGCGATCGGTGGCCGTGGCGATCAGGCTGCCGATGCCGTCGTGGGACAGCACCACGCCCTTGGGCCGTCCGGTGGAACCGGAGGTGTAGATGACGTAGGCAGCGCGACCCAGCTCTTGTGGACTGTCCACATCAGCGTCGTCGAACGCCTTCAGAACGCGGTCGTCGAGCAGAATCGGCTCGACACCGGCAGGCAGCTCACCCGCGAGATCCTTTGTGGACAGCACTTGCCCGGCACCGGAGTCGGTGAGCATGTAGGCGAGGCGGTCTTCGGGGTGGTCGAGGTCGAGCGGGAGGTAGGCCGCACCCGCCTTCATCACCCCGAGCAGCGCGATCACCAGCAGCGGTGTGCGCGGCAACGCGACACCGACCACGTCCTCCGCGCGGACTCCGCGGTGGTGCAGCAACCGGGCCAGCCGGTTGGCCGCCGCGTTCAGCTCGCGGTAGGTGAGGCGTTCGTCCTCGCACACCAGCGCGATCGCGTCCGGGGTGCGGCGGGCCTGCGCCTCGAAGGCGACCGGCCAGGTCAGCTCGGGCACTTCGCGGTCGTCACGGCCGAACTCGGCGATGAGCCGGGCCTGTTCCGCGTCGAACCGGCCCGGCTCGGTGTACTGCCCGGTCACCGAGAGCCGGCCCCGGTGCCCGCGTACTCCGGCTCGGGCGCGGCGGCCCGGCGGGCCAGCAGCGAGTCGAGGATCTCCCCGACGCGGATGGCGGTGTTGGACAGCAGGGAGGAGGTGATGCCGTGCGAGTGCTCGGTGCCGCCCTGCAGGTAGATGCCGCCGCGGACCTCGTCGCCGGTGCGCAGCCGGTAGTCGCGCTCGATCAGGAGCCTGCCGTCTTCGTCGCGGTGGCAGTGCGCGGCCAGGTCACCGAGCAGCGGCGACGGGTCGGCGGGCTGGTACCCGGTGGAGTAGACCACCACGTCGGCGTCGAGCACGGACTGCTCGCCGGTGGTCAGCGTGACGATCGTGGCGCGCACGCCCTCCGGGGTCTCGATCACCTCGACCGGGCGGGACACGTTGAACATGCGCAGCCGCTCGACGCCGAGCACCTTTTCCCGGTACACCCGGCGGTACAGCTCGTCGATCAGGTCGAGGTCGACCGCGGAGTAGTTGGTGTTGGCGTGGTAGCCGACGAGCCGCTGCTTGAACGCCTCCGGCGAGTCGTAGAAGTGGTCGACCGCCTCGGGGTCGAAGATGCGGTTCGCGAAGGAGCTGTCGTCGGCCGGGCTGTAGCCGTAGCGCGCGAACACCGAGCACACCTCTGCGCGCGGGAAGCGTTCGTGCAGGAAGGCGGTCACCTCGGCAGCGCTCTGCCCGGCACCGACGACCACGAAGCGCGAGGGGTCGGCGGCCTCGAGCTTCTCGACCCGGTAGAGCAGTTCGTGGTTGTGCCAGATCCGCTCGCTCGGCACCACGCCTTCGGGCAGGTTGGGGCGCAGGCCGGTGCCGATGGCGAGGTTGCGGGCGCGGAACACGGACTCTTCGCCGGACCGCGAGCCCACGCGCACGTCGAAGTAGTCGACCGCGTCACCGTCGGTCACCGGTTCGATGGCGATCACGTCGTTGTCGTAGGCCACCAGGTCGTCGACCTTCGCCGCGCACCACTCGAAGTAGTCGTGGAACTCGAGGCGCAGCGGGAAGAGGTTCTTGTGGTTGATGAAATCGACCAGCCTGCCCTTGGCGTGCAGGTAGTTCAGGAAGCTGAACTCGGTGGTCGGGTTGCGCATCGTGGCCAGGTCCTTGAGGAAGGAGACCTGCATGGTCGCGTCCTCGATGAGCATGCCGCGGTGCCAGCCGAAGCGGGGCTGGCGCTCCAGGAACTGCGCCGTCACCGGCTCGCCGGGGCCCGCGTTGTGCTCGGTGAGGGCGATCGCGAGTGCGAGGTTCGAGGGGCCGAAGCCGACCCCAACGAGGTCGTAGACCGGGATCTGCGGTTCGGCGTGCGTAGTTCCGGTCTCTGGCATACCCGTCCCATTCCGGCGGCTGGTGGCCGCGACCTCGACGTAATACAGCGCTTACCTAGGGGACCCTAACCTAACTTAGGCGAGGCTCTACTAGTACGTTCGTGGGTGATGTACCTCTCCGCTCGACAAGCTTGCGAGTCTTAGGCGAGGCTTGCTTAACTGCCCCGGTTTGCGCCGCCGCCGACTTTGAGGAGCCTCATGCGTGTCGCGATGTTCGGGTACCAGACCTGGGGGCATCGCACCCTCGAAGCCCTGCTCAGCGGCGGGCACGAGGTGGTGCTGGTGGTTACGCACCCGAAGAGCGAGCACGCCTACGAGAAGATCTGGTCGGACTCGGTGGCCGACCTCGCCGAGGCGAACGGCATCCCGACCATGCTGCGCAACCGGCCGGACGACGAGGTCGTGCGCCGGCTGACCGAGGCCGCGCCGGACCTGATCGTGGCGAACAACTGGCGCACCTGGCTGCCGCCGGAGATCTACGACCTGCCGCGCCACGGCACGCTGAACGTCCACGACTCGCTCCTGCCCGCGTACGCCGGGTTCTCGCCGCTGATCTGGGCGCTGATCAACGGGGAACCGGAGGTCGGCGTGACCGCGCACATGATGGACGCGGACCTCGACGCCGGGGAGATCGTGCTGCAGCGGGCGATCCCGGTGGGGCCGAAGGACACCACGACCGACCTGTTCCACCGCACGGTGGACCTGATCGGGCCGATCGTCACCGACGCGCTGGAGCTGATCGCGAGCGGGACCGTGGAGCCGGTCAAGCAGGACCGGTCGAAGGCCAGCTTCTTCCACAAACGGTCCATCGAGGACAGCCGGATCGACTGGACCTGGCCTGCCGCGGACATCGAACGGTTGATCCGCGCGCAGTCGGACCCGTACCCGAACGCGTTCACCTACCACCGGGGTTCGAGGCTGCGGATCGTGAAAGCCTCGGTCTCGGCGGGGCGGTACGGGGGCACGCCGGGGCGCATCTTCATCCCGGAGGGCGACGGCGTGGTGATCGTCGCCGGCGCCGACGCGCGGACCGGGCGGAACCACGGGCTGCTGATCGAGCGGGTGCGCACGGAAGACGACCGGGAACTCGCCGCCATGGACTACTTCCGGACGATGGGCGGGTACCTGACCGGGACCCCTTGATCGCGAGTTGTACACAGGTCCGGGGTTATCCCCAGGCCCCCTGTCGACCAGCCTTTTCGGCGGTGGGGGCGGGGTAGGATGGTTGCAGGGGCCGCCCCCAGGGAGGGTGGGGGCCGTCTGCTGCGGGACTTTGCCGCTGAACAGTGGTTCGCGGGTGGCCCGGTTCACGGATTCGTGGGCCGGGCCGTTTTGCTGCTTGGGGTGTCCTGAATGGACTGAAGTCGCGGGGCGTGTCGTTCCCTGCCCCTTTCAACCTATAGCTGACACCGGGGCTTGCGGCAAGGCCGGGGTCGTCCCCCACAATGCTCGGCCTGAGGCCGGTACCAGGGGAAATGGAGAACCAGAGTGCGTGTCTTGATGACGACGTGGGGATCGCGCGGGGACGTCGAACCGTTGGTGGGGCTCGCGGTGGCGTTGCGCGAGCTCGGCGTGGAGGCGCGGGTTTCCGCGCCGCCGGATGAGGATTTCGTGCGGTTGCTGGGCCGGGCCGGGGTGCCGCACGTGCCGCTCGGGCCCACGGTGCGGTCGGTGGTCGCCAATCCGAAGCCGCCGACGGGGGAAGACGCGTTCCGGCTCGCGCCCGCGCTGGTCGCGGCGCGGTTCGAGACGCTGGGCGCGGCGGTCGGGGCAAGTGACGTGCTGCTGGCGACCGGGTTGATGCCGGCCGGTGCGCGCGATGTGGCCGAGCACCACGGCATTCCGTACGTGTACTCGTGCTTCCACACCTACGGGCTGCCGTCGCGGCACTTCGCGCCGGGGGTGCGGCCGGGCACGGCGGACGGTGCGGAACCGACCGGCAACCGGGCGCAGTGGGAGCAGGACGCCCAGCGGGTGAACGCGTTGTACGGCGAGGCGGTCGCCCGTCACCGTGAAGCGCTCGGCCTGCCGCCGGTGGACAACGTCCGCGACTACGTCTTCACCGAGCGGCCGTGGCTGGCGGCGGACCCGGTGCTGTGCCCGTCGGACGGCTTGACCGATTTCGACCTCGTGCAGACCGGCGCGTGGATCCTGCCCGACGACCGTCCGCTGCCCGAGGACCTCGAAGCTTTCCTCGGCGCCGGTGCGCCGCCGGTGTACGTGGGCTTCGGCAGCATGGCCGCGCACGCCCCGAAGGACGCCGCCCGCGTGGCCATCGAGTCGGCCCGCGCGCTCGGCAGGCGGCTCGTCCTCGCCAGCGGCTGGGCCGGACTGGCCGCGGTCGACGAGGCCGACGACTGCTTCGTCGTCGGTGAGGTCAACCAGCAGGCGCTGTTCCGCCGGGTGGCCGCGGTCGTGCACCACGGCGGCGCGGGCACCACGACGACGGCCTCGCGGGCGGGCGCCCCACAGGTGGTGGTGCCCCAGATCGCGGACCAGCCGTTGCTGGCCGCCCGGGTGGCCGAGCTGGGGATCGGTGTGGCGCACGACGGCCGCACCCCGACCACCGAGTCCCTGACCGACGCGTTCACCACGGTCCTGGACGCCGAAGTCCAGGCGCGGGCCGAGGCCGTGAGCGAGACGATCCGCACCGACGGCGCGATGGTGGCCGCGAAGCGGCTCGTCGACGTGATCAAAGGCGAGTGAGCCAGCGGCCCCGTCCGCGGGCGGGGCCGCGATCCTCAGTGCACGGTGAAAACTTCCGAATAAATAAGAACTCGGCACGCCGAAGCAGAATGTTTCGGATTGCATGTTGCATGATTCTTCGGCCCATTACCCGACCGGGTCTCGGGGATGCCGCGGCACGCGGGCGGCGGTATGCTCCCCGGCGTTCTCGGGACGGGAACAGGGCATACCGGTGCATGGGGTTGAGGTGGTCTGGGTGACTTCAGGGAAGATCCTGCGGTTCGACGAAGTGCGGGGATACGGCTTCATCGCGCCGGACGAGGGCGGCGAAGACGTATTCATGCACGCCAATGATCTGCGCGACGAAAAACATCTGTTCCAGCCGGGAATGACGGTGACCTTCGACGTGGAGGACGGGGGCCGCGGGCTCAAGGCCTCCAACGTCCACCTCGCCGATCGCGACGCCGCCACGGCCGCGGCCCACCAGCCCGCCCGCACCACGCGCGTGGTCGAGGACGGGCTGGCGGATCTGCTTTCGCAGAACGAGTTCCGCCAGGAACTCACCGAAGCCATGCTGGAATCCGCGCCCACCCTCACGGGCTCCCAGATCGTGCTGCTGCGCCGGAAGATCGTGCAGCTCGCCCAGTCACACAACTGGGTGGAACATTAGACCCGCTGCAGTCCCCGGCTCCCGGCCTGCACCACGTAACTGCGGTCCGCGGTGATCTGCACCTTGGCAGCTTCCAGTTCGAGCGCGCTGGACACCCGCATGAAGTCGGCACGGGTCTGCGCGGGCGTGGTGGTCACCCGCACGTAACCCCGCTCGCCGAGGCAGTACTTGATGTGCGGGTTGTGCGAGAGCCACGTCGAACTCGGCGGCGCGGAGCCGACGCTGTTGCTGGTCACCGAGGTGGTCACCAGCTCGGAGCCGACGATCGGGTCGCTGTGGTCGTAGTAGTCCTGCCGCAGGTCCGCCGCCCAGTGCCGGTGCACGTCGCCGGTCAGCACGATCGGGTTGGGCACCCCGCGATCCACCCAGCCCTGGGTGATCCGGTCGCGCGAACCCTCGTAGCCGTTCCACGAGTCGGGTGATTCGCAGGTGTCCTTCTTGCCGTCGCCGTCACGCTGCGCGAAGAACACCTGCTGCCCCAGGAAGTCCCACGTCGCCGGGTGCGTCTCGAAGGCCTTGAGCAGCCACTGCTCCTGCGCGGTCCCGGTGAGCGTGCGCTTCGGGTCGCGCATCGTGGTGCAGCCCTGCGCGCTGGTCGCCTGCACACTGCGGTGCTGCCGCGTGTCCATCAGGTGGAAGCGCGCCAGCTTGCCCCACCCGAACTGGCGGTACAGCTGGATCGACGACCCGCTCGGTTTCGCGGTCGACCGGATCGGCATGTTCTCGTAGAACGCCTGGAACGCGGCGGCCTTGCGGGCCGCGGTGGCGGGCGCGGTGCTGGAGTTCCAGTTGTTCATCACCTCGTGGTCGTCGAAGACCACCATCCACGGCGCTGCCGCGTGCGCGGCCTGCAGGTACTGGTCGGTCTTGTGCTGGGCGTGCCGCGCCCGGTAGTGCCCGAGCGAGGTGGTCTCGGCGGCCAGCGCCATCGCGCGCACCCGCGGCACGTCGGCGTTCGTCGACGGCTTCTCGTACATGTAGTCGCCGAGGAACAGCACCAGGTCCGGGTTGTCGGCGGCGATGCCGCGGTGCGCGTGGTACCAGCCTTCCTCCCAGTGCTGGCACGACGCCAGGCAGTACTTCAGCTGGTTGACCGCGGCACCGGCGGCGGGCGCGGTCCGGGTCCGGCCGACCGGTGAGAGGAAGCCCCCGGTCTTGAAGCGGTAGAAGTAGCCGCGTGCCGGGTCGAGCCCCTTCGGTTCGACGTGCACGCTGTGCCCGGCCGCCCGGCTGGTGGCCACCGTGCCCTTCTGCACCACCGAGCCGAACGCCTGGTCGGTGGCGATTTCCCAGTCCACGTTGTACGCCGCGTCCGGCATCCCGCCGAAACCGTCCTGGCTCAGCGGGGCCGGCGCGAGTCTCGTCCAGAGCACCACGCTGTCGGGGAGCGGATCGCCCGAGGCCACGCCGAGCTGGAACGGGTCGTGGATGGCCGGGGCGGCGATCCGCGTCCGGGTGTTCGCCCACGAGGGCACCGACGCGGCGGTGACCAGCCCGCCCGCCGCGGCCAGTCCGCCGAGCAGCACGAGCCGCCGATTCACCTGGGTCATGACAAGGTCCTCCCTATCGGGTCGCCTCACGAGGCGAAGTCGGTGATGCCGTTGCTGCAGGCTTCGAGCACGGGGCTGGTCGCCGAGTAGTTCGCGACGCAGGTCTTGTAGTGCACCCAGCCGCCGTCGGGCACGCTCACGACCTTGTCCACCTGCGTGCCGTTGCCGCTCGAGTTCCAGACGTAGAGCGGGCCGATGCCGCCCTTGAGCCAGTACGCGACCACCGCGGACTTGCCGTCGGCGTCGCGGTCCCACACCGAGAAGCGGGCGTCCGAGGAGCGGAAGAGTCCTTCGGCGGCGCAGGCGCCGGTCGAGCATTCGGCGCTGCCGCTGCCGACCCCGCAGTCGGGGGCGATCCGGCCGTCCGAGCCGGTTTTCACGTAGGTATCGGAGATGTAGCCGCCGAGTGCGGGGATGTAGTCCCACAGCGTCGAGGTCCCGAGCGGGCCGGTGACCGAGGGACCGGTGGTCTGGCAGTCGATGCTGACCGCGGCGCCGTTGGCCACGGTGCGGACCACGGTCGCGGCGGTGGTCGGCGCCCGGCGGACGTTGAGCGGATCACCGGCCGTCTGCACCGTGCCGGGTGCGGCCGCCAGCGCCGGAGCCGCGTTGACCAGCGACAACGCCGTGGCGGCGGTGAGCACGGCCGCCACCGCGGCGGCCGATCTGCGGATCGAAGAGGGCATCATCGGCTCAGCGTGGGAGCAACTGGTACACAATCCGTACAAACCCGCGTGCACTACGCTGTATAGCCTGCTCGGGGAACGGCCACCGGTCCCCCGGACTACTCCGGGCGCCGGTGCAAATACCCACAAATGGCACTAGTCAACAGATCACGGGCCCCCATACGATCCGGTTTGTTCTACTCCAGGCGGGCGGTGCTGTTGACTGCGATCTCGTTTCGCGTACTGGGGCCGCTCGAGGTCATCGTGTCCGGCCGGGTGCTGCCGTTGGGTGGGCCCAAGCCGCGATTGCTGCTGGCCACGCTGCTGCTCCAGCCGAATGTGGCGGTCTCCGCGGACACGCTGATCGATGTGCTGTGGCCGGAAAGGGCACCTCGGTCCGCGGCCGCGAACATCCGCACCTACGTGCACGCCCTGCGCCGGCGCCTGGCCGAGGGTTCGGCCGATGTCGCCGAACGCATCCAGAGCCGGTCCGCCGGATACACCCTCAGCGCCGACGCGGACGAATTGGACGCCACCCGGTTCCAGGAACTGGCCGCCCGCGCGCAGAAAATGAAGCCCGAAAAGGCGCTGGCGCTGCTGACCGAGGCCGATTCGCTCTGGCGCGGCGAGGTGCTCGAAGACCTGCCGCACAGCCACACCTGGGGCTCCACCGTGGCGCGGCTCAACGAACTCCGGCTGTCCACCCAGGAACAGCGCCTCAAGACCCGCGTGGAACTGGGCCACCACACCGACGCCATCGTCGAACTGCGCGGCCTGCTCGCCGACCACCCGCTGCGCGAGGAACTGTGGGAGCAGTTGATCATCGCGCTCGACGCCGACGGGCGGAACGCCGAGGCGCTGCGGGCCTACTCCCAGGTCGAGCAGGTGCTGCTGGACGAGCTCGACACCGAGCCGGGTCCGCGGCTGCAGGGCCTGCACACCCGGCTGCTCGCGGCGAACCGGCACACCGGGTCGAGACCGGTGGCGCCCGGCCCCAACCCCTTCCCGATCTGCCAGCTGCCCTTGGACCTGCCCGACTTCACCGGCCGCGCCGAGGTGGTCGGTGACCTGGTCGGCCTGCTGCGGCAGCAGCGGGCCAGCGGCTCGCCCGCGATCGTGGTGCTCTCGGGCGCGCCGGGCGTCGGCAAGTCGTCCATCGCCGTGCGGGTGGCCCACGAACTCCGCGCCGAGTTCCCCGACGGGCAGTTGCACCTCGACCTCGGCGGCACCTCGCCGTCCCCGCGCACCCCGATGGAGGTGCTGCCGGAAATCCTGCGCGCGCTGGGCGTCCCGGACCCGGCCATGCCACGCACGCTGGCGGAACGTTCGGCGTTGCTGCGTTCGCGGTTGTCCCGTCGGCGCATGTGCCTGGTGCTCGACGACGTCGGCAGCGCCGCGCAGATCCGGCCGCTGCTGCCCGGCGCGGGGGCGTGCGCGGTGCTGATCACCAGCCGCACCCGGCTGCCGGACCTCGCGGGCGCGCGGCCGATCGACGTCGAGGTGCTGCCCGACGAGGACGCGATCCGGCTGCTCGCCGGCATCATCGGCAACGACCGCGTGCGCGCCGAACCGGACAGCGCCGCCGCGATCCTCAAGGCGTGCGGGTACCTGCCGCTGGCGATCAGGATCGTCGGCGCGAAGCTGACCCACCGGCCGTCGTGGACGCTGCGGATGCTGGCCGACCGGCTGCGCAACGAGCGGCGAAGGCTCGACGAGCTGCAGGTCGGGGATCTGGCCGTGCACGCCAGCGTGACCTTGAGCTACGACATGCTGCCCCGGGGCGCGGCGCAGGCGTTCCGCGGCCTCGGCCTGCTCGGGCCCGTCCAGTTCCCCACCTGGGCGGTGGCCGCGGTGCTCGACCGCGAAGAGGCCGACGGCGTGCTCGACGTGCTGGTCGACGCGCACCTGGTGGAACTGGTCAGCTCCGACGCCAACGGCCAGCCGCACTACCGCCTGCACGACCTGCTCCGGGTGTACGCGGCCAGGCAGGGCGAGGTGGACGACAGCGAGGACGACCGGCGGGCCGTGCTCCGGCGCGTGCTGGAGGGCTACCTCTGCCTGGCGACCAGCGCGGTCGCGCGGATGCCGCTGCACTTCTTCGGGCAGCACACGGTCGGCGGTCCCGACGGCTGGCAGGTGCCGGACGCCGACGAGGTGGTCGGTGACCCGCTCGCCTGGTTCGACGCCGAGCGGCGCACCGGGGTGGCGGCGGTGGCGCTGGCCGCCCAGTGGGGACTGGACGACCTGGCCTGGCGCCTGACCGCGGCGTTCACCCCGTACTTCGACCTGCGCGGGCACCAGGCCGACTGGCAGCACACGCACGCCATCGCGCTGGCCGCCGCGCGGCGCACCGGCGACCTGCGCGGGCAGGCCATCGTGCAGCGCAACCTCGGGCAGATCCACCTGTACCAGGACGCCTACTCCGACGCGGTCACCGGTTTCCAGGAGTCCTACCGGCTCTTCCAGCAGGTCCCGGACGATCGCGGCGCGGCCATCGCGCTGGCCGGGCTGGGCAGCGCGCTGCGCATCAGCGGGCGCCGCGAGCAGGCGCTGGACCCCAGCCTCGAAGCGCTCCACCTGTTCCAGCGCGCCGGTGACCCGCACGGCGAAGCGGTCGCGAAGATCGCGATCGGCGCGTGCTGGCTGGCGGTGGACGCCTTCGACGAGGCCGAGCGCTGGTTCGTCGAGGCGTACGACCTGTGCGCGCTGATCGGTGACCGGCACCGCGAGGCACACGCGCTCAAGCGCATCGCGGTGCTGCACCAGCGCCGCGGCCACCTCACCGAAGCACGCGAGCAGGTGAGCCGGGCGATCGCGATCTTCGAAGAACTCGGTGACGACCACTGCGTCGGCTACGCGAACCAGAACCTCGGCGAACTCTGCCTGCAGAGCGGCGATCTGGCCTACGCGCAACTGCTGCTGGTGAACTCGTTCAGCGTGCACCGCCGCAACGGGGACCGCCGGTCCGAGGCGGAGGTCACCGACCTGCTCGGCCGCCTGCACCAGGCGCTCGGGCAGCCGGAACGCTCACGCGGGTATTTCGAGCGCTCGCTGTGCATCTGGCGGGAGCTGGCCGCCGACAACGAGGCCGCCGCCGTCGCCGCGCGGATGAACGGCCTGCCGCGGCTGGGTCCGGCACGCAAGCGCAGGCACATCGCCTCGGCGTGAGTTTTTTGTTTGTATCGATCGTGTACGAGCCTTCCGCAGACTTCGGCTGACCGATTTCCCCACCTGGTGGAAGGGAGGCCGGCAATGGTCCGGACCTCGAAGCTCGGCCGCAGACGCGGCGCGCGGACGGCGGTGGCCCTGTCCGCCCCGATCGCGCTCCTGCTGGCGGCCGCCCCGGTGAACGCGGCCCCGGCGCCCGGCGGCCAGTGGACCGTCCCACTGTCCTCTGTGGACGACAACGACCTGAACGTGCGCTACGCCGGGGACGCGCTCGCGCTGGCCGACCCGCACTGGAAGCGCCGCCCGGACCAGCCGGTCAGCGAGGGCTACCTGGTCGTCGGCGAGCGGGCGCTGGGCAAGCCGGCGAACCGGATCACCGCCGAACTCGCGGCGGACGTGCCCGCCGGTGCCGCGGTCGACGTGGACGTGCGTGGTCACCTCGGCGGCGAGGACTGGACCGAATGGACCCCCGCCGCGGCCGAACCGGCCGTGCTCAGCGCGTCGGTGACCACCGTCCAGGTCAGGATCGGCCTGTTCGCCCAGGATCCCGCCGCCGCGCCGTCGGTCTCGAGCGTGCGGCTGACCGCGGACGAGGGCCCGCAGGCGCGTGCCGAAGCCGCCGCGGCCCGCACCTACAAGGTCTACGCCACCCGTGAGGGCCTGGTCGGCGGCACCACGGCCAACGGGCACGTGATCAAGTCGCGCGACCACTTCGTGGCGCTGCCGTCTGGTCGCTCGCTGGCGCCGAAGAACACCGGCAACTACAGCGTCCGCGTGTGCAGGACCGACAACAGCCGCTGCGAGTACGCGCCGGTGTGGGACGTCGGCCCGTGGAACACCAAGGACGACTACTGGAACCCGTCGTCGCAGCGGCAGATGTGGAAGGACCTGCCGCAGGGCAAGCCCGAGGCGCAGGCCGCCTACCAGGACGGCTACAACGGCGGCAAGGACGAGTTCGGCCGCAAGCCGGCCAACCCCGCCGGTATCGACCTGGCCGACGGCACCTTCTGGGACGGGCTGAAGCTCACCGACAACTCGTGGGTGAACGTCTCGTACCTGTGGACCGGGTCCGGCCCGAGCGGCACGGTGAAGACCGCGGGCGACCCGATGAACGTGCGGGCCAGCGGCAGCACCACCGCGGCGATCAAGGGGCTCGCGGCGCACAACGCCAAGGTGCTCATCGAGTGCTACGTGGAAGGCGAGACGGTCACCGGGACCTACGGCACCAGCAACATCTGGAACCGCATCGGCACCGGCCACTACATCTCCGACACCTACGTCTACACCGGCTCCGACGCTCCCATCGCCCCGAAATGCGCCTGATCTGACTCGTGGGTGCGCAGGCTCGATGCGAGCCTGCGCACTCACTGTCTCGACGCACGCACCACGCGAGGTCGCGCCGGTCACTGGACTGGGTCGCGTCGTGCCGCTGGGCGGCCCAACGCGACCCAGTCCAGTGACCGGCTCAAAAGCGACCTCGCCGCCCCGCCGGAGGCGGGGCCAAATCAATGCGTTGGGCGGGTTTCGGGGGTGTCCGAGGTGGTGGTCGGCTCCGGGGACTTCGGCCAGACGGCGGCGCAGCGCGTGCCGGGCGCCGGGGTCTTCAGCGCCACCAGGTAGGTCTCCACCTGTTCACGGACGCAGGTGCTCCGCCCGAACTGCCCGTGCCCGATGCCGTCGTACTCCAGCAGCGCCGCGTTCCGCAGTTGGCGCGCCACCTCGTAGTTCCACGCACGCGGCGTGGCCACGTCGTACTTCGCCTTGGTGATCAGGATCTTCGGCGCGTCCCGCACGTCCAGGCGGTGCTGCGGGTTGCGCACCTCGGACGGCCAGCCGAGGCAGCTGGTCACGTCACTCCAGAACGGTGAGATCCGCGTGTACGGCGCGACTTTGGCCGCGCGTTCGGCGTACCGGGCCAGTTCCCCGACCCCGCGGACGTCCCACTTCCAGTCCTGGCACCAGATCGCCTGGTACGAGTTCTGCCCGGTCTCCCCCACCGGCTCGACCGGAGCGGCTGGCGACTCGACACCTTCGGCGAGCTCGCGCAGCCTCGTGGCGAGCGGGAACCACTGCTTTTCCGGTGCGTACATGCTGTTCATCAGCTCACCGCGCAACTGCTCCGCGCTCACCGGCAGCTGTCCGGCCTCGGCCTTGGCGTGCAGTTCGGTCCACACCTTGCGCACGTTCTTCCCCCGCAGCGCGCAGTCCGGCGTCCTGGCGCACCAGTCGGCGAAGGCGAGGAACGAGCCTTCGAGGTCGGCGCTCGCGGTCTCGAGGTACTTCGCGCCCGAAGTGATGCTGTGATCCATGTTGGAGTCGATGGTCATCGCGCGCACGCGGTCGCCGAACAGCTCGGCGTACTGCTGGCCGACCTGCGTGCCGTAGGAAGCGCCGTAGAAGCTGAGCTTTTCCTCGCCGAGCGCGGCGCGGATGGCGTCGATGTCGCGGACCACGCTCTCGGTGTCCACGTGGTCGAACACCGCGCCGGTCAGCTCGCGGCAGTCCTCGCCGAGGCGGCGGTTGTAGTCGAGCAGCTGCTCGTACTCCGCCTGGGTTTCCGGGTAGTCCGCCGGTCGCTGGTCGAGCAGCGCCTGCGTGCACCGGACCTCGTTGCTGCGCTTCACCCCGCGCTGGTCGAAGGTGACGATGTCGAAGCGGTCGCGCAGCACGCTGTCCTCGGGGATGCCGGGGTTCAGCGTGTACCGGTCGATGCCGGACGAACCGGGCCCGCCGGGCGCGACGAAGAGCACGCCGACGCGCTTGGCCTGGTCGCGCGCGGGCAGCCGGCCGATCGCCAGCTGGAAAGTGCCCTCGGCCGGATCCGCCCAGTCGATCGGCACTTCGAGGGTGGCGCACTCACCGGTCACCGTGCCGCCGCACGTCTCCCATTCGACCGGCGGCGCCGCGGTGGCGACCCCCGCCAGCGGCAGGAGCGCGAGCACCGCGGTGAGGGCGCCGAGTTTGACTGAACTACGCAAAGTTCCTCCCAGACGGTGCTTTTCGTGAGCACCGTGAACGTCTGGGACGAGCTTATCGTCGGCTCACCGGGTGACTTCAAGCGGCAAATGCAGCCGCAGCCCCGCAGCGGTGCCGGAACCTGTTGCCAGTGCGGCGATTTCCGCGATCGTCAGTGCACGGCCGTACAACCGGATTTCGTCGAGTGAGCCCTGCAACCGGAACTGGCCGTCGAGGCGCTGCCCGAGGTGGATGGCGAACGGCCGCCCCGGGCTCACCGAGCCGGTCAGCCCCGAGGCCGAAGCCGCGAGTTTGCCGTCCAGGTACAGCGAAGCCGTGCCGCCGGACCGCGTCAGCGCGAAGTGGTGCCACTTCTTGTCGTTCAGCGCGGCGGGCGCGTCCACGGTGACGTGCCCGGTCGGCCCGTTTTCCAGGTGCGCGCGGATCCGGCCGTTGCCGGGCTCGGCCCGCAACCAGACCTGGGAGAAGTCCTCGCCGAGATTGTAGGCCCACAACAGGGATTGGCTCGCCGTCGAAGCGCCGTAGTTGAACCAGCCGGCCCAGGTGAAGTCACCACCACCGGTCGCCAGCGCCTCGGAAAACGGCAGTTGCAGGTAGTCGTCCTTGCCGTCCAGTGCCAGCGCCTTGCCGAGGCGCCCGGTGCCCAGCGTCGCGCCCCCGCGCAGGTAGGCGTGGTGCGCACCGGCGGAATCCGGGGTCACCGGCAGTCCAGCGGTGTTGCCGTCCGGCAGGCCGAGCGTCGATTCCGCCAACGCGGCCCAGCGGATGGAGGCGTTGGCGTGGAATTCGGGCCCGGCCTCGAACAGCAGGCCGACGCTCGTCGCGCTCAACGGCACCAGGTCCGAGTAGGCCGCGTCCTGTCCCCAGACGAGCACTCCGGGTGACTGCCAGCTCACGCCCTCGTCGTAGGACGACCGGATCCGCAGCTCCTTGCGTCTGTCGCATGTGGACGGAGCAGTGAACAGCACGCGGTTGTACAGCGAGCCGTGGCCGGCCGCACGCAGCCGGACCGTGGAACCCTGCACGGTCGGGGTGACCAGGTCCGGGACGAAGGCGAACTTCTTCGAGAAGGTCTCGCCGCCGTCCGAGCTGATCGCGAACGCACGGTTGTCCCTGCCCTGGTTGACGCACTTCTTCCCGGAGCTGTTCCAGTCGTTGCGGGCGGCGGCGTAGACCCGGCCGTCGGCCAGCTCGACCGGGCTGATCTCCTGCGGCGTCAACCCGGCTGCCGGGGTGTCCACCGCACCCCGCCGCCAGGTGGCGCCCTGGTCGTCGCTGTAGATCAACGCGCCCGAGTGCGCGGAACCGATCGAGTAGTTCAGCCCCGCGACCAGCCGGCCCTCGTGCTCCCCCCGGGTGAGCACGATGCCGTGCGAAGGTCCGGTCGCCAGCCACGGCGGTGGCGAGCTGAACCCGAGTTCCCGCGTGATTTCGCGGGGCGCCGACCAGCTGACGCCGTGGTCGTCGCTGATCGACACCCTGGGCTTGCGCCCGCAGGCCGGTGCCTTCACGCACTCGTAGGTGGACAGCAGCACGATCCGGCTCGTGCCGGGCACCACGATCGGCACCGGGTTGCCCTTGGTGTCACCGAACCCCTCGATGACCACCTTCAGCGGCCCCCACGACTTCCCGCCGTCGGAGGACCGCTTGGACACCAGATCGATGTCCCCCGCGTCGGCGCAGAACTCCGCGCCGCCGTTGCGCCCTTCGGCGAAGGCGAGCAGGTCACCGTTGCCCGCTCGCACCACCGCCGGGATGCGGAAGCAGTCGTAGCCCTCCGACCGCTCCTGGTACACCGGCGTGCTGGCCACCTCGGCGTCCGCCGAAGCGGTGCTCGCCGGGGTGGCCACCAGCGAGCCCATGATGAGCGCCGGCAACAACGTCAGCTCGGTCAGCAACGCCGACCGGCCCTTCTTCACGACCATCGGACGCTCATGCCCCGCAGTGTTCGAACGGGCTCTCGTAGGACGACGCCCCGGCCGATCCGCCCCACTTCACGCACTTCGCCGGTGCCGACGCGGTGACCGGTCCGGCGTAGTACTCGAAACTGCCGCTGTCGGACTTGCGTGCCGATCCTTCTACCTCGAGGAAGGCCGAAATGGCGCTGGCGGTGCCGACACCGGTCTTCTTGATCGTGGTGACGCAGTTCGAGGAGCCGTTGTAGAGCAGGTAGGCGGTGCCCGCGGTGCCCAGCGCCTGCTCGTCGATCACCTGGTAGCCGGCGCCGCAGACCTCGGCGGGCTCGTACGGGTTCGGGTTGCCGCCGCCGCTGCAGGTGTTCTTCGAGGTCAGGGTCTGGTTCGGGTAGCCGAAGGCGACGCCGTTGAAGTAGGCCTTCTTGATGTTCGACGGGTAGGTGCTGTCCGTGGTCCGGACCTCGTAGTGCAGGTGGGGGCTGATGTTGTTGCCCGGCTTGCTGGTGTTGCCCAGCGTGCCGATCTTCTGGCCCTGGGAGACCTGCGCGCCGGCGCTGACCGAGCGGTTCTGCAGGTGGGCGTAGTAGGTGGACCAGCCGCCGCCGTGGTCGATCTTGATCAGGTTGCCGTAGCCGTTGGCCGAGCCCTGGTGCGCGGAGGTGACCACCTTGCCCGCCGCGGCGGCCACGATCGTGTCGCCGAGGTCGGCGCCTGCCGTGCTGCCGCGGTTGAAGTCGATCTCGTAGGCGCGGTGGGCGCTGGAGTTGTCGTTGTCGCCGTTCCAGGCCTGGTTGCACGGGAAGGGCAGCTGGAAGTTCGGCTGCGGTCCGGCGGCCACCGCGGGCGAGGCGGTGGCGACCACGCCCGCCAGCCCCACCAGCAGCCCGAATCCGGCGGCGAGCACGCGTCTGACTCTCATCGAGGGTCCCTTCTCCTGCGCGACTACCTGCGAGCTGAAGCATCGTGATGCCGCGCATAAAATGCGTACAAGCGCCAGACCTGGGACAATCCCGCGCGCCCACCCTCGCCGAGCCGGGGCCGGCCCCCGAGCCGAATGCTATGAGTGGGGCATTACTTGCGTTCAATGCAAGTAATGCCCCACTCATAGCATTCAAGGGTCTCGCTGGGCGGCTGTTCAGCGCGCCCAAGGTTCCTCTAAGCCCGGCTGGCTACCTTCGGCTGGCCGGGAAGGAGGACGGGTGGGTGAGCACCAAAGGCTTGACCGGGGCACCGCGGCAGGTGATCTTCGGACCGCTGCGCGAGGGCGGCCGGGTGGACGTGGTGGCCCGGCGGATCAGCCAGGCGATCGGGCTCGGCCTGATCACCGACGGCGAGCAGTTGCCCAGCGAGTCCGCGCTGGCCGACTCGCTGAAGGTGTCCACGGTGACGCTGCGCGAGGCGCTGTCCTCACTGCGCGAGCAAGGGCTGCTGGAAACCCGGCGCGGGCGCGGCGGCGGCAGCTTCGTGCGCACGCCGACCGAGCCGTCGGCGGCGCGGATGCGGAGTCTGCTGGGTGAGCTGTGCCCGCACGAGCTGCGGGAGATCGGCGACCACCACGTGGCGGTGTCGGGTGCGGCGGCCAAGCTGGCCGCGGAACGCGCGGGCGCCGAGCAGCACGCGGTGCTCGGCAAGCTGATCGGGCACCTGGCCGCGGCGAGGACCATCGGTGAGCGGCGGCGGGCGGACGCCCGGTTCCACGTCGGCATCGCGGCGGCGGCCCGGTCGAACCGGCTCACGCGCGACGAGATCACGCTGCAGGGCGAGGTCGGTGAGCTGCTGTGGCTGCCGTCGGCCGGCGACTGCCCGAACCTCGGCGCGGCGGTCGAGCAGCACAGCGACATCCTCGTCGCCATCGAGAGCGGCGCCGGGCACCTGGCCCGCTCGCGCGCCGAAGCCCACGTCGACCTGGGCATCACGCGGCTGATCGGGCTGCGCCGCCGCCTGCCTTAGCGGGGCAGGCGCCGCCAGATCGCCCGCGGCAGGTGCCGCATGACCGCGAACACCGGCCGCAGCACGCCGGGCACCCACACCTCACCGCGGCCCCTGCGCAACGCCTTGACCGTGGCGTCGGCGACCTGGTCCGGGGTGCTGGAGAACGGCGCGGGGTCCATGCCCTCGGTCATCCTGCCGACCACGAAACCGGGCCGGACCAGCAGCAACCGGACGCCGCTGCCGGTCAGCGCGTCGGCGAGGCCGCTGGCGAACCCGTCCAGCCCGGCCTTCGCCGAGCCGTACACGTAGTTCGCCCGGCGCACGCGCACCCCGGCCACCGAGGAGAACACCACCATGCTGCCGCCGCGTTGCGCGCGCAGCACGTTCGCCAGCTCGGTCAGGATCGAGACGTGCGCGACGTAATCGGTGTGGACCACGGCGAGCGCGTGGTCGGCTTGTGCCTCCGCGCGCCGCTGGTCCCCGAGGACGCCGAACGCGGTGACCACGACCGCCAGTTCGCCGTGCCGTTCGACGATGCCGTCGAGCACCTCGCGGTGCCGGGACACGTCGTCGGCGTCGAACTCGACGCGGTCCACCGTGGTGGCACCCGCGCGACGCAGCGCGGCCTCCTGTTCTTCGAGGTCCGCACTGCGCCGCGCGGCCAGGACCACCGTGCGGGCACCGCCCGCGACCAGCCGTTCGGCGACCGCGACACCGATTTCACTGCGGCCGCCGAGGACCACCACCGTTCCGCTCACGCGGAGCAGTGTGCCGGATCAGGCGACGACGGCCACGGGCGCGGTGCTCAGCGCGCTGGTGCCGGTCGGCACCGGGAGCTTGTGCCCGGGGATGGTGCCGTCACCGCCCGGCAGGACCCCGCGCACCAGGTAGTCCGCGCCGATCCGCTGCGCGTCCGGGTTGGTCACCGCGATCGGGTTGGCGAACACGCAGTGCTTGCCCGAGTCGCGTTCGGTGATCAGCACCGAACCCGGCAGGGCCTGGTGCATCTTCAGCGCGCCGGCGTACGGCGTGGCCGGGTCCTTCTCGGTCTGGAACAGCAGCGCCTTCGGCAGCCCGTTGCCGGTGATCTTCACCCGCTGTTCGGCGGGCGCGGGCCAGGTGCGGCACGCGGCGCTCGACCACAGGTTGGACCAGGCGAACTGCGAACTCGGCGCGACCTTCGCCGCGTCCGCTTCCCACACCGCGGGGTCGGCGGGCCACGGCGCATCGAGGCAGGTGACCGCGTTGAAGATGGCCGTGGCCTGCTCACCGGCCTCGGACGGCACCGGGGAGGCCCAGTCGAGCAGCCCCTGGTCGTCGCCGTCGTTGACGTAGTCGCTCAGCGCGTGCGCGAGCCCTTCCCAGCCGCTTTCGGCGTACATCGTGCCGAAGACCGCGCCCAGGAGTTCGTACGCGCCGACCGGCCCGTGCGGGGTGGCGCGGAAGTCGGCCAGCGTCTTGTTCCACGCCGCGCGCGTCTGCTCGACCGAACTGCCGAGCCCGAACACCGAGTCGTACTGCGCGATCCACGCCAGCCAGTCCTCGACCCGCTGCTGCACGGCGGGTGACTGCGCGAAGCCGGCCTGGTACCACATCTGCTCCGGTTCCGGGTTCACCAGCCCGTCGAGCACGATCCGGTCGGTGCGGCCGGGGAACAGCTCGCCGTACACCGGGCCGAGGTAGGAACCGTAGGAGAAGCCGAGGAACGAGAGCTTGTCCTCGCCCAGCCCGGCCCGCACGCGGTCCATGTCCCTGGCCACGTTCTTCGTGCCCAGGTGCGGCAGCACGGTCTTCAGCTTCGCGCCACACGCCTCGGCATAACCGCCCCACACCTTCCAGTACTCCGCGCGCGAGGCCGGTGCGTCCGGATCGGGCTGCGGTGCCTGGAAGTAGTCCGGTTCCACGCAGCTGATCGGCGAGCTGTGCTCGACCCCGCGCGGGTCCATGCCGATCAGGTCGTAGGCGTCGAGCACGTCCTTCGGCAGGCGCGTGGTCCCCGTCGAGTCCGCTTTGGACAGACGGCCGACGTACTCCGCCGCGCCACCACCGGGGCCGCCGGGGTTGACGAACAGCGAACCGCGCTTCTTGCCGGGGTTCTTCGACGGGATCTTCGAGACCAGCAAGGAGATCTGCTGGCCGAACGGCTTGGTGTAGTCCAGCGGCACCTGCACCGTGGTGCAGGTCATCTCCGGGTAGGTCCCGGCCAGGTCCTCGGGGCAGGCGCCGAACGACAGGCCCGCCTGCCGCGCCCCGGCGGGCGCCGCCGTTCCGGCGACGACCCCCAGTGCCACGGCCACCGTCATGCCGACGGTGAGCAACTTTCTCATCGAACCCCCACTAATCCGGCAGAACAGCCGGATGCTAGCGAGCCGAGAGGCCCGCGACGGGGGTTTAACGGACAAGTGAAGGCAGCGTCAGTTCTCCGGGCGCGGCGGTCCCTGCTGGTCGGCGAGGAACTGTTCGAACGCCGAACCCAGTTCGTCGGCGGTCGGCATGTGCTCGACGGTTTCGGCGAGCAGGCTGTCCTTCTCGGCTTCCGCGTCGGCGAAGGTGTCGTACTGGCGTTCCAGCGCCCGCACCACGTCGGCGACCTCGTCGGATTCCTCGACCTGCCGGTTGATCTCGGCGTCGGTGGTGCGCGCCGACTCCCGCATGCCGTCGGCGGACAGCGCCAGCCCGGTGGCGTCGATGACCGCTTCGAGCAGCCGCAGCCCGGCCGAGGCGTAGGACGCCTGCGCGAGGTAGTGCGGCACGTGCGCGGCGAAGCCCATCGCGTCGTGGCCGTGCTCGCCGAGGCGCAGCTCCAGCAGCCCGGCGATGCTGCCGGGCACCTTGAGCCGGTCCGACAGCGGCTGGTAGCCGCCGACCAGCTCCGGCCGGGTCGCGTGCGCGGTCAACCCGAGCGGCCGGGTGTGCGGCACGCCCATCGGGATGCCGTGGAAGCCGACCGTGAGCCGGACGCCCCAGCGCTGCACCAGCTGCCGCACCGCGGCCGAGAACAGCTCCCACTCGCGGTCCGGCTCCGGGCCGGTGAGCAGCAGGAACGGCGTGCCGTCGTGGTCGTGCAGCAGGTTGACCACCAGCTCGGGCGCCCGGTATTCCGCCCAGTGGTCCGTGACGTAGATCATCGGCGGGCGCCGCGCCCGGTAGTCGATCAGGCGGTCCACGTCGAACCGCGCGACCACCCGGTGCGCGAACTCGCTCAGTAGTTGCTCGGCCACCAGCCCACCGGCGGAACCGGCGTCGACGAACCCGTCGAAGTGGTGCAGGAGCACGGCCCCGGCCAGGTCCGGGACATCGGAGTCCACCTCGTACAGCTCGTCCGGATCCAGCGCCACTACCGCCTCCTGCCACTCGTCTGCCGCCCGTTCCGGCTACAACGCGAAACCGCGGCGAGTTCATCCCGCCCCGGGCTCCCACCGCACCCGGTGGCGTCAGCCTGCCAGGTCGCCCGCACCCCCCGCACCGGCCCCTACGCACCTCGGGCGCGCCGGGTAGGGGGTTGTCCGCCCGGAGCCCGCCTGCCACGTTGAAGCCGAGGCCGGCCGAGTGCCGGTACCTGGAGATTATCCCCCCAGTCCACCTCATCCGCGGGCGGAGAAACCAGCGATGTCCCTGACTGCCACCCCCAGCGAGACCGCACCGGCCGACCACCGCCACCCGGCGGTGCGCCTGGCGAAGCTGCTGGACGAGGATTCGATCACCCCGTTGCAGCCCGCCGACGACAGCGGGGTGTTCTCGGTGCGCGGCCGCATCGACGGCGCCACGGTGATCGTCTACTGCACCGACGCGACCCGGATGGGCGGTTCGCTGGGCGCGGCAGGCTCGGACCACATCATCGCCGCGATCGAGACCGCCGTGCGCGAGCGGCGCCCGGTGCTCGGGCTGTGGCACTCCGGCGGGGCGAAGCTGGCCGACGGCGTGGAGTCGATGGACGGCGTCGGGCGCATGTTCGCCGCGATGACCCGCGCCTCGGGCAAGGTGCCGCAGCTGTCCGTGGTGCTGGGGCCGGCCGCCGGTGCCGCCGCCTACGGTCCCGCGCTGACCGACGTGATCGTGATGGCCGAGACCGGCCGGGTGTTCGTCACCGGGCCCGAGGTGGTCCGCAGCGTCACCGGCGAGCAGATCGACATGGCCGGGCTCGGCGGGCCGGAGGCCCACGGCAAGCGGTCCGGCGTGGTGCACGTGACCGTGCCGACCGAGGAGGACGCCTACGCCAGCGCCCGCGAGCTCACCGGGTACTTCACCCGGCCCGGGTTGTTCGACCTGGCGAAGGTCCAGGAAGAACGGGATCTGCGTGCCTTCCTGCCGGAGTCGCCGCGGCGGGCCTACCCGGTGCACCCGCTGGTCCGCGGCCTGCTCGACGACCACGCCTTCCTGGAGTTGCAGGCCAAGTGGGCGCCGAACGTGGTGATCGGCTTCGGGCGGCTCGGCGGGCGGTCGGTCGGGGTCATCGCGAACAACCCGCTGCGCAAGGGCGGCTGCCTCGATTCGCTGTCCGCGGAGAAGGCTTCGCGGTTCGTGCGGCTCTGCGACGCCCTAGGGATTCCCCTAATCGTGCTCGTCGACGTCCCGGGCTATCTGCCCGGTGTCGGGCAGGAGTGGGACGGCGTCGTGCGGCGTGGCGCGAAGCTCCTGCACGCCTTCGCCGAGGCCGTCGTACCGCGGGTCACGCTCATCACGCGCAAGTCCTACGGCGGCGCCTACATCGCGATGAACTCGCGCTCTCTCGGGGCCACTGCGGTGTTCGCCTGGCCGGACGCGGAGGTCGCGGTGATGGGCGCGGAGGCCGCGGTGGGCATCCTGCACCGCAAGAAGCTGGCCGCCGCCGCGGACCACGAGCGGGAGGAGCTGCGGACCGGGCTGGTCGCCGAGCAGCAGCGGATCGCCGGCGGGGTGGGTCGCGCGCTGGCGATCGGGGTGGTGGACGAAGTCATCGATCCGTCGAATACTCGGGCGAGGCTCGTCCGCGCGCTGGCCGCCGCGCCCGCCGGACGGGGACACCACGGGAACATCCCGCTCTAGCAGCGACTGAAGGGACGGAGCATGACCGCGAGTACCGCCGAGGACTGGGTACGCCGGTTCCACCCCGCACCCGCCGCCCCGCACCGGCTGCTCTGCCTGCCGCACGCGGGCGGCTCGGCCAGCTACTTCTTCCCGGTCTCGCGATCGCTGTCGCCGGGCATCGAGGTGCTCGCCGTGCAGTACCCGGGCCGTCAGGACCGGCGCGCGGAACCGCTGATCGACTCGATCGAGGTGCTGGCCGACCGGGTGACCGAGGCGATCGAGGGCTGGACCGACCGGCCGCTGGCGATCTTCGGGCACAGCATGGGGGCCACGCTCGGCTTCGAGGTGGCGAGGCGGCTGGAGAAGCGCGGTGTGGTGCCTGCGGCGTTGTTCGCCTCGGGCCGCCGGGCGCCGTCCACGCACCGCGACGAACGGTTCCACGAGGGTTCGGACGCCGAGCTGCTGGCCAACGTGCGGAGCCTGGCCGGGACGGAACAGGCCCTGCTCGGGGACGACGAGATCGTGAAGATGGTGCTGCCCGCCATCCGCGCCGACTACCGCGCCGCCGAGACCTACCGCTACCCCGAGGGCCCGGACCTGAGCTGCCCGGTCTTCGCCATGGTCGGTGACGACGACCCGAAGGCGACGGTCGAGGAGGCCGGTGGCTGGGCACAGCACACCAGCGGCCCGTTCGAGCTGAAGGTGTTCCCCGGTGGGCACTTCTACCTGAACGAGCACACCCCGGCGATCCTGGACACCATCTCGGCCCAGCTTCAGGCGACCGGCAGCCGGATCTGATCCGGCGGACACGAAGGTGGCTCCCGGGGCGTATCCCGCCCGGGGGCCACATTCGTGTTTTCGCGGGTTTTTCGCCCACTAGCTGGGGTTTAGGGCAGCTTTGGGCACGCGGTTGACCATGGGGGCATGAATGACGTCGAGGAGCTCAAGCAGTTCGCCCTCGTGCACGCCCGGACGCAGGGGATCCCGCCTGAGCTGACCGAAGCGGTGCTCGGCCGGATCACCTCCGACGACGCGGCGCACCCCGGTTCGTGGACGGGAGAATGGTCCCGTGCCGCCGAAGCACACGAGGCGCGGCAGGAACTCCTCGAAGCGAGCCGGCTCTACACCATGGCCCGCTTCCCCTTCGTCGACGGCCCGGCGCGGCAGCACGCGCTCGACAAGGCCATCGACACCTTCTCCCGAGCCGGCTCCGGCCTCGAACCGTTCCAAGTGGACACCCCGCAGGGCGTGATCCGTTGCTGGCGCGGCGGAACCGGGCCGCTCCTGCTGATTTCCGGTGGCATCGTCAGCATCAAGGAGCAGTGGGCGGGCCTGCTGCTCCAGCTGACCAAGGCCGGGCTTTCCGGCGTGGTCACCGAACTCCCCCAGGCCGGCGTCAATTCGCTGCCCTACGACGTGGACAGCTGGCGGATGATCCCCGCGATCCTCGACGCCCTCGGTACCACGGAAGCCACCGGCGCCTACGCGATGATGATGAGCTTCAGCGGCCACCTCGCCCTGCGTGCCGCGGCGAACGACCCTCGCATCAAGGGAGTCCTGACCGTGGGCGCGCCGGTCAGCGGGTTCTTCACCGACGCCGGGTGGCAGCAGGCGCTGCCCCGCGTGACCGTCGACACCATCGTGCACCTGACCGGTGAGAAGCCCGGCGGCCTGGCCGACTGGGCGCTGCGGCCGGACGAACTCCGGTCGATCGACGTGCCGGTCGCCTACGTGGCCAGCAAGCACGACGAAATCATCCCGTCGCACGACATCGACCTGCTCGCCACGCACGTGGGCCGGTTCAGCCTGCTGGAGCACGACGACGTGCACGGCTCGCCCGCGCACACCGCGCAGACCGGCGCGTGGCTCACGCAGTCCCTCCAGGCAATGACCAGCAACTGACCACCGCCCCACCACCGAAAGGCCGTCCGTGAACGAGATCGCGATCGTCGGACTTTCCTGCCGCCTGCCGCAGGCCCCGGACCCCCAGCGCTTCTGGGCGCTGCTGCGGGACGGGGTGGACGCGATCACCACCATGCCCGGCGAGCGCTGGGACAGCGACACCCCGGTGCCGCCGGGCGCCGAACACGGCGGTTTCCTGGACGGGGTGGCCGATTTCGACGCCGCGTTCTTCGGCATCTCCCCGCGTGAAGCGGCGATCATGGACCCGCAGCAGCGGCTGGTGCTGGAACTGGCGTGGGAAGCGCTGGAGGACGCGGGCATCGTGCCCGCCGCGGTGCGCGGGGCGCAGGCGAGCGTGTTCGTCGGCGCCATCGGCAGCGACTACGGCACGCTCATGCAGCGCGCTGGCGCGGACACGATCAACCAGCACACCATCACCGGCACCAACCGCGGCATCATCGCCAACCGCGTTTCGTACACCCTCGGCCTGCGCGGGCCGTCGGTGACGGTCGACGCGGCGCAGTCTTCCTCGCTCGTCGCCGTGCACCTGGCCTGCGAGAGCCTGCGCAGCGGGGAAGCCACGCTGGCGCTCGCCGGGGGCGTGAACCTGAACCTGGCGCCCGAAAGCACGCTGACCGCAGCCCGGTTCGGCGGCCTGTCCCCCAGCGGCCGCGCGTACACCTTCGACGCCCGCGCAGACGGTTACGTGCGCGGCGAAGGCGGCGGGCTGGTGGTGCTCAAGCCGCTGGCGCAGGCGATCGAGGACGGCGACCGGGTCTACGCGGTCATCCGCGGTGGCGCGGTCAACAACGACGGTGCCGCCGACGGTCTCACCGTGCCGAACGCACACGCTCAGGAAGCGTTGCTGCGCAAGGCTTACGAGCACGCGTCGCGACTTCCGTCCTACGTCGAGCTGCACGGGACCGGCACGCGCGTCGGCGATCCGATCGAGGCGCGGGCGCTCAACGCCGCGTTCGGGGACCACCGGCTGCGCGTCGGCTCGGCCAAGACGAACGTCGGGCACCTGGAGGGCGCGGCGGGCATCGTCGGGCTGCTCAAGGTCGCGCTGAGCATCCACCACCGCGCACTGCCGCCGAGCCTGAACTTCGCCACGCCCAATCCGGCGATCGACTTCAGCCACCTCGTGGTGCAGCAGGAATTCGAGGAGTGGCACGGCCCGCGCGTGGCCGGGGTGAGTTCGTTCGGCATGGGCGGCACGAACTGCCACCTGGTGCTGACCGAGGGCCCGGAACGCGTGACCGCGCCTTCGTCGGAGCCCGGCGTTGTTCCGGTACTCCTTTCGGCGAAGTCGGCTTCGGGCTTGCAGGCCCAAGCGGACCGGCTGGCCGAATTCGTCACCGATGAACCCCTCGCCGATCTCGGTCATTCACTGGCCTACACCCGGACGCACCACGAACATCGGGCCGTGGTGCTCGCTGATTCGATCGACGAACTGCGCGAGAACCTCAAGGTATTGCGGCCGGGTGTCGCCGGAGCGGCGAAGGTCGCCTTCCTGTTCCCGGGTCAGGGCAGCCAGCGCGCGGGCGCCGGTCGTGAACTGTACGAGCGCTACCCGGTTTTCGCTTATGCCGTCGATGAAATCTGCGCGCGCTTCGACCACCACCTGGACCGGCCGCTGCGCGAGATCATGTTCACCGACGCGGAAGCACTCGGGCAGACGCAGTACACGCAGCCCGCATTGTTCACCCTCGGCGTCGCGTTGTTCCGGCTCGCGGAATCCTGGGGTCTGCGCCCGGATTTCCTCCTCGGGCACTCGATCGGTGAGCTGGCGGCCGCACACGTCGCCGGGGTGCTCACCCTGCCGGGCGCCTGCTCGCTGGTCGCCGCCCGCGGCCGGCTGATGCAGTCGGTGACCGAGCACGGCGCGATGGTTTCCTTCAAGGGCACCGAGGAAGAAATCCGGGCATTGCTCACCGACGGCGTGGACATCGCGGCGATCAACGGGCCCGATTCCGTGGTGCTTTCGGGCGAACACGACACCGTTCTCGAACTGGCACGCGCGTGGAAGGCCGACGGTCGCAAAGCCAAGCAGTTGCGGGTGAGTCATGCCTTCCACTCGCCGCACATGGATTCGATCCTGGACGGATTCCGCGCACTGGCCACCGGGCTCGATTTCACCCCGGCGACCTTGCCGATCATCTCGAACGTGACCGGTGAACCCGCCACCGACCTGAGTTCACCGGACTATTGGGCCGACCACATCCGCCACGCCGTGCGCTTCGCCGACGGCGTGCGTTTCCTGGTCGGCGCAGGGGTCACCAATTTCGTCGAACTGGGCCCGGATCCCGTGCTCGCCGGAATGGCCCGTGACACCGATTCGACCATCACCATGGCATCCATGCTGCGCAACGGCCGCAGTGAAGAACGCAGCTTCCTCAACGCTCTCGCTTCCGCGCACAACTCCGGCGCCGAGGTCGACTGGTCGCAGGCGTTCGGCACCGCCCGGCGCATCAGCCTGCCCACCTACGCCTTCCAGCGGGAACGGCACTGGTTCGGCGAAACCACCCGGCTCAAGGCCGAAACGCCGTCGTCGCCGTGGGCGGGACGCCTCGGCGGACTCAGCGATTCCGAGCAACACGAGGTGCTGCTCGACCTCGTCCGCGATTCGATCGCGGCGGTTCTCGGGCACAGCAGCGCGGAAACGGTCGACATCGGGCGCACGTTCAAGGAACTCGGTTTCGATTCGCTGACCGCCGTCGAACTGCGCGACCACCTCAGCGCCGCCACCGGCCTCAAGCTGCCCGGCGCGCTGATCTACCACCACCCCACCGCGACCGCGCTGGCCCGCCACCTGCGCACCGAACTGCTGGACGCGCCGGAAACCGTGACCACCGCGTCGGTGACCGCCGCTTCGGACGAGCCGATCGCCATCGTCGCGATGGGCTGCCGCTACCCCGGCGGCGTCACCACCCCCGAGGAACTGTGGCGGCTGGTGGCCGACGGCGTGGACGCGATCACCGAGTTCCCCGGCAACCGCGGCTGGGACCTCGACGGCCTGTACGACCCGGACCCCGACGAGCCCGGCCGCTCCTACACCCGGTACGGCGGTTTCCTGCACGACGCCGACACCTTCGACCCGGCGTTCTTCGGCATCAACGCGCGTGAGGCCGCCGCGATGGACCCGCAGCAGCGGTTGCTGCTGGAGACCTCGTGGGAAGCGATCGAACGCGCGGGCATCGACCCGGCTTCCCTGCACGGCAGCGGCACCGGCGTCTTCGTCGGCGCGATGGCGCAGGACTACGGCCCGCGGCTGCACGAAGGCACCGAGGGCGGCGGCTACCTGCTCACCGGCAACACCACCAGCGTCGCGTCCGGCCGGATCGCCTACACCTTCGGCTTCGGTGGCCCGGCGGTCACCGTGGACACGGCCTGCTCCTCGTCGCTGGTCGCCCTGCACCTGGCCGCGCAGGCCCTGCGGCACGGCGAATGCTCGCTGGCGCTGGCCGGTGGCGCGACGGTGATGGCGTCGCCGGGCATGTTCGTCGAGTTCAGCCGCCAGCGCGGGTTGTCGGCGGACGGCCGGTGCAAGGCGTTCGCCGCGGGCGCGGACGGCACCGGCTGGGCCGAGGGCGCCGGCATGCTCCTGCTCGAACGCCTCTCCGACGCGCGGCGCCACGGGCACCCGGTGCTCGCCCTCATCCGCGGCTCGGCGATCAACCAGGACGGCGCCTCCAACGGCCTCACCGCGCCCAACGGCCCGTCGCAGGAGCGGGTCATCCGCTCGGCGCTGGCCATGGCCGGACTGGAACCGTCCGAAGTGGACGCCGTGGAAGCACACGGCACGGGCACCTCGCTCGGCGACCCGATCGAGGCCGACGCCCTGCTCGCCACCTACGGGCGCCACCGCGGCGAGCACCCGCTGCTGCTCGGCTCGTTCAAATCGAACATCGGGCACACGCAGGCGGCGGCCGGGGTCGGCGGCGTGCTCAAGATGGTCATGGCGATGCGGCACGGGCTGCTACCGAAGACCCTGCACGTGGACGCGCCTTCGCCCCACGTGGACTGGTCGGCCGGCGGGGTCGAGCTGCTGACCGAGCCGGTCGCCTGGGATCGAGACCGTCCGCGCCGAGCCGGGGTGTCGTCGTTCGGCATCAGCGGCACGAACGCGCACCTGATCCTCGAACAAGCCCCCGACGAGACTCCCGCGCCTGCCGCCGAGGTCACCGGCACGATCCCGTGGCTGCTGTCGGCCAAGAGCGAAGCCGCGCTCCGAGCCCAGGCCGCACGCCTGCTGGACCACCCCGGCAACGCCGCGGAGATCGGCTTCTCGCTGGCCACCACCCGGCCGTCGTTCGCGCACCGCGCGGTGGTCCTCGGCGACACCGAGGCGGAGCTGCGCGCGAACCTAGCACTGCTAGCGAATGGGACAGAGAATCCGCTAGCGGTGCTAGGAACCGCTCGGCCCAGCGGACGCACGGTCTTCGTCTTCCCCGGTCAGGGTTCCCAGTGGGCGGGCATGGCGACGGCCCTGCTCGACGCCTCCCCCGTCTTCCGCGAGCGGATGGAAGCCTGCGCCGAGGCACTCGCCCCCTACGTCGACTGGGACCTGCTGGACGCCGTCCGCGGTGAAGGGCTCGACCGGGTCCAGGTGGTGCAGCCGGTGCTCTGGGCGGTGATGGTCTCGCTGGCTGAGCTGTGGCGCTCCATCGGCGTCCAGCCCGACGCGGTCCTCGGTCACTCCCAGGGTGAGATCGCCGCCGCGTACGTGGCCGGAGCGCTCTCCCTCGAGGACTCCGCACGCATCGTCGCCCTTCGCAGCAAGGCGATCGTCGCGCTCGCCGGGACCGGCGGCATGGTCTCCGTGCCACTGCCCGCCGCCGACACCGAAGAGCTCCTCACCCGCTGGCCCGGCCGCATCCACATCGCCGCGGTCAACGGGCCCGGGTCCACCGTGGTCGCCGGTGAACCGGCCGCGCTCGACGAGCTGCTGGCCGACGAAACCGTGCGTGCCCGCCGCATCCCCGTCGACTACGCCTCCCACACCCCGCACGTCGAGGCCATCCGCGAGGAACTGTTCGAAGCGCTCGCCGGGATCACCCCGCGTGCCGCCGAGATCGACTTCTACTCCACGGTCACCGGCGACCGCCTCGACACCACCGAGCTGGATACCGCCTACTGGTACCGCAACCTGCGCCAGCCCGTCCTGTTCGAGCAGGCCACCCGCAAGCTCGCCGACGACGGCCACCGGACCTTCATCGAGTCCAGCGCGCACCCCGTGCTGACCAACGGCATCAACGAAACGCTGGAGGACACCGCCACGGTCACCGGCACCCTGCGCCGGGACGACGGTGGCTGGGACCGCTTCCTCAAATCCGCCGCACGCCTGCACGTCGAGGGCACGCGGATCGACTGGGATTCGCTCTTCGCCCCCGGCACCCGCGCGATCGAGCTGCCGACCTACGCCTTCCAGCGGCAGCGGTACTGGCTGGACGTCCCGGCACTGGCCGGCGACCCGGCGGCCTCCGGTCTCGACGCCGCCGAGCACCCGCTGCTCGGCGCCGCGGTCGCGCTCGCCGAGGAGAACCGGCTCGTGCTGACCGGCAGGCTGTCCCTGCGCACGCACCCGTGGCTGGCCGATCACGCCGTGCGCGGCACGGTCGTGCTGCCGGGCACCGCGTTCGTCGAACTCGCCATCCAAGCCGGCGACCAGGCCGGATACCCGGCGCTGACCGAGCTGACCCTGCGCGCTCCCCTGCTCCTGCCCGCGGAAGACGGCGTCCGGATCCAGGTCGTGGTCGACGGCGAAGAGGTCAAGATCTTCTCCCGCACCGGTGAGGAATGGACGCTGCACGCGACCGGCGTGCTGGGCACCGAAGCCGGTGAGGTCGAGCCGCTGACCGGGGACTGGCCACCCGCGGGCGCCGAGCCGGTCGACCTCGACGGCATCTACGACCAGCTCGCCGAGAGCGGCTACGACTACGGCCCGGCCTTCCGCGGCCTGCGGTCGGCGTGGCGGCTCGGCACCGATGTCTACGCCGAGGTCCGGCTGCCCGAGCCCGAGGGCGCGGCCGACTTCGGGCTCCACCCGGCCCTGCTCGACGCCGCGCTCCACGCGGTGGTCGGGCTGGTGCCGCTGTCCCGGGCCGACGGCGAGATCCCCCTGCCGTTCTCCTGGGACGGTGTGCGACTCGGCGCGGCGGGTGCCGCCGCGCTGCGTGTCCGCGTCGCCCCCCACGGCGCGGACCGGGTGGCACTCGCACTGGCGGACTCCTCGGGACTCCCGGTGGCGTCGGTCGACTCCCTGCTGCTGCGGCCGATGCCGGCCGAGTTGCTCGTCAGTGCGGGTGCCACTCCACTCGACTCGATGTACACAGTGGACTGGATCGAGGTCTCGGGTGCCGAGGCGGCCGAGGCCGTCACCTTCGGCGGCGAAAACGTCCACGCGGTGACCGCCGCGGCCCTCGAAGCGATCCAGGAGCACCTGCGCGAGGACAGAGAAGCGCCACTCGTCATCGCCACTCGCGGCGCTGTCTCCACGCGACCCGGTGAAGGGGTCGACGACCTGGGCGCGGCCGCCGTCTGGGGCCTCGTCCGCTCCGCCCAGACCGAACACCCCGGCCGCTTCGTCCTGGTCGACACCGATGGCCCGGTCCTGGTCACCGGCGAATCGCAGGTCGCCGTCCGCGACGGCCGGGTGCTCGCCCCACGCTTGGCCCGCGCCCGGCTCGAACCGGCGGGCCGGGCGCTCGACCCGGACGGCACGGTGCTGATCACCGGCGGCACCGGCGTGCTCGGTGCCCTGGTCGCGCGGCACCTCGTCCACCAGCACGGCGTGCGTCACCTCGTGCTGACCAGCCGACGCGGGCAGGCCACCGCACTGCACGACGAACTCCGGGCGGCCGGTGCCGCGGTGAGCGTCGTCGCCTGCGACGCGGCGGACCGCGAAGCGCTGAAGACCGTGCTCGACGGCATCCCGTCGCTGACCGCGGTCTTCCACGCGGCGGGCGTGCTGGACGACGCCGTCGTCACCGCACTCGCCCCGGAGCGCCTGTCCACCGTGTTGCGGCCCAAGGTCGACGCGGCGCTACACCTGCACGAACTCACGCGGGAACGCGACCTCGCCGCCTTCGTGGTGTTCTCCTCGGTCACCGCCACCATCGGCAGCCCCGGCCAGGCGAACTACGCCGCCGCCAACGCCTTCCTCGACGGACTGGCCCACCACCGGCACGCCCTCGGCCTGCCCGCGACCAGCCTCGCCTGGGGTCTGTGGGCCGAGAGCAGCGGCCTGACCAGCGCGATGAGCGCGGGCGACCGCGCCAGGATGGCCCGCACCGGCATCGCGCCCCTGCCCACCGACCAGGGCCTCGCGCTGCTCGACGCGGCGCTGGCCGGTGACCGTCCCGCGCTCGTCCCGGCGAAGCTGGACCTGAGTTCCGGCACGCTGCCGAGCCTGTTCCACGGCCTTCGCCGCCCTGCGCGCCGCCGTGTCGAAGACCGGCCGGAAACCGACGGCTCCTGGACTCAGCGCATGCTCGCGCTCTCGTCCGCCGAGCGGGCCCGCGCGGTGACCGAACTGGTCCGCGCGCAGGTCGCCGTCGTGCTCGGACTCGACGCGAACGCCACCATCGAGCACACGCGGGCGTTCAAGGAACTGGGCTTCGACTCGCTCACCGCGGTCGAACTGCGCAACCGGCTCAACACCGCGACCGGCCTGCGCCTGCCGACCACGATGGTCTTCGACCACCCGAGCCCGGCGGCGCTGGCGGAGTTCCTGCACACCGAACTCGGCGGCACGGCACCCGCGCCCACCACGGCAGCGGCCACAGCGTCCACAGGGTCCGGTTCGGACACCGGCGAGCCGATCGCCATCGTCGCGATGGCCTGCCGCTACCCCGGTGGCGTCCGCACCCCGGAAGACCTCTGGCGCCTGGTCGCCACCGGGACCGACGCGATCGCCGAGTTCCCCGGCGACCGCGGCTGGGACCTCGAGAACCTCTACCACCCGGACCCCGAGCACAACGGGACCTCCTACGCCCGGCACGGCGGTTTCCTCTATGAAGCCGCGGACTTCGACGCCGGGTTCTTCGGCATCAGCCCGCGCGAGGCGACCGCAACCGACCCGCAGCAGCGGCTCCTGCTGGAGACCGCGTGGGAGGCGTTCGAACGCGCCGGTGTCTCGCCGCAGGACCTGCGCGGCAGCGACACCGGGGTGTTCGCCGGGGTCATGTACGACGACTACGGCACCCGGCTGGGCAGCGCGCCCGACGGCTACGAGGGCCACCTGCTCACCGGGAACACCACCAGCGTCGCGTCCGGCCGCATCGCCTACACCTTCGGGCTGGAGGGTCCGGCCGTCACCATCGACACCGCCTGCTCCTCCTCGCTGGTCGCCATGCACCTGGCCAGCCAGGCGCTGCGCAACGGCGAATGCTCGCTGGCGCTGGCCGGCGGGGTCACGGTGATGGCCACGCCGAACGTCTTCGTCGAGTTCAGCCGCCAGCGCGGGCTTTCCGCCGACGGCCGGTGCAAGCCGTTCGCCGCGGCGGCCGACGGCACCGGCTGGTCCGAAGGTGCCGGGCTGGTCCTGCTCGAACGGCTTTCCGACGCCCAGCGCCACGGCCGCCGGATCCTCGGCGTGCTGCGGGGCTCGGCGATCAACCAGGACGGCGCGTCGAACGGGCTGACCTCGCCGAACGGGCCGTCGCAGCAGCGGGTCATCCGGCAGGCGCTGGCCAACGCCGGGCTGCGGCCGTCCGATGTGGACGCGGTGGAAGCCCACGGCACCGGCACCACGCTCGGGGACCCGATCGAAGCGCAGGCGTTGCTCGCCACCTACGGGCAGGGCAGGGAGACCCCGCTCCGGCTGGGCTCGGTCAAGTCGAACCTCGGGCACACCCAGGCCGCCGCCGGGGTCGCCGGGGTGATCAAGATGGTCGAGGCCATGCGGCACGGCGTGCTGCCGAAGTCGCTGCACGTGGACGCGCCTTCCCCGCACGTGGACTGGTCGGCGGGTGCGGTCGAGCTGCTGACCGAAGCGCTCGACTGGGACCGCGACCGCCCGCGCCGGGCGGCGGTGTCCGCCTTCGGCATCAGCGGCACGAACGCCCACGTGATCCTGGAGCAGGCGCCGGAACCCGAGAACCCGCCGACCGCGATCGGCACCGTGCCGTGGGTGGTGTCGGCGGTCAGCGAGGAGTCGTTGCGCGCGCAGGCACGCCAGTTGCGCTCGCACGTCGCCGACCTGCCGGAACCGGACCTCGGCGGGATCGGGGCGGCACTCGCCCGGCGTGCGGTGCTGCCGCATCGCGCGGTCGTGCTCGCCGCCGACCGGGAGGACTTCCTGCTCGGCCTGGACTCCATCGTCGCCGGTGACACCGCCTCGAACGCGGCCCTGGGCTCGGTCAACGCCCCGGGCAAGACCGCCTTCGTCTTCCCCGGTCAGGGTTCGCAATGGGCGGGCATGGCCGTCGAGCTACTGGACCGCTCCCCGGTTTTCCGCGACCAGCTGGAAGCCTGCGCCACCGCACTCGCCCCGCACGTCGACTGGTCACTGCCGGACGCGCTGCGCGGCGAAGGCCTGGAGCACGTGCACGTCGTGCAGCCGGTGCTCTGGGCCGTGATGGTTTCGCTGGCGTCGTTGTGGCGGTCCGTCGGCATCGAGCCGGACGCGGTCGTCGGGCACTCGCAGGGTGAGATCGCCGCCGCGTACGTGGCCGGGGCACTGTCCCTTGAGGACTCCGCCCGGGTGGTCGCGCTTCGCAGCAAGGCGATCCGCGAGATCTCCGGACTCGGTGGCATGGTTTCGGTGCCGCTCTCCGCCGAAACCACCGAAGCGCTCCTGATGGGTCGCGACGGCCTGGGCATCGCGGCGGTCAACGGTCCATCGTCCACTGTGGTCTCCGGTGACGCCGCCGCGCTCGACCAGTTGCTCGCCGACTGCGAGCACAGCGACATCCGCGCCCGCCGCATCCCGGTGGACTACGCCTCGCATTCGGTGCACGTGGAGGCGATCCGCGAGCAGGTGCTCACCGATCTCGCCCCCATCCGCCCACGCACCTCGGACCTCGCGTTCTACTCGACCGTCACCGGCGAGCCGATCGACACCGCCGAGCTGGACGCCGCCTACTGGTACCGCAACCTGCGGCAGACCGTGCTCTTCGAGCCGGTCACCCGCAAGCTCGCCGAGGACGGTCACCGGGCCTTCATCGAGTCGAGCGCGCACCCGGTGCTGACCGTCGGGCTGCAAGGCACGCTGGACGCGCTCGAAGTCGACGCCGTGGTGACCGGTTCCCTGCGCCGCGACGAAGGCTGGGCCCGATTCCTCGACTCGGCCGCCAGGGTGCACGTCCGCGGCACGGCCGTGCGCTGGGACTTCGACGGCGTCCGCCCCGCCGAGCTGCCCACCTACGCCTTCCAGCGGCAGCGGTTCTGGCTGGACGCCCCCGAGCGCAGCGGTGACGTGACCGCCGCCGGGCTCGACGCGACCGCGCACCCGCTGCTCGGCGCGACCATGCACCTGGCCGACGGTGACCGGCTGGTGCTCACCGGACGGCCGAACCTGCGTTCCCTGCCGTGGCTCGCCGACCACCGGGTGTTCGACACCGTCCTGCTGCCGGGCGCCGCTTTCGCCGAACTGGCACTGGAAGCGGGCCGGCTCGCCGAGTGCGCGCAGCTCGACGAGCTGACCCTGCACGCGCCGCTGGTCCTCACCGAGCACACGCGACAGCTGCAGGTCACCGTCGGCGGCCCGGACGACGACGGCCGCCGCCCGGTGGAGATCCATTCGCGGGCCGACGGCGAACCGGCGGTCCGCCACGCCTCCGGTCTGCTCTCGCCGGAACCGGCCGAGCCCGGATCCATGCCGGACTGGCCGCCGGAGCACGCCGAGCAGATCGAGCCCGCCGAGCTGTACGAGAAGCTGGCCCTGCGTGGTTACGACTACGGCCCGGCGTTCCAGGGTGTGGTCGCCGCCTGGCGCGGTGACGGCGAGCTGTTCGCCGAGGTCCAGCTGCCGGAAGGACTGCCGGCGCAGGCGTTCGGCCTGCACCCGGCGTTGCTCGACGCGGCACTGCACACCGTGGCGCTGGCCGCGGACGGTGCGGCGGCCGGTCAGGTCATGCTGCCGTTCTCGTGGTCCGGCGTCTCCCGGTTCACCACCGGCGCGACCTCCCTGCGCGTGCACGTCACCCAGGACCGGGACACCTTCACGCTGCGGATGTCCGCCCCTGACGGCACGCCCGTGCTCACCGTCGATTCACTGGTGACCAGGCCGATCGACGCGAGCAAGCTGAAGCCGGGCGCCGAACGCGAGCTGTATGCGGTGGAGTGGTCGCGGCTGGAGCCGGGCACCGAGTCCACGCCCGAATACGAGGTCTTCGAGTGCCTGCCCGGTGAGCACGGTGTGCCCGCGAACACGCACAAAACAGTCCACAATGTACTCACCAAACTGCAGGAATGGCTTGCCGCCGAGCACACCGCGAAGCTGGTCGTGCTGACCCGGGGTGCGCTCGCGCTGCCCGGCGAGGCCGTGGAAGACCTGGCGGGCGCCGCCGCGTGGGGTCTGGTGCGCTCGGCGCAGACCGAACACCCCGGCCGGTTCGTGCTCGCCGACGTGCGGGACGCCACGGCGGACGCTCTCAACGCCGCGATCGCCTCCGGCGAGCCGCAGGTGATCCTCCGCGGAGACACCGCCTACGCCCCGCGGCTGGTCAAGGCCCAGCCGGAGCGGCCGGAGCTGGGCGACACGGTGTTGCTCACCGGCGGCACGGGCGTGCTCGGCAGCCTGCTCGCCCGGCACCTGGTGACCACGCACGACGTCCGGCGCCTGGTGCTGACCAGCCGCCGCGGCCTCGACGCTCCGGGGGCCACCGAACTGCGGGCCGAGCTGACCGCGCTCGGCGCCGAGGTCGACGTCGTCCGCTGCGACGCCGCCGATCGCGGCGCCCTCGCCGCCCTTCTCGACACCCTCCCCGGCCTGACCGCGGTGGTACACGCGGCAGGCGCGCTCGACGACGCCGTGCTCACGGCGCTGGACTCCGAGCGCCTGTCCACCGTGCTGCCGCCCAAGGTCGACGCCGCCTGGCACCTGCACGAACTGACCCAGGACCGCGAACTGTCGGCGTTCGTCCTGTTCTCGTCGGTGGCCGGGATCGCGGGCACCGCCGGGCAGGCCGGTTACGCGGCCGCCAACGCCTTCCTCGACGCGCTCGCCGCCCACCGCCAGGACCTCGGCCTGCCCGGCACGAGCCTGGCCTGGGGTTACTGGGCCGAGGAGACGGGCATGACCGGTCACCTCACCGAGGCCGACCGCCTGCGCCTGGCCCAGAGCGGGTTCGCCCCGATGGACACCGGCGAGGGCCTGGCCCTGTTCGACTCGGTGCGCCAAGGGGTCCGCGTGCCCGCGCGGCTGGACCTCGCCGCCCTTCGCGGCCGGGCCGCCGCCGGCACCCTGCCGCCGCTGTTCGCCGGGCTGGTCCGCGCCCCCGCCCGGCGGGTCACCACCGGACTGGCCCAGCGCCTGGCCGACGCCGACCCCGCCGAGCAGCTCAAGGTGCTGACCGAGCTGGTCCGCACGCACGCGGCCGCCGTGCTCGGGCACTCCGGCGCCCAGCAGGTCCCGGCCGAACGGGCCTTCAAGGACCTCGGCTTCGACTCGCTCACCTCGGTGGAACTGCGCAACCGGCTCAGCGAAGCGGCGAGCACGCGCCTGCCGGCCACGCTGGTGTTCGACCACCCCACCCCGCAGGCCGTCGCCGTGTTCCTGCGCGAACACCTCGGCGGCACCCGCACCACCCGCGCGAAGGCGAGGGCGGCCACCGGGCACGACGAGCCGATCGCCATCGTCGCGATGGGCTGCCGCTTCCCCGGTGGCGTGCGCTCGCCGGAGGACCTGTGGCGCCTGGTCGACGCGGGTACCGACGCGATCTCCGAGTTCCCGGTCAACCGCGGCTGGGAACTGGACCGCCTCTACGACCCCGACCCGGAAGCGCAGGGCACCTCGTACGTGCGCCACGGCGGTTTCCTGCACGACGCCGACGAGTTCGACCCCGAGTTCTTCGGCATCAGCCCGCGTGAGGCGTCGGCCACCGACCCGCAGCAGCGGCTCCTGCTCGAAACCGCGTGGGAGACCTTCGAGCGCGCCGGCCTCGACCCGGCTTCCCTGCGCGGCAGCGACACCGGCGTGTTCGCCGGGCTCATGTACGACGACTACGCCTCGCGACTGCTGAAGAACCCGCCCAAGGACGTCGAGGGCTACCTGGTCAGCGGCAGCGCGGGCAGCGTGGCGTCCGGCCGCGTCGCCTACACCTTCGGCCTGGAGGGCCCGGCGGTCACCGTCGACACGGCGTGCTCGTCCTCGCTGGTCGCCGTCCACCTGGCGGCGCAGGCCCTGCGCAGCGGTGAATGCTCGCTGGCGCTGGCCGGTGGGGTGACGGTGATGGCGACCCCGGCGGTGTTCATCGAGTTCAGCCGCCAGCGCGGGCTTTCGCCGGAAGGCCGGTGCAAGTCGTTCGCCGCGAGCGCGAACGGTGCCGCGTGGAGCGAGGGTGCCGGACTGATCCTGCTCGAACGGCTCTCCGACGCCCAGCGCAACGGCCACCAGGTGCTCGGCGTGATCCGCGGCAGCGCGGTCAACCAGGACGGCACGAGCAACGGGCTCACCGCGCCCAACGGCCCGTCCCAGGAACGGGTGATCCGGCAGGCGCTGGCGAACGCGGGCCTGCGTCCGTCCGATGTGGACGCGGTGGAAGCCCACGGCACCGGCACGACGCTCGGCGACCCGATCGAGGCACAGGCCTTGCTCGCCACCTACGGCCAAGAGCGGGAGACCCCGCTCCGGCTCGGCTCGATCAAGTCCAACATCGGCCACACGCAGGCCGCCGCCGGAGTCGCCGGGATCATCAAGATGGTCGAGGCGATGCGCCACGGCGTGCTGCCGCGGACCGTGCACGTCGACGAGCCGTCACCGCACGTCGACTGGGCCGCGGGTGCCGTCGAACTGCTGACCGAGCCGGTCTCCTGGGACCGCGACCGCCCGCGCCGCGCCGGAGTGTCGTCGTTCGGCATCAGCGGCACCAACGCGCACCTCATCCTGGAGCAGGCACCGGAAACACCCGAACCGCCGGCTTCCGAGCACACCGGTCCGCTGCCCTTCATCGTCTCCGCCAAGTCCGACGCGGCGGTGCGGGAGCAGGCCGCGCGACTGGCCGAGCACGTGCGGGAACACGCGCCGGCCGACCTCGCGCACTCCCTGCTGGCCACCCGGCCTCTCCTGGACCGCGGTGCCGTGGTGGTGGCCGCGGACCACGACGAGCTCCTGTCCGGTTTGGACCAGATCGGCGCGACCGTGGCCCGGGAGGACGAGGGCGGCCTCGCTTTCCTGTTCACCGGTCAGGGTGCGCAACGGCCGGGCATGGGCCGCGACCTGTACGAGCGCTTCCCGCTCTTCGCCGAAGCACTGGACGCCGCCTGCGCCCACCTGGACACCGAACTCGACCGTCCACTGAAGACGGTCATGTTCACCGGCGACGAGCTGGACCGCACCATCCACACCCAGCCCGCGTTGTTCGCCCTCGAAGTCGCGCTCTACCGGCTGTACGAGTCACTGGGCATCTGTCCGTCCTATGTGGTCGGACACTCGATCGGCGAGCTGGCGGCGGCCCACGTCGCCGGGGTGCTCTCGCTCGAAGACGCCTGCCGCCTGGTCGCCGCCCGAGGGCGGCTCATGCAGAGCCTGCGTGACGACGGTGGCATGGCCGCGATCGAGGCCACCGAAGACGAGGTGCTCGCGTCGCTGCGCGGCATCGCGGGGGTGTCGATCGCCGCGCTGAACGGCCCGTCCGCCACCGTGATCAGCGGCGACCGCGACGCCGTGCTCGACGTCGCCGCGACCTGGAAAGCTCAGGGCCGCCGGAGCACCAGGCTGCGCGTGAGCCACGCGTTCCACTCCCCGCACATGGACGGCATGCTCGGCGAATTCCGTCGTGTCGCCGAGAGCCTGACGTACCACGAGCCGGAGATCGCCGTGGTTTCCAACCTCACCGGCGACCTGGCCACGGACGAACTGCGCGAGCCGGAGTACTGGGTGCAGCACGTGCGTCAGGCCGTCCGCTTCGCCGACGGCATGCGACGGCTGCACGAACTCGGCGTACGCACCTTCGTCGAACTGGGTCCGCAGCACACGCTCACCGCTATGGGTGGCGACTGCGTTCCGGACGGCGACCTCTTCGCCACGCTGCGGTCCGACCGCCCGGAGGACCGCGCCTTCCTCACCGCGCTCGGCCGGATCCACCTACGAGGCACCGACGTCGACTGGCCGCGGTTGTTCACCGGCCGGCGCGTGGACCTGCCGACCTACGCCTTCCAGCGTCGCCGTTACTGGCTGGACCTGCCCGAGGACAGCGGCGACGTGACCGCGGCCGGGCTCGGCGCCAGCGCGCACCCGCTGCTCGGCGCGGCGGTCACCCTCGCGGGTGGCCGGGGGCTGCTGTTCACCGGTCGGCTGTCCCGGAAGTCCTGGCTGGGCGAGCACACCATCGACGGGACCGTGCTGGTCCCCGGAACGGCGCTCGTCGAGCTGGCCCTGTACGCCGGTGAGCAGGCGGGCGTGCCGGAACTGGAGGAGCTGAACATCCAGGCTCCGCTCGTGCTCCCGGAAACCGGGGCCGTGCAGCTCCAGGTCGCGCTGAACGCCGGAACCGTCACGATCCATTCGCGGTCGGCCGAGGACGAAACCTGGACGCAGCACGCCGAAGGCACCCTGCGCGCCCCGACCGCCACCCCCGTGGCCTGGGAAATGCCCGCCGACGCGACCGAAGTGGACCTCGGGGACGTCTACGGCCGTCTCGCCGCGCACGGTTACGAATACGGCCCGGCCTTCCAGTGCCTCGGCACCGTGCACGAGCACCACGGCGAGCGGTACGCCGAACTGCGCCTCGACGCCGAACCGGACGGGCACAGCCTTCACCCCGCGCTGCTCGACTCCGCGTTCCACCTCCTGGCGCTCGACGCCACGGAGACCCGGGTGCCCTTCGCCTGGCGCGATGTCGCCCTGCACGCGACCGGCGCGCGGTCGCTGCGGATCCGGTTGACCCCGGCAGGTGATGGCGCGTATGCCATGTCCGCCGTCGACCCCGCCGGGCAGCCGGTGCTCACCGTCGGCTCGTTGGAGACCAGGCCCGCGGACCTGGGTGCGGCCAAGCGGCTCGACCTGTACCGGGTCGACTGGGCTCCGGCCCCGCAAGCGTCCACAGAGGACACTGGGGACACCGAGGTCCTGCACGCCACCGGCAACGACGTTCACGAGACGACCTGGCGCGTCGCCACCGCGCTCCAGCAGCACCTCGCCGAGGACAACGGACGGCGGTTGACCGTGGTCACCACCGCGGGTGAGCTCGCCGGAGCCGCGATCCACGGCCTGGTCCGCGCGGCCCAGCGCGAACACGGCGACCGGTTCGCCCTGCTCGACACCGACCGGCCGGACGCGATCCCGCCGGAGGCCCTGAGCGGCGCACCCGAACTCCGGGTCCGTGCCGGTGAGGTACTCGCGCCACGGCTGGTGCGAGCCGGCGCGACCGGCCGCAAGCTCGACCCCGAAGGCACGGTCCTGCTCACCGGCGGCACCGGCGCGCTCGGCCGCCGCATCGCCCGGCACCTGGCGCACCACCACGGCATCCGGCACCTCCTGCTGGTCAGCCGCGCCGGTGGCGAGGCACCGGCGGACCTCGGCCCGGACGCACGGGTGGTCGCCTGCGACACCGCCGATCGCGGCGCGCTCGCCAGAGTGCTCGCGGACATCCCGGCCGAACACCCGCTCACCGCGGTGATCCACGCCGCGGGCGTGCTCGACGACGCCGTGCTGACCTCGCTCACCGAAGAGCAGTGGCACGCGGTCGCGCGGCCCAAGGTCACCGCCGCGCGGAACCTGCACGAGCTGACGCGGCACCTGGACCTCGAGGCCTTCGTGTTGTTCTCCTCGATCGCGGGCACGCTCGGCAACGCGGGTCAAGCCGCCTACGCCGCCGCGAACGCCTACCTCGACGAACTCGCCCGCCACCGGCAGGCGGACGGCCTGCCCGCGGTGTCGCTGGCCTGGGGACTGTGGGCCGAGAGCGGCGGTATGACCGACAGCCTGTCCACAGTGGACCAGGCGCGGCTGGCCAAGCTCGGGGTCTCGCCGCTGCTGCCCGGGGACGCGCTCACCCTGTTCGACGCCGCACTGAGCGGTGAGCACCCGGCACTGGTCGCGGCGAAGCTGGACTTCACCGCCGCGCACCCGCTCTACCGCGGGGTGGCGCGCACACCGGTCCGCCGGGCCGCGAACAACACCGAAGCACTGGGCGGGCTGAGCGAAGCCGAGCAGCGCAGGCGGTTGCTGGACCTGGTCACCACCACGGTGGCCGAGGTGCTCGGGCACGCCAGCACGGACGGCATCGACGCCGACCGCGGCCTGCTCGCGATGGGCTTCGATTCGCTGACCGCGGTGGAGTTCCGCAACCGGCTCGCCGCGGAAACGGGACTGCGCCTGCCGTCCACGCTGGTGTTCAACCACCCGACACCGGGGGCAATCGCCGACTACCTGCGGGCCGAACTCGCCCCGGCACCGGCGGGCGAACTGGACCGGCTGGAGGCCGAACTGGCCTCGATGGCTCCGGCCCGCCAAGCGGAAGTGACCGCGCGGCTGGCGGAAATGCTGCGCAAGTGGGGCACGAACGGTACGGGCAACGGCGCCTCGGCCGACCTCGATTCGCTGAGCGACGACGAACTCTTCGACGCTCTCGACGAAGAACTGGGACAGAGGGGCAACGGGAGAAGATGACGACCGAAGACAAGCTGCGGGACTACCTCAAGCGCGCGACGGCCGAACTCCGCCAGGCCCGCGAGCGCGTGGCCGAGCTCTCCGGCCGCGCCGCCGAGCCGATCGCGATCGTGGCGATGAGCTGCCGCTACCCCGGTGACGTGCGCTCACCGGCCGAGCTGTGGGAACTGGTCGCCTCGGGCACGGACGCCATCTCCGGGTTCCCGGCCGACCGCGGCTGGGACGTCGAGCACCTCTACGACCCCGACCCCGAGCGCGTCGGCACCAGCTACACCCGTCAGGGCGGTTTCCTGGCGGACGCGGACCACTTCGACGCCGACTTCTTCGGCATCAGCCCGCGCGAGGCACTGGCCATCGACCCACAACAGCGGCTGCTGCTGGAAACCGCGTGGGAAACGCTGGAGCACGCGGGCATCGACCCGCTTTCCCTGCGCGGCAGCCGGACCGGCGTCTTCGCGGGCGTGATGTACGACGACTACGCCTCACGCCTGCACCGCGCGCCCGCCGGGTTCGAGGGCTACCTGGGCAACGGCAGCGCGCCGAGCATCGCTTCCGGCCGGGTGTCCTACACCTTCGGGCTGGAAGGTCCCGCGGTCACCATCGACACCGCCTGCTCGTCTTCGCTGGTGGCGATCCACCTGGCCGCGCAGTCGCTGCGGCAGTCGGAATGCACGCTGGCGCTGGCCGGTGGGGTCACGGTGATGGCCACCCCGAGCACCTTCGTCGAATTCAGCCGCCAGCGCGGGCTTTCCCCGGACGGGCGGTGCAAGTCGTTCTCGGCTTCGGCCGACGGCACCGGGTTCGCCGAGGGCGCCGGGCTCATCCTGCTGGAGCGGTTGTCCGACGCCGAGCGCAACGGGCACCCGGTCCTCGCGGTGATCCGGGGCAGCGCGGTCAACCAGGACGGTGCCAGCAGCCAGCTTTCGGCACCGAACGGGCCGTCGCAGGAGCGCGTCATACGGCAGGCGCTGGCCACCGCCGGTCTGCAACCGTCCGAAGTGGGCGCGGTCGAAGCACACAGCACCGGCACCACGCTCGGCGATCCGATCGAGGCCCAGGCGTTGCTCGCCACCTATGGACAGGACCGCCGGGAACGGCCGCTCTGGCTGGGTTCGATCAAGTCGAACATCGGGCACACCCAGGCCGCCGCCGGGGTGGCCGGGGTGATCAAGATGGTGCTGGCGCTGCGGCACGGCACGCTGCCCAGGACCCTGCACGCCGACCAGCCGAGCCCGCACATCGACTGGTCGGGCGGCTCGGTCTCGCTGCTCACCGAACCGGTGCCGTGGCCGGAGAACGGCACGCCCCGGCGAGCCGGGATCTCCTCGTTCGGTATCAGCGGGACCAATGCGCACCTGATCCTGGAGCAGGCCCCGGCCGTCGAACCCTCGGCCGAACCGCCCGCCGACTCGCGCCCGGTGCCGTGGTTGCTGTCCGCTCGCAGCGAGCGGGCGTTGCACGTCCAGGCGCAGCAGCTGCGGCGGCACCTGGTCTCGTCCACTTCGGACCCGTCGACCGTCGGATTCTCGCTGGCCACCTCGCGGTCCACGTTCGCCCATCGTGCCGTGGTGGTCGCCGACAACCGCGAGGACTTCCTGCACGGGCTCGACCGGCTCTCCCGCGGCGAATCGGCGACCGGGCTGATCACCACGCCCCATGGTGCGCAGAACCCGGTCGCCGGTGCCCGTGAACCGGTCTTCGTGTTCCCCGGCCAGAGTTCGCAGTGGGCCCGGATGGCGGTCCCGCTGCTCGGCACGTCCACGGTGTTCCGCGAGCAGATCCAGCTCTGCGCGGACGCGCTCGCCCCGCACGTCGACTGGTCCCTGCGCGAGGTGCTGGAGGGCACGCCAGGCGCGCCGCCGCTGGAGCGGGTCGACGTGGTGCAGCCCGCCCTGTTCGCGGTGATGGTGTCGCTGGCGCGGCTGTGGCAGTCGATCGGCGCGAAGGCGAGCGCGGTGATCGGGCACTCGCAGGGTGAGATCGCCGCCGCGCACATCGCGGGCGCGCTCACGCTGGAGGACGCGGCGCTCATCGTGGCCAGGCGCAGCCAGGCCGTCTCGGCGCTGAGCGGCCGCGGTGGCATGGCCTCCGTGCCATTGCCCGCTTCCCAGATCCACGAGCATCCGGCACTGCTGGACGGACGGCTCGGGATCGCGGCGATCAACGGTCCGGAGTCCACTGTGGTCTCCGGCGCGAAGCAGGCGATCGACGAACTGCTCGCCGAGTTCGAGGCGGCCGGTGTGCGCGCACGCCGGATCGCGGTCGACTACGCCTCGCACTCCCCGCACGTCGACAGCCTGCGTGAAGCGCTGCTGGAGATGCTGGCCGAGGTCAAGCCGCTGCGGGCGGAGATCCCGTTCTATTCGACCGTCACCGGTGAGCCGATCGACACCACCGAACTGGACGCCGCGTACTGGTACCGGAACCTGCGGGAGACCGTGCAGCTCGACAGCGCCGTGCGTGCCCTGCGCCGGGACGGGCACCGGTCCTTTGTGGAGACGAGCCCGCACCCGGTGCTCACCATCGGCATCCAGCAGACGCTCGACGAGACCCGCGAAGACGGCGTCAGCACGGTCTGCGGCACGCTCCGCCGTGACAACGGGGACTGGAAGCAGTTCCTCGCCGCGGCCGCACAGGCACACGTCAACGGCGTCGACCTCGACTGGACCGCGGTCTTCGCGCCGGGCACCCGGAAGCAGGTGGACCTGCCGACGTATCCGTTCCAGCGCAAGCGGTACTGGCTCGACGCCCCGGCGGGCGCGACCGATCCGACCGCCGCCGGCCTCGACGCCGCCGACCACCCGCTGCTCAGCGGCGCGCTCGAACTCGCCGACGGGGAAAGCACGGTGTTCACCGGCCGCCTGTCCCCGCACGCGCAGCCGTGGCTCGCCGACCACACCGTGCTCGGCACCGCGTTGCTGCCGGGAAGTGCCTTTGTCGATATGGCGTTGTTCGTCGCCGAGCGCACGGGATGCGGGCAGCTGGAGGAGCTTCTGCTGCAAGCGCCCCTGGTTCTTCCCGAGCAGGGCACCCTCCGGTTGCAGGTGGCGGTCGGTCCCGTCGAGGACGATCGCCGCGCATTGACCGTCCACTCACGACCCGAGGACGCCGAGCCGGACGACCCGTGGACCCTGCACGTCACCGGTTCGCTGAGCACCCTGGCGCCCGAGGTGGCCGGGGACCTGTCCGGCGCCTGGCCACCGGCCGGGGCGCAACCGGTCGAGATGGACGAGTTCTACGACCGGTTGCAGGACGAGGGGTACGGCTACGGCCCGACCTTCCGCGGCCTGCGTGGCGTCTGGAAGCTCGGCGACGACTTCTACGCCCACGTCGTACTGCCCGAAGAGCAGCACGCCGACGGTGAGCGGTGTGCCCTGCACCCCGCCCTGCTCGACGCCGCGCTGCACCCGCTCGCCCGCGAATCCCTCGGCGGCGACGGCATCAGCCTGCCGTTCTCGTGGAGTGGCGTGAGCCTGCGCACCAGCGGCACCACCGCGTTGCGCGTCCGGCTGACCCCGGTGGGCACCGACAGCTACCGCGTGACCCTGGCGGACAACGTGGGCGCTCCGGTCGCCTCGATCGACACGCTCACCGCACGCCGGATCAACCCGGCGATGCTCGGGTCCGGCGGTCACCGGTCGATGCTGTTCCACGTCGAGTGGTCCGCCCTGCGTGACACCGAACCCGCGTCGGAGGTCGTGCCGGAGCTGGTCGAAGCCGCCGATGTCCCGGCGGCGCTACGGCTGGTCCAGGCCGCGATCGCCGAGGACAGGCGCCTGGCGTTCGTCACGCACGGCGCGGTGTCGACCGAGCCCGGCGAGGACGTCACGGACCTGACCGGCGCGGCGGTGTGGGGCCTCGTGCGCTCGGCCCAGACCGAGCACCCCGACCGGTTCACCCTGGTGGACACCGACTTCCCGCAGTCGGTGCCCGCCGCGCTGGCCACCGGCGAGCCGCAGGTCGCCGTCCGGAACGGCAAGGCGCTGGTGCCGCGGCTCGCCCGGACCGCGGCCGAGCTGGCGCACACCACGTTCGACCCCGAGGGCACCGTGTTGATCACCGGCGGCACCGGTGTGCTCGGCGGCCACCTCGCCCGGCACCTGGTGCTCAACCACGGGGTGAGGCACCTGCTGCTCACCTCGCGTCGTGGCCTGGACGCCCCCGGCGCGACCGGCTTGGCCGCCGACCTCGCGGACCTCGGCGCGGAGGTGTCCATCTCCGCCTGTGACGCGGCGGACCGCACCGCGCTGGAGTCCCTGCTGGCGGGCGTTTCCCGGCCGCTGACCGCCGTCGTGCACGCGGCCGGGGTGCTCGACGACGCCACGATCACCGCGCTGACCCCGGAGCAGCTGGCGAACGTGTGGCGGCCCAAGGTCGACGCGGCCCGCAACCTGCACGAGCTGACCGGCGAGCTGAGCGCGTTCGTGTTGTTCTCCTCGATCGCGTCGACCATCGGCACCCCCGGCCAGGCGAACTACGCGGCGTCCAACGCCTACCTCGACGCGCTCGCCGAGCACCGGCGGGCGCAGGGCCGGCCCGCGCTCAGCCTGGCGTGGGGCTACTGGGCCGAAACCACCGGCATGACCGGGCACCTCGACCACGCCGACCACACCCGGATGGCCCGCGCGGGCATCATCCCGCTGGCGACCGCGCAGGGATTCGAGCTGTTCGACGCCGCGCTGACCACGGACCGCGCGGTGGTCGTCCCGGCCAAGATGGACACCGCCGCGCTGCGGAACCAGGCCACCGCGGGCACCCTGCCGCGGTTGTTCCAGAACCTGGTCAAGGCCCCGGCCAAGCGCGCCGGCGGCGGGCTGGCCGACCTGGCGCAGCGGCTGGCCGACCTCGCCGAGTCCGAGCAGCAGGCCCTGCTCATCGACGTGGTGCGCGGGCACGTGGCCACCGTGCTCGGGCACACCGATCCGGACACCATCCCGACCGAGAAGGCGTTCAAGGAGCTGGGTTTCGACTCGCTGACCGCGGTGGAGCTGCGCAACCGCCTCACCGCCGCGACCGGCCTGCGACTGCCCGCGACCCTGGTGTTCGACCACCCCACGCTCGCCGGGCTGGCCGGGTACATGCGGGCGGAACTGGCGCCGCGGACCGAGGAGCCCGACCCGGCCTCCGCCGTGCTGGAGCGGCTCGACGGCCTGGAGGAGGCGTTGATCGGGTTGTCCGACCTGCGGGTCACCGACCGGCTGCGAGAGCTGCTGGCGGTGGCAGGCGGCACGGACGCCGGACTCGGCTCGGCCAGCGCGGACGAGTTGTTCGACTTCATCGACGGCAAGCTCGGCAGGAAGGTGGAGACCGCATGAGCACCGGCCCGACCGAGCAGAAGCTGCTCGACTACCTGAAATGGGTGACCACCGACCTCGACCGCACCCGCGGGCAGCTGCTCGACCTGGAGGAACGGGCCCGCGAGCCGATCGCCGTGGTGTCGATGAGCTGCCGGTACCCGCACGGGGTCGGCTCGCCGGAGGACCTGTGGGAGCTGGTCGCTTCGGGCCGGGACGCCATCTCGGACTTCCCGGCCGATCGCGGCTGGCCCGCCGATGTCTACGACGCCGATCCGGATCGGGGGGACCGTCCGCACGCGGGTGGTTTCCTCTACGAAGCCGCCGACTTCGACCCCGGTTTCTTCGGCGTCTCACCCCGTGAAGCGCCCGCGATCGATCCGCAGCAACGACTGCTGCTGGAGGTCGCGTGGGAAGCCTTCGAGCGCGCCGGATTCGACGCCGACGCCTTGCGCGGCAGCAGTACCGGCGTGTTCACCGGCGTGATGTACAGCGACTACGGCAGCCGCCTGCAGGATCGCGCGCCGAAGGGGTACGAGAGCTACCTCGGCAACGGCAGCGCGGGCAGCATCGCCTCGGGCCGCGTCGCCTACACCTTCGGGCTGGAGGGCCCGGCCGTCACGATCGACACCGCGTGCTCGTCTTCGCTGGTCGCGCTGCACCTGGCGGCACAGGCCCTGCGCAACGGCGACTGTTCGCTGGCGCTGGCCGGCGGGGTGACGGTGATGGCCACGCCGATGGTGTTCACCGAGTTCGACCGGCAGCGCGGGCTGTCCGCAGATGGCCGGTGCAAGTCGTTCGCCGCGGCGGCGGACGGCACCGGTTTCGCCGAGGGCGCCGGGCTCCTGCTGCTGGAGCGGCTTTCCGACGCTCGGCGGAACGGGCACCAGGTGCTCGGCCTGGTCCGTGGCACCGCGGTCAACCAGGATGGCGCTTCCAACGGCTTGACCGCCCCGAACGGACCGTCGCAGGAGCGGGTGATCCGGCAGGCACTGGAGAACGCTCGCGTCGCACCCTCCGAAGTGGACGCCGTCGAAGCACACGGCACGGGCACGACACTCGGCGACCCGATCGAGGCGCAGGCTTTGCTGGCCACGTACGGGAAGTCGCGGGGTGAGAAGCCGCTGTACCTGGGGTCGGTCAAGTCGAACATCGGGCACACGCAGGCCGCGGCCGGGGTCGCGGGCGTGATCAAGATGCTCATGGCGATGCGGCACGGCGAGCTGCCGCGCACACTGCACGTGGACGAGCCGAACCCGCTGGTGGACTGGGATTCGGGCGCGGTCACCCTGCTGACCGAACCTGCGAAGTGGCAGCAGAACGGGCATCCGCGCCGGGCCGGGGTGTCGTCGTTCGGCATCAGCGGGACCAACGCACACGTGATCCTGGAGCAGGCGCCGTCGGACGAACCGGCCGGTGAGCCGTGCGTGGCGCCGGGTCCCGTGCCGTGGGTGCTCTCGGCGAAGTCGCCCGCCGCGTTGAAGGGGCAGGCCGAGCGCCTGCTGAACCACCTCACGCTGCACCCCGGGCTGAACGTGGCCGATGTCGGGCATTCGCTGGCGGTCTCGCGTACTTCGTTCCCGCATCGGGCCGTGGTCTTCGGGGACCGGCAGGAGGAACTGGTCAAGGGCCTGTCCGGCCTCGCGCATGGCACGCCCGCGACGAACCTGGTGCACGGGCAGGCTTCCGGCGGCCGGACCGCGTTCCTGTTCACCGGCCAGGGCAGCCAGCGGCCGGGCATGGGCCGTCAGCTGTATGAGACGTACCCGGTCTTCACCCGCGAACTGGACCGGGTCTGCGCACTGCTCGACGGCCGGCTGGACCGGCCGCTGTTGCCGATCATGTTCGCCGAGCCGCGCACGCCGGAGGCGGCGCTGCTGGACCGGACCGCGTACACGCAGGCCGCGCTTTTCGCGTTGGAGACGGCTTTGTACCGGCTGGTCGAGTCGTACGGCATCGTCCCGTCCTTTGTGGCTGGTCATTCCATCGGCGAAGTGACCGCGGCACACATCGCCGGAGTTCTGTCCCTTGAGGATGCTTGCACCTTGGTGGCGGCTCGCGGTCGGCTGATGGAAGGTGCCCGTGACGATGGCGCCATGGTCGCCATCGAAGCCCCGGAGTCGGCGGTTCTTCCCTCTTTGAGCGATTCGGTCAGTCTGGCCGCAGTGAACGGGCCGAACGCGGTGGTGCTCGCGGGGGACGCCGAACCGGTGCTGGCCATCGGTGCCGAATTCAAGGCACGCGGAGTCCGGACCAAGCGGCTTACCGTCAGCCACGCCTTCCACTCGGCACACCTGGACTCGATGCTGGACGAATACCTTCGGGTGGCTCGTGGGCTGAGCTATTCGGCGCCGCGCATTCCGGTGGTGTCCACTGTGACCGGTCAGCCTGCCGAAGAGCTGACCTCACCGGAGTACTGGGTGCGGCAGGTCCGTCAGCCGGTGCGGTTCCACGACGGGATGCGGACGTTGCAGGCTTCCGGGGTGCGCACGTTCCTCGAAATCGGGCCGGATGCCGTGCTCACGCCCGCCGCCCAGGCCTGTGTGCCGGAGGCGGAGCCGGGCTCCATCATCCCGGCGCTGACGTCACGGCGGCCGGAACCGCGCACGCTGGTCACCGCGCTGGCGAAGGCACACGTGCGGGGTGTGCCGGTGGACTGGACGGCCGGCTTCACCGGGGCGAAGCGGGTCGACCTGCCGACCTACGCGTTCCAGCGGTCGCGGTACTGGCTGGACCCGGAAACGCGGTCCACGCAGTTCGACCTGACCGCCGCGGCGGAGGCGCTCGGCCTGACCGAGGACCAGCGAGCCGCGCTCACCGCTTGGACACGGCAAGCCGAGTGGTCGTACCGAGTCGCCTGGCGTCCACTGAGGACAATTGCCACCAGTTCCTCCTTGGGCACGTGGCTGGTGCTCGGCTCGGACGAGCTACGTGACCTGCTTCGGGCACAGGGGGCACACGTGGTCACCGAGCCCGGGGAGCCGCTGACCGGCGTGCTGTCCGTCGGTGATCCGGGAGGCGAGTTCGACGCCCCAGTGTGGCTCGTGACCACCGGTGGAGCGCCGGTCGACGGTCCGGCTTCACCCGACCAAGCCCAGTTCCGGGGCCTGACCCCGGAACATTTGGTCGACCTGCCCGCGGTTCCCACTGAGCAGGAGTGGACGCGGCTGGTGGACCTGCTGCGGTCCGAGGTTTCCGAAGCACGGCTGGCCATTCGCGGTTCGGAAGTGTTCGCCGAGCGGCTGGAACGGGCGGACCTCGCCTCCGGCCGGCAACCGGACGGTCCCGTACTGATCCGCGGTTCGGATGCGTTGAGCACGCAGGCGGCTCGCTGGTTCCGTGCTCAAGGGGTTGAGGTGGTCACGGAGGCTTCGGCGGTTTCCACTGTCGTCGAGGTGGTCGGCTCGGACGAGACGGTCGACGCCGTCCGCGAACGGCTGCAAGCCCTGGAGAGCCTCGAAGCCACGTTCTTCGTGTTCACCACGCGCACGCCGTCACCAGCCCAGTCCTACGCGACGGCCTGGGCCCGCAGCCGGCCCGTCCCGTCGGCGGCGATCGCCTGGGACCTGCCGGGCCCGCAGGCGGTCGGCCTGGTCCTGCGCCAGGGCGCTTCGGCCCCGGATGTGGTCGCCGAACTGGACCTGGTGGCCCCGGTGGTCCCCGCGGACAACCGGCTGCTGACCGCGACCGGCACCGAACGGGAGCAGCTGGTGACCGAACTGGTGCGGTTCCACGCCGCGGACGTGCTGGGACACGCCAGCGCGGAGGCGATCGGCGTGGAGGACAGCCTGCTGGACCACGGGTTCTCGTCGTTCACCGCGCTGGAGCTGAGCAACCGGCTGCAGGCGGCATCGGGGGTGCAGATCCCGCCCGTGGCCATCTACGACCAGCCGACCCTGGCTGCGGTGATCACGCACCTAGGCGACGCGCTCGCCGAGCTCTCGTAACTCCCGCAGGTACGCGGTGGTGTCCGGGTGCCAGGTCGCGATCATCGCCGCGGTCGCGATGCCCGCGGGCACCAGGAGCAGGAGCGGCAGCGCGCTGTCGAGCTCGCCGCGGACGCCCAGCGCGATGATCACCACGAGCCCGCCGACGAACTGCAGGACGCTCAACCCGAAGAGGACGGTCAGCCACACCCGGGCGCCGCGGTATCCCGCGCGGAGGTTGATCGCCGCGAACACGATCACGATGCCGACGATCCCGATGACCAGCGGTATCCCCAGCACCATCCACAACACGAACGCGATCCGCAGGCTCCGGGGCCGCTCCGGCCCCCACACCCAGCCCTCGCGCAGTTCCCCGGACACCGGGGGGTCACCGGCCCGCCTGGCCTCCCGGCGTTCCGCCCATTTGTCGCCCATCCGACCACGGTAGCCACCCAACCCGGGAGCCCTCCCTGACGACCGCGAGCTGCCACCCGAACGAAGCCAGGCACGCAGGGCACGCAGACTCCTGGCGGGTCGATCATCCGCGGCCTAAGCTCGCCGGATGAGCAGGTTCGTGCGGCACCGCCTCGACCGGGTCCATCACGCCATGGCCCGTCACGTCGACTCCGGGCTGCTTCCCGGCGCGGTCACCCTGCTGAGCAGTGGCGACGAGGTGCACGTCGACGTCGTCGGGAACGTCAAGCGCGACACCATCTTCCGGATCAGCTCGATGACCAAGCCGATCGCCGCGGCCGGGGCGATGGTGCTGGTGGAGGAGTGCGTACTCCGCTTGGACGATCCCGTCACCGAGTTCCTGCCCGAGCTGGCCAACCCGCGGGTCCTCGAAGACCCCGCCGGACCGCTCGACCGCACCACCCCGGCCCACCGCGAGATCACCTTGCGTGACCTCCTCACCTTCCGCAACGGCATCGGCATGCTCCCCGGCGACTCCCCGATCAACGAGGCCGCCGCCGAACTGCGGACCGCCGGCCCGCCGAAACCGATGACCCAGCTCACCGTCGACCAGTGGCTCAAGAAGCTCGGCGAACTCCCCCTCATGCACCAGCCCGGCACCCGCTGGCTGTACAACACCGGCTCGGACATCCTCGGCGCGCTCCTCGCCCGCGCCTCCGGCCAGGACCTCGAAACCTTCCTGTCCGAGCGCGTCTTCGGCCCGCTCGGCATGGTCGACACGGCGTTCAGCGTGCCGGCCGGGAAGCTCGACCGCTTCGTCGTCAGCTACATGCCCAACCTTCAGACCGGCGAACTCGAGGTCTACGACGAGATCGACGGTTCCTGGAGCAGGCCACCCGTCTTCCCCTCCGCCGCGGCCGGACTGGTCTCGACGGCCGACGACCTGCTGGCGTTCGGCCGCTCGTTCCTCGGCAACGACCTGCTTTCCCGCGCCTCCGTCACCACGATGACCGCCGATCACCTGACTCCCCGGCAGAAAGCCGAATCCGGCTTCTTTCCCGGGTACTTCGACAACCGCGGCTGGGGCTTCGGCGTCGCCGTCACCACCCGGCGCGACAACATCTACGAGACCCCCGGCCGCTTCGGCTGGGACGGCGGGCTGGGCACCTCGTGGGCCACCGATCCCGCCGAGGACCTGGTCGGCGTCCTACTCACCCAGCGCGCCGACTTCCCCGACCACAGCAAGCCCTACCGCGACTTCTGGACCTCGGCCTACCAGGCGCTCGCATGAAGCGCGCCGAGTTCCCCGCGCTCCAGGACGGCCACGCCTACCTCGACGGCGCCGCCGGCACCCAGGTCCCGGCGAGCGTGATCGACGCGATCGCGGGCACCTACCGCCGCGGCATCGGCAACGTCGGTGGTGCCTTTCCGGCCAGCCACCGCGCCGACGAGATCGTGGCGAACGCCCGGCAGGCGGTCGCCGACCTGGTCGGCGGCGACCCCGGCGGCGTCATCCTCGGCGCCAACATGACCACGCTCACCTACCGCCTGGCGAACACGCTGGCGACCGGCTGGCAACCGGGGGACGAGGTCGTCGTCACCCGGCTCGACCACGACGCCAACGTCCGCCCCTGGGTCCAGGCCGCCGAAAAGGCCGGTGCCACGGTGAAGTGGGCGGACGTCGACCGCGCCACCGGTGACCTGCCCACCGGCCAGTTCGACGCACTGCTCTCCGAACGCACCCGCCTGGTCGCGGTCACCGCGGCGAGCAACGTGCTCGGCACCCGGCCGGACGTCGCCTCGATCACCGCCGCGGCGCACAACGCCGGCGCGCTCACCTACGTCGACGGCGTCCACGCCACCCCGCACGGCCCCACCGACCGCACCGCGCTCGGCGCCGACTTCTACGCGACCAGCGCCTACAAGTGGTGCGGCCCGCACGTCGGCGCGGTCGTCGCCGACCCCGCGCTGCTGGACACCCTGCGCCCCGACAAACTCGCTTCGTCCAGCGACGACGTGCCCAACCGCTTCGAGACCGGCACGCTGCCCTTCGCCGACCTGGCCGGGGTGACCGCCGCCGTCGAGCACCTCGCCGGGCTCACGGACGCGACGGGCACTCGCCGCGAACGGCTGCTCGCCTCGATGACCGCCGCGGAAGACCACGAACAACGGCTCTTCGCCCGGTTGCTCGACGGCCTGCGTGAAATCCCCGGCGTCACCCTGCACGGTGCGCCCCAGCGCCGCACCGCGGTCGCCTACTTCACCATCGACGGCCAGACCCCGCGCCAGACGGCGGAAACCCTCGCCGCCGCCAAGGTCAACGTGTGGAACGGGCACAACTACGCCTGGGAGCTCACCGGCGCCCTCGGCATCCGCGACGCCGGCAGCGCGGTCCGCGCGAGCATCGTCCACTACAACGACGGCACCGACGTGGACCGGCTCCTCGACTGTCTACAACGGACTTAAGCGACGGTGTGCTTGAGCAGTTCGTCGCCACGCAGGATCGCGCCCTGCAGTTCCCGCAGCGGACGGCACGGCTCCAGGCCCAGCTCGGCGTTGAGCCGCTCACGGGCGTGCTGGTAGACCTTCAGCGCGTCGGCCTGCCGCTCCGAGCGGAACAGCGCCAGCATCAGCTGCCGGTAGAACGACTCCCGCAGCGGGTGCTCCCCGGTCAGCACGTACAGCCTGCCGACCACCTCGCGGTGCCTGCTCAGCACCAGGTAGGCGTCGTTGAGCATCTCCACGCACTCCAGCCGGGCCTCTTCCAGCCAGGTCACGTACCAGTAGAGGATCGGCCCGTCCTGCACGTCGTTGAGCGCGCGGCCGCGCCACAGCGACAGCGCCCCCTCGAAGTGCGCGACGGCTTCCTCGTGGCGTCCCCGCTGCGCCGCCTCGCGGCCGCGGTTCACCAGGCGCTGGAAGTCGTTGACGTCCAGCGTGTCCTCCCCCAAGTGCAGTAGGTAGCCCTGCTGGCGGGTGACGATCGGGCTGGCCGGGCGCCCCGGCCGGTCCAGGAACTTGCGCAACTGCGAAATGTAGACGTGCAGCGCGGCGTTCACGCGCTGCGGCGGGCGATCCCCCCAGATCTCCGCGATGAGCTGATCGGTGGTGACCACCTGGTCCGCCCGGCCCAGCAGGACGGCCAGCAGCGTTTCCATCTTGCGAGCGGTCAGCGAAGTGGAACCCTCGTCGTCGACCACTCTGAGTCTGCCCAGGATTTCGTATCTCAACTTGCCCTCCGGTGACTCGTCTTCCCCCGACCGGGTCGTTGTCAATGCCGGTGAAAGCGACTTTGCCACTGTTCGAAGGATCACCCAAGCCCCTAACCGCCTCGTGAAACCGCCCCCTACGCACCGACCGGCACTCCCCTGGGCCGCCCCCGCGCGGGGTGGGCAAGCACCGGGAAAGCGCTGCTTTAGCCGGGGTCCCGACGATGAATCGTCACCCAGCGAAACCATCCGGGGAAAGGACGGTGCCCATGAGTGATATCGGACCCAACGTGGTGCTGCGCGGCGGACCGCTCGCGTTACCAGGCGGAAACCCGCGCTTCCACCGCGTGCCCGACGAGGAGCTCCCGTTGAAACTGGTGAACGGGAATCGTTACGAGCACTTCCGCCCGACCACCGAGACCGAACTGCACGCGGGCCGTCCGCTGCGGGTCTTCGAATGGACCGGGCGCACCTACGTCGCCGAATAACGCGGGGGCGGGCCGGGCGGTGAGCACCGTTGCTCACCGCCCTTTTTCCCGTTCGGCGGAAGTCAGCGGCCGAAGGCCAGCAGCACGAATCCCTTGTCGCTCGGGTAGAGCGGGCGGAAACCCGACATCACGTAGAGCATGCCGTCGGAGACCACCGCGCCACCGGCCGCCGCCAGTCCGCCACCCCGGCCGACCAGCCCGTTGACCCCCTGGAAGTCCTGGATCGTGTCGAACTGCCAGAGCACCTTGCCGTCCCGTGCCCGGTAGGCCCGGATCTTGCCGTCCGAGCTGCCTTCGTAGACGACGCCAGGGCTGCTGCTCACCGCCGGCGCGTGGGCCAGCAGGCAACTGGCCGGGGCCAGTGCCGCACCACCCCACGAGCAGCCGTCGGCCGGGTTCGGCGTGGTCCACAGCAGCGCGCCGGTCTCCGGGTCCAGTGCGTGCAGCGCACCCGGGTTGCCCTGGTTGGTGGCCACGTAGAGGCGTTCGCCGTCGTAGCTGGCGCCCCACTGGATGCCGGATTCGGAGTAGGTGGTGTCCCCGGAGGAGAGCTGGCGCTGCCAGACGATCGCGCCGGTCTGCGTGTCGAGCACGTGGTAGACCCCGCTCTTCTGCCCGACGCCGACGTAGGTGCGGCCCTTGACGGTGAAGACGTTGGGCGCGGTGCCGATGTCGAAGTCCAGCGCGGAGTCGTCCTCCAGTCCGGGGCAGTACCCCGGCGGGGCCTTCGGGTCGGCGCACAGCACGCGCCAGGTGTCGGGGTGGGTCAGCTGGTTCTTCCACCGGACGGCACCGGTGTGCACGTCGAGCGCGAGCACCGAGTCGGAGTCGCCCTCGGTGCCGGTGTAGTTCTGCCCGGTGCCCACGTACAGCGTGCGCGTGACCGGGTCGATCACCGGGGAACTCCACACACCGGCGCCCGACGGCGACCAGTGGATCGCGCCACTGGGCCAGGTGCCGACCGCTTTCGGCTCGGGAACCGTGTAGTAGCGCCAAACCAGCTCGCCGGTCTGCGCGTCGAGCGCGTCGACGTGACCGCGGAAGGTGCAGCACGCCGAGTCGACCCCGCCGGCGTTGTCCGCGCTGGCGACGCCGACGTAGATGCGGCCGTCGAAGTGGATCGGGGAGCTGGTGAGCCGGGCGGAGGGGTTCGTGTCGAGCCGCTTGGACCATTCGAGCGCGCCGGTCTGCTGGTTCAGCGCGTACAGGTAACCACGGCCGTCTCCGAAGTAGACCCGTCCATTCGCGACGGACGGGCTGTCACGCACCATCTTGGCCAGCCCGACCGCCGGGTCCACTGTGCTCAGGTTGAAGGTCCACAGTGTCTGGCCGGTTTTCGAGTCCAGTGAATAGAAAAGCCCGTCCGGGCCACCGAAGTACATCCGGTCGCCGACCACCGCGGGCTGACTGCGCAGGGTCTGCCCGGAGCCACGCGGGAAGGCGTGCGCCCACTTGACCTTCAGATCGTCCACTGTGTACGCGTTGATCCGCCGCTCGGCGGCGTTGTGCCTGCTCCCCCTGGCGTCCTTGGTCCACGTCGGCCAGTCCGCACCGGCGGCCGGGTCGACGCCCGGGGTGCTCGCGGCTGGGTTGCTCACGGCGGAGGCGGGAGCCAGCACCGCGAGCAGTGCGCACACCACCGGGATCACCCAGGCGACCGGGCGCCGTCGAGCCGTTCTGGATCTGGTCATGGTCTCCCTCTTCTCCCACGCGAGCGCGTGCGGACAGCGCCTAGGCGCTGTCCGGTGAGTCTGGTCGATGGGCTTCGTGATCCAGGTGGTTCCTGGCGGTGCGGGCGATTCGGCCTCGTACTGGCCGTACTCGGCCGAACTCGCCCGTGCCGCCAGGGGCCACTTGGGCGCGGAGAGCGCGACCTTGACTTACCGGGCAGCGCCTAGACCATGCCAGTCCGGACCGTCGCCCCCAAGCCCCCTGTTACTCCCCTATGGACCGGCCGGGGCGGAATATTCCGGCCTAAGACACGGTTTAGCGCCCGCTCCTAGCCTCGGTCCGCCGAAAGGAGAATCATGCACATTTTCCGCAAGAAGGCGCGACGGCGCAGGAGCCTGCTCGCGCTGGTGACGGGGTCGTTCATCGTGGCTTCGCTGGCCGTTCCGGCGACCGCGGGCGCGAGCACGGCGACCGGCGTGCCGCACGACTGCGTCAACCACAACACGCTCACCGAAGTGATCGTGGAGAAGTACCCGATTTTCCCCGATCCGACCAATCCGCCGGTCGGCAGCAGGCTGCAGGTGGGGCACCAGGTCTACTTCAAGGCCGAGCTCCGCGACCCGGCGGGCAACTGGGTGGCCACCTCGAAGGGCTATTCCTATGTGCCCTACCGCGATGACAAAGAGGACGTGATCCTGCAGTACGCGCAGGAAACCATCGAACTCGCCGACGGGGTCATCCGGACCTCCGGGGTCTACAGCGTCACGCCGAACAACTACAACGAATGGAACTACATCTCCGCGGAGGGCGTCAGCGGCCGGTACGTGGGCATGGTCGGCGCACGCACCTTCCAGATCACGCAACTGGGGCTGAGCCTGAACGCCGGGCTGTACCTGTGCGCTGGGCTCCAGGAGAACTGGAACTGGAACCCGAAGCAGCCGAAGGCCGAGGAAACCCTGGCGGACAAGCAGTCCAACGCGCTGGCCGCGCTCGAGGCGGCCGAGCCACCCAAGGACCCCGCCGACAGCCCCGTCCCCCCGAACGACTGCGAGGTGCACGTCGGCCTCCGCGAGGTGCTGACCGAGGAGTACGGGCCCGCCCCCGGTGACGGCGGCGAATGGCCACCGGGCGCCGGATCGTCGATGCACTACAAGTCCGAGTTCCGCAAGGACGACCGGCTCGTCGCCATCTCGAAGGGGTATTCGTACACGCCCTTCAAGGACCCGGCGAACGACATCGGGCTGAAGTTCGTGCAGCAGACCATCACCTTCCGCGACGGCACCATCCGCACCTCGGGGGTCTACAACCTGACCCTGAGCAACGTCTACGAATGGCACGCGATGTGGGCCGACGGCGTCAGCGGCCGGTACGCCGGCATGGTCGGCAGCCGGATGTTCAAGGTGACCGGCCAGGCCGACCTGGACGGCCAGATCTACATGTGCAACGACCTCGTCGAACACTGGACCTGGGACCCGCCCACCACCTAACACCCCCGGCTGAATGCTATGAGTGGGGCATTACTTGCATTGGATGCTGGTAATGCCCCACTCATAGCGTTGGCAGGACCCGCCCGGCGGGGGCGGCCAGGCGAGTCCCACGTTCGAAGCCTCAGCCGGACGGGGTTCCCAGCGTCGGCGGGGCCCGTCACACCGGGATCTCGACCTTGGTGCCGATGGGGAGGTCGCCGGTGACCTGCACGAAGCCGTCGCCCCATTCGCCCAGCTTCACCGGTACCTGCTTCGTGGTGCCGTCCGGGGCGACCACGACGACGGCGTTCCCGCCACCGGCCATCCCGATCACCGAGGACACCGGCACCGAAAGCGCCTGCTGCACCACGGTTCCCACGTAGTGCACGGTCACCGGCGCCAGCGCCAGCCCGTTCACCTGGTCCGGGGCGTCGAGCGAGATGGTGACCTTGAAGACGCCCTTGTTGTCCGCGTTCATCTCCAGCGTGGTGCTGACCGACTCGATCTTGCCGGGCGCCTGGTCACCACTGGGCAGCTCGACCTCCACCGCCTTGCCGACCTCGATCAGGTCGCGGTCCAGCGGTTCGAGTTCGACGCTGACCACGCGATCGGTGCTCTGCACGGTGAGCACCGGCGCCGACGGCGAGGTCATCGCGCCTTCGTGCGCGTTGAGCTTGGCGATGTGCAGATCGCCCTCGGCGAAGACCACCTCTCCCAGCGACAGCACCCCGTCGTCCGCGGCGCCGATCTTCTTCTGCAGCTGCTTGACCGCGTTCGTGGTCTTCGAGCTCCAGTCATCGTCGGGGTAACCGGCGCCGGGCTTGCCGAAGCCCAGCGCCAGCAACGCCGTTTCCAGCTGGTGCACGTCCGGACCGTCGGTGACCGCGGAGTTCAGGTCCCGCCAGGCCGGCACCACGCCGTTGAGCAGCACCACCGGCTTGTCGTTGACCCGCATCAGCACCTCGCCGCTGGTCAGCTCGGTGCCGACGGACGGCAGCTCGGTGATGACCCCGCTCTGCGCCGCGGAGAGGTCGCGCATGTCCTGGTAGGCGACCACCCCGTTCAGCTTCTCCGTGCGGGTCAGGTCGCGGACCGCAACGTCGGCGGTCTGCGCCGCGCCCACGGCCGGAGCCGCGGGCTCGGCGCCGCTTTCGGCGACCACCCACACCCCGGCCCCGGCGACGAGCACCAGGCCCAGCGCCACCGGGACCGCGACCTTCTTCTTCACGACCTCACCCCTGTGACGGCGCGGCCGACTGCTGGCAGTCCTTGAGCGCCTTCGACGTGGCCGGGTCGGTGCGGTCCAGCTTGTCGCCGAACGGGGTGTCCGAGCCGGGGACCGGGTCCGGTACGTCGATGCCCTTCTCCCGCAGGCACTTCGCCAGCGCGAGCATCTCCTCGTCCTGCTGCGCCTGGTCGCCGGAGTCCTGGTTCTGGCGGTCCTGCACCACCCCGTCGAGGAAGTGGCCGCAGGTCTTGTTGGCCGCGACGAACGCCGCCGACTCCTTGTCCACCCCCTCGTACATGGCGCCGGGGCTGCCCGGCTGCGGGTCCGCCAGCTGCACCCCGTTGTCCCGCATGCACTGGGCGTACTGCAGCAGGCTGTCCTGGGTCTTGTTCTCCTGCGCCGGCTCGCCCGAGTCGCTCCCGCCACAGGCGGTCAACGCGAACAGCAGGGCCAGCACCGGCACGCCGCCCTTGATCAACCGCTTCGACATGGCCGTCCACCTCCATGGGACTTCTGGTTTCGTTGCCTGACTGTGCCGATCCAGCCTTGGACCGGCCTTAACGCGCCTTGGAACCCGCTGAACCACTCAGGCGGGCCGGACCGCTTCCGCCGGTTCGAGCCGGGCCGCCCGGCTCGCCGGGTACAACCCCGCCAGGCCGCCGACCAGCAGCGCGGCCAGCACGCCACCCGCCAGGCCGACCACCGGCAGCACGATCGGCCACCCCATGACCAGCGCGTAGACGATCGTCACGCCGGCGCCGAGCAGCACCCCGGCGAACCCGCCGAGCCCGGCCTGCACCAGCGCTTCGACCAGGAACTGCGAGCGAACGTGCCGCCGGGTCGCGCCCAGCGCACGCCGCACGCCGATCTCGTTGCGTCGTTCCAGCACCGAGATCACCATGACGTTGGCGATGCCGACGCCACCGACGAGCAGCGCGACCCCACCGAGGCCGAGCAGCAGCGTGGTGAACGCGGTGTCCGCGGCGGCCCGGGCCTCCAGCGCGTCCGACGGCCGGGTCACCTCGACCTCCTGCGGGCTCTCCGGATTCGCCGTCGCACCGGCCACGTCGCGGACCGCGTTGATGTCGTCCGGGTTCGCCCGCACGTAGACCGTGGTGGGTGAGCCCTGGTAGCCGAACTTCTGGGTGGCGATGTCGGTGCCGATGAGCGCCGCGCTGTCCAGCTCCGGCGCCAGCGGCATCGCCTGCAGCACCCCGACCACGGCGAACCACTGTTCACCGAGCCAGACCAGCTGCCCGCCTTCGCTGATGTCCACGCCGTGGCGCTGCGCGGCGGTCGTGCCGAGCACCACGGTCGGGTAGCCGGACAACCCGGCGTCCAGCCAGCGACCGGACGCCATCTTGCCGTTCAATGTGGACAGCAGGTCGGCCTCGGCGGCCAGCACCACGACCCCGCGGGTGTCGGTGGCGGGCATCTGATCGGTGCGGCGCACGGTCACGTCGAGTTGCGCCACCGTGGACACCGCCTGCACCTGGTCCAGAATGGACAGACGTCCGCCGGACTCGGCGGGCAGTTCGACGTCCTCGTCGCTGCTGAACGACTGCCCCGGCTTGACGGTCAGGTAGTTCGTGCCGAGATCGTCCAGCACCTGCAACAGGTTCGCCTGCGAAGAAGCGGAGATCCCGACCACCGCGACGATCGCGGCGATGCCGATCGAGATGCCCACGGCGGTCAGCATCGCGCGGCCCCGGCGGCCGAGCACACCGAGCTTGCCCAGTGCGACCGCGTCCCGGAAGCGCAGCACGGATTTCTCCAGCCGCGGTGGTTTTTCCTCGGTGATGGTCATACCAGTGCCCCCTGGATGATCTGGCCGTCGCGGATGTGCACCCGGCGCGGGGCTGCGCGCGCGATCTCCTCGTCGTGCGTGATGAGCACGAGCGTCGCGCCGTCGGCGTGGAGTTCGCCGAACAACCGCATGATCTCCTCGCCGTTGCGCGAATCCAGGTTTCCGGTCGGCTCGTCGGCCAGCACCAGAGCCGGATCGCCGACCAGCGCCCGCGCGATCGCCACCCGCTGGCTCTCACCGCCGGACAACTGCGAGGGACGGTGGCCGAGCCGGTGCCCGAGCCCGACCCTGGTCAGCGCCGACTCCGCGCGGCGGCGGCGTTCGGCTGCCGGGACGCCGCGGTACATCAACGCGGTGCCCACGTTGTCCAGCGCGCTCAGGCTCTGCAGCAGGTGGAAGGACTGGAACACGAAGCCGAGCGAGCGGCCACGCAGCGCGGAAAGCTTCTCGTCGTTGAGCTTGCCGACCTCGTGGCCGTCGATCCGGACCGAGCCGGAGGTCGGCTTGTCCAGTGCGCCCATCAGGTTCAGCAGGGTCGACTTGCCGGAACCGGACGGTCCGACGATGGCCACCCATTCCCCGGGCATCACGGTCAGGTTGACGCCGTTGAGCGCGCGAACCGGTGGCACACCGGGGTATTCACGCACCGCGTCGACGATTTCGAGCACCGGCCTGGTCATTTCGGGACCTCCACCTTGTCGCCCGCCTGCACGCCACCGGTGACCACCACGAAGCCGTCACCCCAGGCACCGAGTTCGACCGGGGTCCGGACGCTCGCCCCACCTTGTGCGGGAAGCACGTCGACGGCGTAGCCACCGCCGGGCACGCCGACCACCGCGGCCACCGGCACGGTCAGCGCCTGCTGCGCGACCACCGTCGTGTAGCGCACGGTCACCGGCGCGAGGGCGAAAGTCTCGCCGGCGGCGGCGTCGGCCAGCTTCACCTTGAGCTTGTAGACCTGTTTGCCCTCGGCGTCGGCTTCGAGCGCGGTGCCGACTTCCTCGATGGTGCCGTCGATCTTGTCGCCGCTCGGGGGTTCGACCTTGACCGCGGCGTCGATCGTGACCAGGTCGCGGTTCACCGGGTCGAGGTCCACGGTGACCAGGCGCTCGGTGCTCGAAACGGTGAGCACGGCCTGCCCTGGCACCACCGGCGCGCCGATCGTGGTGTTCCGCTTGGCGACGCGGACGTCGCCGGGGGTGAAGACGATGTCGCCGAGGGAGGCGGTGCCGTCGATGACCGCGCCGACGTCCTCCTGGTACTTCTTCAGCGCGGTGGTGGTCACCGAGTTCCAGTGCGCGTCGGGGTAGGTGCTCGACTTCTTGCCGTAGCCGAGGTTGACCAGGGTCTCCTCGAGCTGCGCGACGTCGGGTCCGTCGGTGATGCCGGGGCCGAGGTCGCGGTAGGCGGGGATGGTGCCGTTGAACAGGACCACCGGCCGCTCGTCGACGCGCAGCAGCACGCCGCCGGACTTGATCGTGTCGCCGACGTTGGGCAGCGTGGTGGCGATCCCGCTCTTGGCCGCGGGCAGGTCGCGTTCGTCGCGGTAGGCGATGACGCCGTTCATGGTCTCGGTCCGGCTGAGGTCGCGGACGGCGACCTGCGCGGTGTTGGTCGCGGGCTGCCCGGCCCCGGCGGGTGGCGCGGGGCGGGTCGCGGTCAGCAGCACCGCGGTGACCGCTCCGGCGACCACCACCGGGACCGCGATGAGGGCGATCGTGCGCTTCTTCATGGGGTTCGTCCTTAGACCGCATCTCATTTGGGGTTGTCGTGGGTGAGAAGATCCAGCTTGACCGCTCGGCGGTAGCAGATCACTGCGCAGGCCAGCTGGGTGAAACCCAGGAAATGGACGGCCTTGCGCTCGTAGCGACGGGCCAGCCGCCGGAACCGGGAAACCCACTCCAAGGTCCGCTCGACGACGTACCGATGACGTCCCAGCCGTGTGGCCGACTCGATACCCCGGCGGGCGATCCGAGCAATGATGCCCCGCCGACGCAGCACCTTCCGGCAGGTCGCATAGTCGTAGCCCTTGTCCGCGTGCAGCTTGCGCGGCCGGCGCCGAGGCCGTCCGACCGGCCCGGCGACCGGCTCGACCGCATCGACCACCGCCTCGAACGTCAGGTGGTCGTTGCGGTTGGCCGCGGAGACGACCACCGACAGCGGGATGCCACCGCGATCGCTCATCGCGTGAATCTTCGAGCCCGGCTTGCCCCGGTCGACCGGACTGGGACCGGTCAGGTCCCCCCTTTTACCGCCCTGACCTGCATGGCGTCCACCGACGCCCGAGACCAGTCGATCGCTCCGGCAGAACCGAGCAGATCCAGCATCATCTGGTGCAGCCGGGCGAACACATCCGCCTCGACCCACTCCGTAAATCGGCGATGCGCCGTCGGAGCACTCACACCGAACGAGGCCGGCACCGCTGACCAGGCACAACCGGTCTGCAGCACGTACAAGATCGCGGCCAGCACCGCACGGTCGTCCAACCGGCGCCGACCCCCGCCCTGGTGGCGTTGCGGCGCATCGGGCAACAGCGAACACGCCAGCAGCCACAACGGCTCCGGACACCACTTCTCCACATCCGTCATCGCCGATCAACACTATCGCCCGCCCGACAACCACCCCAAACGAGATGCGGTCTTACTTTCCGGCGGTGGCGCAGGTCTTGAGCGCCTCGGCCGTCGCGGGATCCGTGCGGTCGAGGCCGGGCCCGAAAGCGCCGCCCGGCTGCCCCGGTACCGGATCGGGCACCTGGATGCCCTGCTCGCGGAGGCATTTGGCGAGGGCGAGCAGTTCTTCCTGCTGGTGCTTGAGCTGCTCGGGGTCTTGTTTCTGGCGCTCCTGCACGACGTCGGCGAGAATGGCGCCGCAGGTGCGGTCGGCACTCTCGAACGCGGCGGACGCGGTGTCGACGCCCTCGTACATGGCGCTCGGGTCGTCGGCGCGGGGGTCGGGCACCTGGACGCCGTTGTCGCGCATGCACTGGGCGTACTGCAGGTACACACTGCCCTGCTGTTGCGGTTGCTGGGGCGCCTCACCGGCGCAGGCGCTGAGGGCCAGCGCCAGGCACACCACCATCGACGAGCGGAACATCGCCGCACCCCTTCTCCACTGGTTGCGTTGTGCTGGTCACTGTGCCGACCAGGCCTTGGACGGGACTTAGCCGCGCTGAGGAGAAGCTGAACGGCAGGATTGACGCCGCCCCCTACAGGTGCTACCCGCATGCCAAGAACGTGGCCTTCACGGCGCCACATCGCCCAACCCCGCGCTCGGACAGCCGAGTCCCACGCCCGGGAGGCTGAGTCTCACGTTCAAGCACGCGAGTACCACGTTCAGGAAGCCGAGTCACACGTTCGCGCACCCGAGTCCCACACTCAGGCACCCGAGTCCCACACTCAGGCACCCGAACCCCACGTTCGCGCACCCGAATGCCACGTTCAGGCAGGCGAACCCCACGTTCGCGCAGGCGAGTTACGCAGTCAGGCAGGCGAGTGCCACGTTCGCGCGGCCGGATTCCGTGATCGCGCGTGTGGGGCTTGCCCGGGCCAGTGCGCGGCACAACCGCTGCCGCAGTGCGGGAATCACCGCGCGAATGTGGGGCTCGGGTGCCCGAGTGTGAAGCTCGGCTGCCTGAACGTGCGGTTCGGGCGCCTGAACGTGGAACTCGGATGCGCCAACGTGGGGTTCGGATGCGTGAACGTGCGGTTCGGGCGCCTGAACGTGCGGCTCGGGTGCGTGAACGTGCGGCTCGGGTGCGTGAACGTGCGGTTCGGGTGCACGAGCGTGAGAGTGGGCTACGCGAACGTGGGGTTCGGGTGTGTGGGTGTGGGGTTAGGGGGTGGGGAGGCGGACTTCGAAGAGGGCGCCGCCCAGGGTGGGGGAGGCGGTGATGGTGACGTCGCCGCCGTGGCTTCGGGCGATCCGGCGGACGAGGGCCAGGCCCAGTCCGACGCCCCCGCTGGCCCGGTCCCGGCTGCCGTCGACGCGGAAGAAGCGGTCGAACACGCGTTCCCGCTGGTCCGGCGGCACACCAGGGCCGTCGTCCTCGACGGTGAAGATTACCTGCCTGCCGTCCCGCCGCAGGTGGACGGCGACCACCCCGGCGGCGTGCTTGTCCGCGTTGTCCAGCAGGTTCCGCACCAGGCGCACGAGTTCGGGCACCACGCCGGTCACCCGCACCGGGGTCAGCGCGGGCCGCACTTCCGCGTGCCGCACTGCGCCGATCTCGCCCGCGACGATTTCGTCCAGCTGCACGGGTTCCGCTCGCCGGGAGACCGCGGCCTCGTCCAGGCGCGCCAGCGTCAGCAGGTCGCCGGTGAGCCGCTCCAGGCGGCGGTGGTCGTCGAGCAGGCGCGTCGCGACGTTGCGCCAGTCGGCGTTGCCCCGGTGCGCCAGCGAGACCTCCAGTTCCGCCCGCATCGCGGCGAGCGGCGTGCGCAGTTCGTGTGAAGCGTCCGAGACGAATTCACGTTGCCGCCGCGCGCCCGAGGCGATCCGGTCGAGCATGCGGTTCAGCGTCCGCGTCAGCCTGCCGACCTCGTCGCCGGTGTCCTGCTCCGGCAGTCGTTCGTCCAAAGTGGAGTGACTGATCGCCTCGGCCCGCCGTCGCACCGCCTCGATCGGGCGCAGCGCGCGGTCCACCGCGAACCAGGTGAGCCAGCCGACGAAGACCGTCAGCACCGGCGCGGCCACCAGCAGCGAGTTCACCACCAGGTCGATGCTCTGGGTGATCTGCCCCGACCGCGAGATCGCCCGCACCGTGCGCGCCTCGCCCTGCGGGGTGGACACCGTGCGCGCGGGCACGATCTCGAAGTCCTTCGCCGGCGGGATGTCGTCGGCGCTCGCCTCGGTCGCGCGTGTGCGCCCGTCAGGCACCGGCCGGTCGGCGACCGCCTTCGCGCCGGTCTCCGGCACCGACGCGACCACCTTCCCTGCCTCGTCCTCGACGCGGATCAGGGTGGCCGCCGACGGGTCCTCCGGCGGCAGCGGCTGCCCGTGCTCCAGTGCGTCGGCCACCTTGTCCACCTGCAGCGCGGCGGCGTCGGTCATCCCCCCGAACAGCGTGTTCGACATGCTGTTGACCAGCACGAACGAGGCCACGGTCAGCGCGAGGCCGACCGCCAGCGTGACCACCAGGGTCAGCCGCAACCGCAGCGAGCGCGGCCGCACCCTAGGCATCCGGGTCCACCAGCCGGTAGCCGAGGCTGCGGATCGTCTCGATGCGTGCCGCGCCGATCTTGCGGCGCAGGTACGACACGTACACCTCGACCAGGTTCGTGTCCCCCGCCGAGTCCAGCCCCCAGACCGCGTTGAGCAGGCGGTCCTTCGACATCACCCGGTTGCGGTTGCGCAGCAGCGCCTCCAGCAGCGCCCGCTCCCGCGGCTGCAGGGTCAGCTGCTTGCCGTTGACCATGCACTCGCCGGACTCCGGGTCGAGCGAGAGCCCGCCGTGGCTGAGCAGCCGCGGCCGCGGTGTCGCCCCGCGCCGGGCCAGCGCCCGCAGCCGGGCCACGAGCACCACGAACGAGAACGGCTTGCGGAGGTAGTCGTCCGCGCCGACGTCCAGCCCGTCGGCCTCGTCGTATTCGCCGTCCTTCGCGGTGAGCATCAGCACCGGCGTCCAGACCTCCTCGGCCCGCAGCCGCTTGGCGACGGTGTAGCCGCTGATCGAGGGCAGCAGCACGTCCAGCACGACCACGTCGTGCGCGCCTTCGCGGGCCTGCCAGTAGCCGTCGAACCCGTCGTGGACCACGTCCACGTCGAAGCCCTCGGCCGTGAGGCCCGACGACAGCACCTCGGCGAGGCGGACGTCGTCCTCGACCACCAGAACCCGCATAGCCCCGCCTTCCGCGCCATCGGCAAATCCCCAGCGAATGCACGATCGCACAGCCTTATTAGACCTTCCTGAGTCCGCGTGCGTAAGTCCGGCGAAAGAAACGGTTTAGGCGCTCAGCCGAGCATGAGGGTGAATTCTCGGCAGGGAGGAAACTCGATGGGCGCCCGTCAAACGTACGTCCTGGCCGCCGGCACGGCCTTTCCCGGGCCGCTGGTGGACAACGCGGCGCTGGCCGCCCGGTTCGGCACCACCGGCGCGTGGCAGCAGTGGGTGGACACCTTCATCGGCACCCGGACCCGCCACCTCGCGGTCGACCCGGAGACCGGCAAATCACACGCCAGCCTGGCCGACCTCGGGGAGGAAGCCGGGCGCAAAGCCCTGGCCGGCGCCGGGCTGGGCCCCGGTGACATCGACCTGGTGGTGATGGGCAGCGCCACCCCCGACCAGCTGATGCCCGCCACGGTCAACCTCATCGCCGACCGGCTGGGCATCAACGAGGTGCCCACCTACCAGCTGCAGTCCGGCTGCACCGGCGCGGTGCAGGCCCTCGACCTGGCGCGGCAGCTGCTGTCCACCGGGCGGCACCGCAACGCGCTCGTGCTCGGCGGTGACGTGTGCGTCAAGCACCTCGACTTCGACACCGACTTCGCCACGCTGCCCCCGGCGCAGCAGGTCAATTTCATCCTTTTCGGTGATGGCGCCGGGGCGACCGTGCTCAGCACGGACCCGGGGCCCGAGGCGGTGGAACTGCGGCACGTGTTCGTCCGGCTGGTCGGGCTCGGCAGGCCGCCGGGGCAGGTCGTCGAGTGGTTCGGCGTGGCCGACCGCGACGACGACCGGGCGCCGGTGCTGGAGGACTACAAGGCGATCGAGGAGTCGGTGCCCGGGATGGCCGCCGAAGTACTGGACGAGCTGCTCGGCGAGCTGGACTGGTCGCGGACCGATCTCGACTACCTCCTGCCGCCGCAGTTGTCCGGGAAGATGACCGCGAACATCGTCGAGCGGCTCGAGGCGCCGGACGCGCACGAGGTCAGCTGCGTCGCCGACACCGGCAACATCGGCAACGCGATGCCGTTCGTGCAGCTCGAGAAGGTCCTGCCGTGGCTGGTGCAGGGCGATCGCGTGGCCGGTATCGCGATCGAATCCAGCAAGTGGATCAAATCCGGCTTCGCGGTGGAGAAGCACTGATGGACTTCTTCGCCGCCTACCGCGACGGCCTGCTCGCGGACGACTACCACCGCGTGCCCGCACTGCTCACCGGCCTCGACCCGGCCGAACTCGCCCGTGCCGGGCGGCTCCTCGCGAACCTGGCGGTCGACGACACCCAGGCGACCGTGGTCCGGGTGGCGATCACCGGCCACGGCACCCTGTCCCCACTGGTGCCCTCGTTGACCGCCGAAGTCGCCCGGCACGGGTTGCTGCTGCGCCCGACCGTCGGCGACTTCGGCGGCTACCTCACCGAACTGTCCGATCCGGACAGTGAGCTCTACCGCGCGGAAGCGGAAATCACGCTCTGCGTACTCGACGCCGGGATCATCTTCGACGAGGTCCCGGTGCCGTGGCGGCCCGCGGACGTACGCGCGGTGCTCGACGAGAAACTGGCCTTCCTCGACAAACTGGCGTCGATCTTCGAGGCGAACAGCAAGGGCACCCTGGTGCTGAACACCTTGCCGTTGCCCCATCGCCTCAGCGCACAACTGGTCGACCACCAGTCACGCGCCGAACTCGGCGCGTTGTGGCGCGAGGCGAACGCTCGCCTGCTGCGATTCGGCGAACAACACCCCGGCGTGCTGGTGGTCGACCTGGATCCCTTGCTGGCCGAGGGCATTCCGGTCGAAGACCCGCGAATGGCCGTATACGCCAAAATGCACCTGTCGACCGAACTGCTCGCGCGGTACGCCCGCGAAATCGGGCACCTGGCGAGGAATACCGCCGGACGCACCAAGAAATGCCTCGTGCTCGATCTCGACGGCACGGTGTGGGGCGGCATCCTCGGCGAGGACGGGCACGACGGCGTCGAAGTCGCCGAAACCCACCACGGCGAGGCGTTCCGCGCGTTCCAGCGGGTGGTCAAGCAGATCGGCGCGCAGGGTGTGCTGCTCGCGGTGGTGAGCAAGAACGACCTCGAACCGGTGCGCCGGGCGCTCACCGAAAACCCGCAGATGACCCTGAGCGAGAACGACTTCGTCCGGATCATCGCGAACTGGCAGCCCAAGCACGACAACCTGAAGCAACTGGCCGCCGACCTCAACCTCGGCGTGGACGCGTTCACCTTCGTCGACGACAGCACGCTCGAATGCGGACTGGTCCGCGAGGAACTCCCCGGCGTCGCCGTGCTCCCGGTGACCGGGGACCCGGCACTGCACGTCGGCACCCTGCTGGCCGACGGCTGGTTCGACGTGCGAGAGCTGACCGTCGAAGACCGCGCCCGGGTGGACAAGTACCGCGAGGATCTGTCCAGAAAGGACTTCCTGGACAACTTCGACTCGATCGAGCAGTACCTGGCGGAACTCGGCGTGCGGGTGCGGTTCGCCCCGGCGACCGAGAAGGAACTCCCCCGCGTGTCCCAGCTTTCGCTGCGCACCAACCAGTTCAACCTGACGACCCGGCGACTGCAGTTGCCCGAGGTGCGCGAGCTGGCCGATGATCCCGCGTGGCACGTGCTCGCCATCCGCTCCAGCGACCGGTTCGGCGACAACGGCCTCGTCGGCGTCATCTTCGGCCGACGCGAAAACGATGCACTCCACCTCGAGAACTTCATCCTCAGCTGTCGCGTGTTCTCGCGCGGCATCGAGCAAGCGTGCCTTTCGGCGCTGCTGCACCACGCCCGCGAGCACGGCCTGACCGAGGTGTTCGGCAGTTACCGCCCCACCGCGAAGAACGGCAAGGTCGCCGACTTCTACCGCCGCTACGGGTTCACCACCCTGCCGGGGTCCGACGACGGGGTCACCCGCTTCCGGCACGACCTCGGCGAGCTCACCGAAGCCCCTGCCCACGTCGACCTCGACTTCGGAGGAACCCTCCAGTGAACACAGTGGACGATCTGGTCACGCTGGTCCGCGACGAGCTGGGCCTGCCGGTCACCACCTCGGACGCCGGGCGCAGCCTGGACGAACTGCCCGGCTGGGACTCGGTGTACCTGCTGTGGTTGCTGACCGTGGTGGAGAAGAAGACCGGCCGGCCGGTCTCCCTGCCGGACCTGCTCGAAGCGGGCAGCCTTTCGGACGTGTACTCGCTGGTGGCGGCATGAGCTTCCCGGCGATCGCCCGAGAACGGCGGCACACCCTCTACTTCCTCCGCGAGATCCGGCGGTTCTCGCCGGTGTTCCTCGACACCGAGATCGACATGACCGAAGTGACCAGGCACCGGACGGAAGCCAAGGCGGCGGGCGAGCGGTACTCCGTGGTCACCTACGTGGTGCACGCCGCCGCCCGCGTGCTCGCGCGGCACCCCGAAGCGAACGCGGCCATCCGCGGGGGGCTCTTCGCCAAGGTCGCGCGGTTCGGCGGCGTGGACGCGAAGGTGACGCTGGACAAGCACATCAACGGCCAGCGGATCGTACTGTCCACTGTGCTCGATGGAGTGCACGAGGCGAGCCTCGCCGACATCCAGTCCAGAGTGGACCATTTCCGTGATGGCGATCCGGGCACCATGCCCGAATTCGCCGGCGCGCGGAAACTGCACCAGTTGCCGCCGTGGCTCGGCCGGGCGCTGTTCGCGATGGCGGTGCGCCCGCTCGCGGTACGGTCGGCGCGGTTCGGCACCTTCGCGGTCACTTCGCTGGGTCACCGCCCGGTGGACGGCTTCCACTCGGTCGGCGGTACCACCGTCACACTCGGCCTCGGCCGCATCGCCGACCGCCCGGTGGTCCGCGACGGCGAGGTCACCATCGCTCCTCTCATGCGGCTGAACCTGGCCTTCGACCACCGCGTGATCGACGGCGCCGAAGCGGCGGACGTCCTCGCCGAAGTCAAGGAAGAGTTGGAAAAGTTCACCGTCCCCCATCGCCCAGGAGTGCCCTCATGACCCAGGATCCGGCGGCCGAGGTACCGGAGTTCCCGATGGCCCGCAGGTGCCCGTTCGACCCCCCGTCCGAATACGCCAAACTGCGGGAGACCGAACCGGTGTCCCGCGCGCAACTGCCCGACGGCACCCCGGCGTGGCTGCTGACCAGGTACGCCGACGCCCGTGCCGTGCTGGCCCACCCCACGGTGAGCGCGGACATCACCAAACCAGGGTTCCCGCCGCTGATCCCGATCCAGAAGGACATCGTCAAGCAGGGCCACAAGCCGCCGTTCATGCGGCAGGACCCGCCGGAGCACACGGTGTACCGCCGGATGCTCATCCCGGAATTCACCGTGCGGCGAATGAAGGTGCTGCGCCCGGCCATCGAGCAGATCGTCGACGACCAGCTCGACCACCTGCTGGCGCAGGACCGCCCGGCCGACCTGGTCGCCCACCTCGCGCTGCCGGTGCCCTCGCTGGTGATCTGCCGGACGCTCGGCGTGCCCTACGCCGATCACGAGTTCTTCCAGGACAAGACCGGCATCCTGCTCTCCTTCGACAGCACGCCGGAGCAGGTGGCCAAGGCGATGACCGAGATCAGGGCCTTCCTCGGCGACCTGATCTCGGAGAAGCAGCGCACCCCGGACGACGACCTGGTCAGCAGCCTGGTGCACAACCACCTGGAGAAGGGCGAGGTCACCAGGGAGAACCTGCTGGCCACGATTCTGCTGCTGCTCAACGCCGGGCACGAGACCACCGCGAACATGATTTCCCTCGGCACGCTGGCACTGCTGGAAAATCCCGAGCAACTGGCCGCGTTGCGCGCCGATCCCGAACTGGTCGGGCCCGCCGTGGAGGAAATGCTGCGGTACCTGAGCATCGGCGACATCGTGCCCGCGCGCATCGCCACCGAGGACATGGAGGTGGGCGGAACAACGATCAAGGCCGGTGAAGGGCTCATCGCGCTGCTCGGCGCCGCCAACTGGGACACTGGGGTTTTCCCCAGTCCTGAAACGTTCGACATCCACCGCGGGGCGCGCCACCACATCGCCTTCGGGTACGGCGTGCACCAGTGCGTCGGGCAGAACCTGGCCCGCCTCGAGCTGGAAATCCTGTTCCGCAAGCTGGTCTCGCGCGTGCCCACGTTGCGGCTGGCGGCACCGGTGGAGGACCTGCCGTACAAGCGGCAGGGCGCCGTGTACGGCCTGCACGCCCTGCCGGTCGACTGGTAGCAGCCCGCTCCCGGGTGAACTTCGCCCGCCGAATCGAGAATTCCGGCCTTCGTCCCCCACGGACCCAGACCACGCGGTACGCTTACCCCGTCGGCCACCCCCCTCGGCCGACCTTGAGCCCCCGGCGCCACCTCCCCCTCGAGCGCCGGGGGCTTTCTTCTGCGCGCACGATAACCACCGTTATGCCAGGCGGATCCGCGGTGCCGGTTCGGCCCGCAGGTCCAGCGGGAGATCGTTGCGGCGTTTCACGTTGAGCTTGCGGTAGACGCGGGTCAGGTGCTGTTCCACGGTGCTCGCGGTGATGTGCAGTTTCCCGGCGATCTCCCGGTTCGTGTAGCCGATCACCGCCAGCGCGGCGACGCGGCGTTCCGAACTGGTCAGTGAGGTGATGCCGGCGCTGTCCTCCCCGGCACCGGCCCCTGTGGACAGATCGCTGCTCGCGGACAGCAACTCCGCGCATAGCGGTTGCGCATCGCAGACCTTCGCCAGGTGCCAGGCCCGCCGGAAGACCTTCCGCGCACGGCGCTTGTCGTCGGCCTCGTAGTGCACGCGGCTCAGATCGACCAGTACCCGCGCCTGTTCGTAGCAATCCCCGGCGGACTCGAACAGTTCCAGCGCTTCGGTGAGCAGTGAAAGCCGTCGTGGTGACGGGCTCAAAGCCGCCAGCAACCGCAAAGATGCCCCGCGCGTGCGGAAGCCGTCGGTACCCGGCTGGGCCAACTGGTCGTGCACGAGCAGCCGCGCCTGCTCCAGATTGCCCAGCCGCAGCCACGCTTCGGCCGCCGAAGTGCGCCACGGCACCAGTCCGGAGACCTCCAGCCGCCAGCCCTGCATCAGTTCCCCGCAGGACAGGAAGTCCGCGAGCGCGGCGTGGTGGTGGTTCGTGGCGAGGTAGTAGTTCCCGCGCGCGTACAGGTACGGCAGGCCGTACCGGCTGCCGAACATGGCGTCCGGCACGGTGTAGGTGAGCAGTTGCGCGGCCTCCTCGAACCGGCCCATCCGCGTCTTGGCCAGGATCAGGCTGCCCAGCGGCAGGCCGATCGCCACGCCCCACGACTTGCGGGCCAGCTGGTTCAGCGCCACCTCGGCGTGCTCGGCCGCCGCGGCCAGTTCGCCCTGGCGCACCGCGATGGTGGCGCGGGCGCTGGCGAACATCGCCCGCCAGACCGGCGCCCGCCTGCCCTCGGCGGCGCCGAGCAACCGGTCGCACCACTCGGCCGCGCTCTTGGCCTGCCCCGCGCTGATCAGCACCAGCAACGCCAGCATGGCCGACTCCTCGGCCCACGAGGTGCTGCGGTTGAGGTCGATGTCCCGCAGCACCAGCTCCGCCCGGTCCAGCGCCTCGTGACTGCGGCCGCGCGCGAGCATGTCCGCCAGCATCGCGGTGGACTGCAGCCCGGGATCGGCCTTCGGCGTCACCAGCGCGGGTTCCGCCCCCGGGCGGACCGGCGGACGGCTCCGGCGGGCCAGCGTCGGGTGCACGCTGGTCAGCCACAACTCGGTGTGCCGCAGTTCGGCCGCCGCCTCGGGGTGCTGCTCGGCCACCGAGCCACGCAACCGGTCGAGCAGGTCCATCGCCTCGTCGGCCCGGCCGTGCCAGAGCAGCTGCCGGATCAGGACCATGCAGTCGCGGCGGTTGAGCTGATCGGCACGCATGGCCGCGACGAGCGGGTCGAGGTGCTCGGCCGCGGCGGCCGGGTTCACCTGCCATTCGGCGTAGGCGAGCCGCGCGCGGATGGCCGCCCGGTCGGCCTCGCCGAGACTGGCGCGGTGGGCCAGCCGCAGCGCGTCGGCGGCCAGCTCCATCCGGTCGGACAGCAGCGCCTGCTCGGCGGCCTCCAGTAGCACGGTCACCGCCCAGGGCGGGTCCACGTCGGCGGCCTCGATCAGGTGCCCGGCCACGGTCAGGGCCAGCGCACCCTGTTCGTGCAGCAGCCGCGCCGCCCGCCGGTGCAGGTCGATCCGGTCGTCGGGCCCCAGGTCGTCGAGCACGGCCTGCCTGCCCACCGGGTGCCGGAACACGCCGTCGCCGAGCAGGCCCGCCGCGGTCAAGGCGGCACAGCTCTGCCGCACCACGTCCGGATCGGTGACGGCCAGCGCGGCCAGCGCCTCGGGCGAACCCTGCCCGCCCAGCACGGCCACCGCACGGGCCACCCGCGTCCGGACCACGTCCCCGCGGTACAGGCAGCTGAGCACGGCCAGGCCATATCCCTCCGGCCGGGCGGTACCCACCTCGCGGTGGTCCTCGGCCAGCGACGCCAGCAGCAGCGGGTTGCCGCCGGTGGCGGCGTGGAACTCCGGCGCCAGCCTGGTCGGCAGGTCACCGCGTGCCAGCAGGCAGGCCACCCCGGCCTCGGACAGCGGCGCCACCCTGATCCGCCGGAAGTGCGGTTGGCGCAGCAGTTCCCCGCCGAACGGGCGCTGCGCCGGCGCCGGGTCGCTGTCGTCGGTCAGCACGGCCAGTATGCGGGCCGACCGCAGCCGCCGGATCAGGTACAGCAGGCACTGCAGGGACAGCGTGTCCACCTGGCTCAGGTCGTCCACGCCGATCAGCAGCGGGTCCAGCGCGGCCAGCTCCAGCAGCGCCAGTGAGATGCCGTGGAACACCTGCCCCAGCTCGGCGGGTTCCCCCCGGGACCGGGCGGCCAGCGCCTCGGCGACCCCTTCGTCGACCAGCCGCACCAGCCGCGCCTGCAGGTCCACCGGCAGGACCGCGCTGTGCACCAGCTGGCTGATCACCCCGAAGGGCAACGCCCGCTCCGAACGGGAGCACGACGCACTCAGGAATAGCACCCCCGATTTCTGCGCGCGTTCGGCGAACACCCGCAGCAGTTCCGTTTTACCACTCGCGGCCGGGCCGTCGAGCAACGCGACCTGACCTTTCCTGACCAGTGTTTCGTTGAGCAGCAGCTCGAGTACGCGCAACTGCTCATCGCGTTCCACCAGTTCCATCGCCATCCCCCCGGATCGCTCGGCACCGCGGCAACGGTGCTGCTTTCCACTGCAGACCAGCAGCGCGCCGTTGCACTGTTGGACAAACTAGCAACTTTCGTAGGAAAGTCGGAGAAACTGACCCATTGGCCGGAAATTCGGCGCACATCGAGGTGGGCGGGCGCCGGAATCTGATGATAATGCACTAGATCGTATTAACCCGAACGGGTCAGTCATTCTCGGTGCACGTTCGATTATTTTCCGTACTGATACCCTCTTTCATCAGGCCCGGCGCCGCGCGCCACCAGCCCCCGGCACCCCCAGGGAACGGCCCAATCCCGACAGGTGGACCGTGACCGGTTGGTTATAAGCATTTTCTAAGTTAATAATTGACCAAGCACGTTAATCGCTGACCGAACCCCTTCACATCATGTAGCTCGTTCGGGTAAGCTTTCTGAGAAAGTCGGCCCCGATCGGGCGCAGAACTGACGCAGCTGTCCAGTCTTGAATACGAAATCACCGACCGAGGGCGGACGGTCATGCGATTCAATTTGCTGGGTCCGCTGGAGGTGTTCTCCGGCGACAATCCGATCGGCATCAGCGGGCACAATAGGCGGGCGACTCTGGGGTTTCTGCTGTTGCACGCGAACAACGTGGTGGCCACCAGCAGGCTGTTGCAGGCGGTGTGGTCCGGGGGCGCCCCGCAAACCGCAAGGAAGATATTGCACAATGCGATCGCCGACCTGCGCGGGGTGCTGGCCGGCGCCGGTCCCGGGGCGCCGGAGCTGCTCACCACCGCACCCGGCTACCTGCTCCGGATCGACCCGCGGCAGGTGGACCTCTTCCGCTTCCACGAGCTGGTCGAGCACGGCCGGGCCGAGCTGACCGCCCGGTCCTTCGACACCGCCGCGGCGACCCTGCGCGAGGCGCTCGCGCTCTGGCGCGGCCCGGCGCTGGCCGACCTGATCGAGTCCGGGGTCCGCTGGCCGGAGCTGCTCACCGTGCAGAACGCCAAGCTCGCCGCGATCGAGGACTGCATGGAGGCCGAGCTGGCCGGCGGGCGGCACCACGAGGTGATCGGCGAGCTGGAGGCCGTCGCCGAGGCCGAACCGCTGCGGGAACGGCTCGCCGGGCAGCTGATGCTCGCGCTCTACCGGTGCGGCAGGCAGGCCGACGCGCTGACCGCCTACCGCCGGACGCGCACCGCGCTGGTCGACAGCCTCGGCCTCGACCCCAGCCGGGACCTGCAGGCGTTGGAGCGCGCCATCCTCAACCACGACCCGTCGCTCTCGCTGCCCGCCGAGGTCATGGAGACCCCGCCGGCGCTGGCCAGCATCGCGCGCCTGGAGTTCGGTGAGCCGCCCCCGCGCCCGGCCGCCGGTGTGACGCTGGAACGCAAGCGCGTCAGCGCGGTGCTGGTGCGGTCCGAACCGGACCCCGCCACCGAAGACCCGGAGGACCTCGGCGAGCTGCACGACGAGCAGACCGAGCTGGTGCACGCGGAGGCCAGGCGGCACGGCGGCAGCGTGCGCGGCTCCATCGGCTCGACCTGGCTGGTGTTGTTCGGCGTGCCGCGCACCGGCGAGCACGACGCGGTCAACGCCGTGCGGACCGCTTTGGCGTTGCGCGACCGGCTCTGCCGCGCGCACGCCACCGTCACCACCGGCGACGCGCTGGTGTCGCTGTCCGGGCGGCGGGCTCCCGAGGTGGCCGGTGGGCTGCTGGCGGCCGGACTGCGGTTGCTGGCGGATGTCCCGCTCCGCGAAGTGCGAGCCTGCGCGGTCACCCAGGCCGCGACCAGTCACGCCTTCGACTTCACCGACCAGGGCGACACCGCACGCGTGGACGGACCGGTCACCACCACGGTCCGGCCCTTCACCGGGCCGATGATCGGCCGTGACCGCGAACTCGGCCGCCTGCACGGCCTGCTCGACGAGGTGCGGCGGTGGCAGCGTTCACACCTGGTCGCGGTCCTCGGCGAGCCGGGCATCGGCAAGAGCAGGCTGCTGGCCGAGTTCGGCCGCTCGGCACGGGAACTCCGCGAGCCGGTGCGTGTGGTGCGGGCCGTCGGCGGGGAACCGCTGGAGGTCCTCGCCGAACTGGTGCGCTCGTGTGCCGGGATCGAGGCGGACGACTCCTTCGCCACCGCGGCCGCGCGGCTCGCCGAAACCGTGCACCTGCTGCTCGGCACCGGGCATGCCGCCGCGTGGGCGGCGGCGCACCTGCGCACCCTGCTGTGGGAACCGAACAACGCCACGCTCGCCGACTCGGTGCCCGCCTGCCGGGCGTTGCTCGAAGGCGCCGCGAGCACCGCGCCGCTGGTGGTGCTGCTGGACGACCTGCACCTCGCCGGTGAACCGGTGCACCGGTTCGTCGAGGACCTCGCGCAACCGGTGCCGCTGCTGGTGGTCACCACGGGACAGCCGGAACCGGCCCGCCGCGACACCACCACGATGACGCTGGAGCCGCTGTCCGACGCTGCCACCGCACGGCTGCTCGGCACGCTCACCGGGCGGCCCGGCAGGCAGTACGAGCACCTGGTGCGGCGGATCGGCGGCAATCCGCGCTTCGCCGCCGAATACGCCAGGGTGCTGCCGGAGGCCACGCCCTCACCGGCGTGGCGCTGGGCGGTGTGCCAGGCACCGGCCGTGCCGCCGACCGTGCACGCGATGCTCGCGGCTCAGCTGGACGCGCTGCCGCCGGGTGAGAAGGCGGTCCTGCGGGACGCGGCCGTGCTCGACGACCCGTTCACGCCGGAGGCCGTCGCGGCGCTCGGCGAGTACGACCTCGGCGAGGTGGTGAAGCTGCTGGAGACGCTCGGGCGGCAGGACCTGCTGCGGGCACAACGGCGGCTGGCCGACGGCATCCGCGTCGAATTCTCGTTCCGCAGCCCGCTGCTCCGCGAGGTCGCGCGTTCCCAGCTGCCCCGCCGCGTGCTCGCCGAAAAGCAGGCACGGGCGGGCGAATGGGCCGCACCACCGACCGAAGAAGCCTCATCCTGCTCGTAGGCGGTGGGCGAGGGCGGTGTGGCGGCGGCCCGCGCCGACCGTGCGCACCGCCTGCCCGATCGCCTTCTTCGACCCGACCAGCACCACGAGCTGCTTCGCCCGGGTGACCGCGGTGTAGAGCAGGTTGCGCTGCAACATCATCCACGCGCTGGTGGTCAGCGGGATGACCACGCACGGGTACTCGCTGCCCTGCGAGCGGTGGATGCTCACCGCGTAGGCATGGATGAGTTCGTCCAACTCGGCGAAATCGTATTCGACGTCCTCGTCCTCGTCGGTGCGCACCAGCAGGGTCTGCTCGTCGAGGTCCATCGCGACCACCACGCCCTGGGTGCCGTTGAACACGCCGTTCGCGCCCTTGTCGTAGTTGTTCCTGGTCTGCGTGACCTTGTCGCCGACGCGGAAGATCCGCCCGCCGAACCGCCGCTCCGGCACCCCGTCCTTCGGCGGCGTCACCGCTTCCTGCAACAGCGAGTTCAACGCGCCCGCCCCAGCCGGGCCTCGGTGCATCGGCGCCAGCACCTGCACGTCACGCCGGGGGTTCAGGCCGAACTTCTTCGGGATGCGCCGGGCGACCACGTCCACGGTCAGCTTCGCGGCCTCCTCCGGATCGTCCACGCTGAAGTGGAAGAAGTCGGTCAGGCCCTGCGTGATCGGGAAGTCGCCGCCGTTGATCCGGTGCGCGTTGGTCACCACGCCGGATTCGCCCGCCTGGCGGAAGATCTGGGTCAGCCGGACGTGCGGGATCGGCGTGCCGGGCGCCAGCAGATCACGCAGCACCTCACCGGCGCCGACCGAGGGCAGCTGGTCGACATCGCCCACGAGCAGCACGTGCGCGCCCGGCGGGATCGCCTTGAGCAGCTTGTTCGCCAGCAGCACGTCCAGCATCGAGGCCTCGTCGACCACCACCAGATCCGCGTCGAGCGGCCGGTCCTTGTCGTAGGCGGCGTCCCCGCCCGGCTTCAGCTCGAGCAGCCGGTGCACGGTCGCGGCCTCGTGCCCGGTCAGCTCGGTGAGGCGCTTCGCGGCACGGCCGGTGGGCGCGGCGAGCAGCACCTTCGCGCGTTTCGCCGCGGCGAGCGTCACGATCGACCGCACGGTGAAGCTCTTGCCGCAGCCCGGACCGCCGGTGAGCACGGCGACCTTCTCGGACAGCGCCAGCTTGACCGCTTCCTCCTGCGCCGGGGCCAGCTCCGCCTGGGTCTGCCGGTGCAGCCAGGCCAGCGCCTTGCCCCAGTCGACTCCGGCGAAGGCGGGCATCCGGTCGGCACTCGTGTGCAGCAACCGCATCAGCTGCGCGGCCAGGGAAAGCTCGGCTCGGTGGAACGGTACGAGGTAGATGGCGGAAACCCGGTCGTCGCCGTCGGGCAGTTCCTCGCGGACCACGCCCTCCTCGTCGACCAGCTCGGCCAGGCACTCGATCACCAGCCCGGCGTCCACCTGCAGGATCTTGATCGCCTCGGCGATCAGCTCGGTGTCCGGCAGGAAGCAGTGGCCGCTGCCGGTGGCCTCGGACAGGGTGAACTGCAGCCCGGCCTTGATCCGCTGGGGACTGTCGTGCGGGATGCCGACCGCCTTCGCGATGGTGTCGGCGGTCTTGAAGCCGATGCCCCAGACGTCAGTGGCCAGCCGGTAGGGCTCGGTGCGCACCACGTCGATCGAGCGGTCGGCGTACTGCTTGTAGATCCGCACCGCCAGCGAGGTGGACACCCCGACGCCCTGCAGGAAGACCATCACCTCCTTGATCGCCTTCTGCTCCTCCCAGGCCTCGGCGATCAGCTTGGTGCGCTTCGGGCCCAGCTTCGGCACCTCGATCAGGCGTTCCGGGCTGTGCTCGATCACCTCGAGCGAGTCCAGGCCGAAGTGCTCGACGATCTTGTCCGCCAGCTTCGGCCCGATGCCCTTGATCAGCCCGGACCCGAGGTAGCGGCGGATGCCCTGGACCGTGGCGGGCAGCACGGTCTGGTAGTCCTCGACGTGGAACTGGCGCCCGTACTGCGGGTGCGAACCCCACCGCCCGCGCAGCCGCAGCGCCTCCCCCGGCTGCGCGCCGAGCAGTGCGCCGACCACGGTGACCAGGTCGCCACCGCGCCCGGTGTCCACCTTGGCCACGGTGTAGCCGGTCTCCTCGCTGGCGAAGGTGATCCGCTCGAGCGTCGCCTCCAGCGTGGCGTGGCGGAACGGCTCGGTCATGCCCGGACCCTACTAAGGCAGACTTCCGGCGGTGAGGAAGATATCGGTGATCGGGATCGGGGCGGGCGACCCCGATCAGCTGACCGTGCAGGCGATCCGCGAGATCGAGCGGGCCAGGGTGTTCTTCGTGCTGGACAAGGGCGCGGCCAAACGCGACCTGGTGGACCTGCGCGAACGCGTCCTCGAGCAGTACGGCCGCGACTACCGCGTGGTGCACGCCGAGGACCCGGCCCGCGACCGCAGGCCCGCCGACTACCGCGCGGCCGTCGCCGACTGGCACCGCCTGCGCGTGGCGCTGTACACGAAGCTGATCCGCGACGAACTACCCGAGGACGGGCACGGCGCGTTCCTGGTGTGGGGCGATCCCGCGCTCTACGACAGCACGATCACCCTGGTCGAAGCCGTGGCCGAGCAGGTGGAGATCGAGTACTCGGTGATCCCCGGCATCAGCAGCGTCTCCACGCTGGCCGCCCGGCACCGGATCCCGCTGAACCGCATCGGCGAGCCGGTGCAGTTCACCACCGGCCGCCGGCTCGCCGAGGGACTGCCCGGTGACGCCGTGGTCCTGCTCGACGCGAACTGCACCTTCCAGCAGTACTACGGCGAAGACCTCGACATCTTCTGGGGCGCCTACCTCGGGACCGAGGACGAGATCCTGCTCTCCGGCCCGATCGCCGAGGTGGGGCCGGAAATCGAGCAGCGCCGGGCCGAAGCCAGGGCGGAAAAGGGCTGGATCATGGACACCTACCTCCTGCGTGCGAGCCAGGACCCTTCGGGCTAGCGACGCGGGCGCACTGCCGTGCCATCGTTGTTTCCGCCGCGCTCGGGCCGGGTACGCGAAGTGGAAGATCCCGATCTTTCCAGGAGGCAGGCGGAATGGCACGGAAACGGGTGGTCGTCGTCGGCGGCGGGTTCGCCGGCTACCACGCCGCGAAGGCACTGGCCAAGGAACTGAACCGGGAAGAACACGAGATCATCCTGGTCAATCCCACCGACTACTTCCTCTACCTGCCGCTGCTGCCCGAGGTCGCGGCGGGCGTGATCGACCCGCGGCGCGTGTCGGTGTCCCTGCCCGCCACGCTGCGCGGCGTCCGCCTGGTGCTGGGCGAGGTCACCGACGTGAGCCTCGACGCACACGAGCTGACGTACCTCGATCCGGAGGACGAGGAGCACAAACTCGGCTACGACAAGCTGATCCTGGCCGCGGGCAGCGTGAACAAGCTGCTGCCGATCCCCGGTGTCACCGAGCACGCCCACGGCTTCCGCGGCGTGCCGGAGGCGCTCTACCTGCGTGACCACATCACCCGGCAGATCGAGCTGGCCGCGGCCACCGACGACCCGGCCGAGCGCGCCAAGCGCTGCACCTTCGTGGTGGTCGGCGCCGGGTACACCGGCACCGAGGTGGCCGCGCAGGGGCCGGCGTTCACCAAGGCGCTCGCCGCCCGGCACCCGGAACTGGCGGACCAGCCGATCCGCTGGCTGCTGCTCGACCTGGCGCCGAAGGTGCTGCCGGAGCTGGACGAACGCCTCTCGCGCACCGCCGATCGCGTACTGCGTGACCGCGGGGTCGAGGTGCTCATGAAGACCTCGATCAAGGAGGCCGAGAAGGACGGCGTCCAGCTCACCAACGGCGACTACGTGCCCTCGCGCACGCTGGTCTGGTGCGTCGGCGTGCGACCGGACCCGCTGGTGGCCGGCCTGGGCCTGGACACCGAGAAGGGCAGGCTGGTCACCGACGCCTGCCTGAACGTGCCGGGGCAGCCGGACGTGTTCGCCTGCGGTGACGCGGCGGCCGTGCCGGACCTGACCCGGCCGGGCGAGATCACCACGATGACCGCGCAGCACGCGCAGCGGCAGGGCAAGCTCGCCGGGCAGAACGTCGCCGCTTCGCTGAAGGGCGGGCAGCTGAAGAAGTACCGGCACCGCGACCTCGGCTTCGTGGTCGACCTCGGCGAATGGCAGGCCGCGGCGAATCCGCTGCACATCCCGCTGGCCGGGTTCCCGGCGAAGGTGGTCACCCGCGGCTACCACCTGATGGCCATGCCGGGCAACCGCGTGCGCACCGCGGTGGACTGGGCGCTGGAGGCGGTCGGCAAGCGGCAGACCGTGCAGCTGGGCCTGGTGCGCTCGGGCACCGTGCCGCTGGACACCGATTCGCCGGAACTCCCGCGGCTCAGGCGCTAGTTCTCCGGCAGCGGCGCGAGGACGTTCTTCGCCAGGTGCTGGAACACGATCGACGTGCGGAAGCTGACGATCTCGCGCCGCTTGGCCAGCCGGTCCACCAGGAACGAGTGCAGGTGCTCGATGTCCTGCGCGCTCACGTGCAGGAGGAAGTCGTCGCTGCCCGCGGTGACGAACACCGAGAGCACCTCGGGCAGCTTCGCCACGGACTGCCAGAAGGTGTCGATCACCGTCCGGCTCAGCGGGCGGATCTGCGCGGTGACGAGCGCCTGCACCCCGCGGTTGAGCGCGGGCAGGTCGATGTCCGCGTGGTACCCGCGGATCACCCCGCGTTCGCGCAGCAGCCGTGTCCGCTCCAGGCAGGTGGACGGCGCGATGCCGATCTTGCGCGCGATGTCGCGGTTCGACTGCCGTGCATCCTCCTGCAGAAGCCGGACGATCGCCGAATCAAGTTCGTCCAGCATCCCTTGATCCTCTCTGTGCCGAATATCGTTCGGTGATCATGCCTGTCGACCGCGCTTCTGACTAGCTTCGAGCCTTGCTGGTTGTTCAGTTTCGAAGCAGGAGGACGATTTGTCGACCACAGGGGTTTGGGAGCACGAAGAGGTCGTGCTGCGTCGCGGGGCGAGATCCGGATTGCAGCTCACCGTCGCCGCGCATTCACGGGCGCTCGGGCCCGCGATCGGCGGCTGCCGGGTGCGGCACTACGAGGACTGGCGCGACGGCCTCGCCGACGCGCTGCGGCTGGCCAAAGCGATGACGTTGAAGTGCGCGGTCGCCGGGGTGCCGTTCGGCGGCGGGAAGAGCGTGGTGGCCCTGCCGCCTTCGGCGTCACCGGAACTGCGGCTCGCCGCGCTGGAGGACCTCGGCGAGCTGATCGGCTCGCTGGGCGGTTCGTACATCCCGGGGCCGGACGTGGGCACCGGGCCGGAGGACATGGTGGTGCTCCGGCGGCACGCGCCACAGGTGTTCTGCCTGCCGCCCGCCCACGGTGGTGTCGGCTCGTCGAGCGCGCCGACCGCGGTGGGCGTGCTCGCCGCGCTGCGGGCGGGGGCGCGGCACGTGTTCGGCAGCCCGTCGGTGGCCGGGCGCAAGGTGGTGATCAGCGGGTTCGGCGCGGTGGGCAGCCACCTGGCCACCGCACTGGCCGCAGACGGCGCCGCGGTCACCGTGTCCGATGTGGACGATGCGAAACGCCTGCGGGCGGCGGAACTCGGCCTCGGCTGGGTGCACCCCGACGACGCACCGGCCGAACCGGCGGACATCTTCGTGCCCGCCGCGGTCGGCGGGGTGCTCTCGCCCGAGGTGATCAGCCTGCTGACCGCGCCACTGGTCGTCGGCCCGGCGAACAACCAGCTGACCGAGGACTCGGTGGCGCACCGGCTGGACAGCCAGGGCTTCACCTGGATCCCGGACTTCGTGGCCAGCGCCGGGGGCATCATCTACACCCTGGCCAGGGAAATCCGGGGCCTGGACCACGCCGGCGCCACAGCGGAGGTCGAGGGCATCGAGGAAACCACCGACCTGCTGCTGACCAGGGCCCGGTCGAACGGCACCACCCCACTGGCCGAAGCCATCACCCTCGCCACCACCCGCACCAAACCCTGACCCACACCCGAACCCCACGTCCACGCACCCGAACCGCACGTTCGCGCACCCGAACCCCACGTTCAGGCCTCCGTCCGCCAGTCGGGAAACGCTATGAGTGGGGCATTACTTGCAATGAACGCAAGTAATGCCCCACTCATAGCATTGAGAGTTCGATCAGCGGGAGCGGTTGATGCGGATGTTGCCGTAGCCGCTGCGGGCCCGGACCTCCACGGTCTCCACCGGTTCACCGGCCGGCTCACCGGATTCGCCGAGTTCGCTGGCCACCTTGCCGTACCCGGTGCTCACGTCGAGCCAGGCGGCGACGCCCCGGCGGATACCGACCTCGATCTCCCCCGAGGAGGTCTCCAGCTGCACCGACCCGCGCACGACCTCGCCGATCCGGATGTCGCCGTACGCCGTCCTGGCCTCGACCCCGGCATCGGCGTGGTCCACGGTGATGTGCCCGCTGGCGGTGTTGAGCCGCACGTCACCGCCGGCGCGGCCGATCCAGCAGGCACCCGAGGAGTTCCGGATCGACGCGCCGCCGGTCACCTCGCGGATCCGCACCTCGCCGGAAGCCGTGGTGATGTCGACCTCGCCGTCCACGTGGTCGACCACGACGTCACCGGCACTGGAATCCAGCGAAAGCGAGCCGGTCCGGTGGAGCTGGACCTCCCCGCCGGTGGTGAACCGGCACTCGCCGAGCGTGCCCTCGGCGCGGAAGGTGGTCCACGCCGAGTCGGCGCGCACCGACGAACCGGTGGGCAACTCCACCCGGACCCGCACGGCGCTGGTCCGGCCGAACAGCGAGGACCTCGGCGCCGGGGCGCGGACGACCAGCCTGCCGCCGCTGAAGTCCACGGTCGTCCGCTCGGCGGCCTCGACGTCGTGCCGCTTGGCGGGGTTGGCCGGGTGCACCTCGACCACGGTGTCGGTGCGGTCGGCGGCGATGATCGTGGCGTCGCCGACCGGGAGGTCGATGCGCACGGCGATCGGGCCGGGCGTGGCGAATTCAGGCATGGTCGTCCCCTGACGGTGTCCGGTGTGGTGAGCGGCTCAGCGGACCCAGCCGGTGAGGTGCTGGCCGGTCCAGCTGTCGCGCTGCCCGGAGCCGCGGCGGCCGCTCGGCGTGAGGGCCGCGCCGGCGGCCCGGACGAGCCAGGCGTTGATGGACAACCCTTCCGCGCCCGCCGCTTCTTCGATCCGGAGTTTGAGGTTCTCCGGCAACCGGAGGTTGATGCGGGCCGACGGGCCCTCGTCGTCGGTGACCGGCTCTGGCGCGGGAGCCTCGGCCGGCGGCACGGCGGGCTGGGTGACCACGAAGTTCGGCGTGTTGCGCCCCCGCAGGCGCAGGTCCACCGATCCGGGGGCAAGATCGCGGGTGATCTCCTCCGCGGCCGCGGTCAGCGCCTCCAGCAGGGTGAGCCGCACGGCCGACTCGAGCGGCGCGGTCAGCCGCTCGGCCAGGGCACGGGCTTCTTCCCCGCCCGCCTCGGCGGCCAACGCCAACTCGGTGCGGAGACTGTCGACATACGGCGTCAGGTCCATGGCACTATTATGGCACCATCGTGGCACCATTACAACTCGGATGCTGGCTCAGCTTCTTTCGCGTCGCTGCTTGCGGGTGGTGTGAGCACGCTCAGCGGTGGCACCGCGCCTTCATGTCGCGTGATTTCCACGCGGGTGTGCGCGCCGGCGCAGCCCTGTGCCAGCGTCGAGGTGGGCACGTCGGCGAAGAGCACGTTCGGATTGCCGTGGCGGCAGAACGCCGGGTTTTGCGGATCCGGGTCGTACCAGGCGCCGGTGGAGAGCTGGACCACGCCGGGCCGCAGCGCGTCGGACAGGCGGACCGCCGCCAGGCACGAGCCGCGCTCGCCGCGCACCAGGGCGATGTCGCCGTCGGTGAGTCCGCGGCCGGCGGCGTCCGCCGGGTGCATGCGCAGCGGTTCGCGATCGCGGTGCTTGGTGGCGCGGCTGTGCGCGCCGACGTCGTGCTGGCTGTGCAGGCGCGACTTCGGCTGGTTCGCGAGCAGGTACAGCGGGCGGTCGGCCGGTTCGGGGTCGGGCTCGAGCCACACGGGGTGCCCGGGGCAGTCCTCGTAGCCGAAGCTCTCGATGGTCGACGAATGGATCTCGATCCGGCCGCTCGGCGTGGGCAGCGGCGCGGCCTCGGGGTCGGCGCGGAAGTCCGCGAGCAGCACCTGGTCCTGCGGGCGCATCGGCAGTTCGGCGACGCCGGTGGCGAAGAAGGTCTCGAAGTCCGGGAGGTCCCTGCGCCAGGACGAGTACAGGTGCTCCAGCCAGGCACGGGCGTCACGGCCCTCGGTGAACTCGCGCTCGACGCCGAAGCGGGCGGCCAGCGCGGCGAAGATGGCGTAGTCGTCGCGCGCCTGCGCGTGCGGGGCCGTGAGCGCGGGCATGGCCCACAGCTCGGCGTCGGCGTTGCCCATGCCGAAGTCGTCGCGCTCCACGGTCATCGTCGACGGCAGCACGAAGTCGGCGTGACGCGCGGTGGCCGTCCAAAAGGGATCGTGCACCACGACGGTTTCGGGACGGGTGAAAGCTTCTCGCAGCCGGGCGAGGTCCTGGTGATGGTGGAACGGGTTGCCGCCGCACCAGTAGACCAGCCGAATGTCCGGATAGGACAGTCGCTGCCCGTTGAAGTCGTAGGGGGCGCCGGGGTTGAGCAGCATGTCGGAGATGCGGGCGACCGGGATGAACTCGCGGACCGGGTTGTGGCCCTGTGGCAGGGCGGGCAGGGAGATCGCCGAGCCGCCTTCGCCCGGATAGGCCGACGAGCCGTAGCCGTGACCGAAGCCGCCGCCGGGGAGCCCGATCTGGCCGAGCATGGCGGCGAGCACCACACCCAGCCAAAGCGGCTGCTCGCCGAAGCGGGCGCGCTGGAGCGACCAGCTCACCGAAATCATCGTGCGCCCGGCGGCCATCTCCCTGGCCAGCCGGTGGATGCGCTCGGCGGGCACCCCGGTGACCTCCGCGGCCCACTCCGGTGCCCGCCCGTGGGCGAGCACGTCAGCCGCGAACTTGTCGAAGCCGACGGTGTAGCGGTCGAGGAAGGCGCGGTCGGTCAGTTCCTCGGTGATCAGCACGTGGGCCAGAGCGAGCATCAACGCCGCGTCCGTCCCCGGCCGCGGCGCAAGCCACTCCGCCCCGGCTTCCGCGGGCGTGTCGTCGGCGATCGGACTCACGGAAACAATGCGCGTCCCGGACGCCCTGAGCTGACTGAGTCGCCCCCGAATCCGATGCCGCGCGACGCCGCCGGAGGACATCGTCGCGTTCTTGGCGGAAATCCCGCCGAACGCGACGATCAGGTCGGTGTGGCGCTCGACCTGCTCCCAGGCGGTGGAGCCGCGGATGATGGCCCAGGCGTCGCCGAGGATGTGCGGGAGGAGGGCTTCGCTGGTGCCGTAGCTGTAGGTGCCGAGGGAGCGGACGTAGCCGCCGAGGGTGTTGAGGAAGCGGTGGACCTGGCTCTGGGCGTGGTGGAAGCGGCCCGCGCTGCCCCAGCCGTAGGACCCACCGAAGACGGCCTTGCCGCCGTACTGCCCGTAAACCCTGCGCAACTCGGCTCCGAGCAGCTCCTCCGCGCGGTCCCACTCGAGCGGCACGAACGGCTCATGCCCACGGTCCTTGGAGGGACCGGGGCCGTTGTGGAGCCACCCGGCGCGTACGTAGGGACGGTCCACCCTGGTCGGATGGTGCTGAGCGGAGGCCACGTTGTGGATGAGCTCGTTGGGCTCGGGGTCCTCGGGAAACGGCTGCACTTCGGACAACCGGACGCCGTCGGACTTCGCCTGGAACGCCCCCCAATGGGTCAGGTGCGGCCTGCTCATACGGGCCACGCTACCCACCCACCCCGGTGTTGCCGCCCACCCCGCGACCAACACCACACCCTCCAGCTTTGCGGCCTCCACGACTGCTGTCGCCCGGTCCTTGCTCACAGGCTTTGCTCTCGCTGCTGCCGGTTTCGCCTGCCCTAGCGCTCGGCCTCCCGACCGCAAGCCCCGGCTACTCAGGCCGCCACCGGGCTGCCCGACGACGGGATCGTCCGCGCGCCCCCAAAGATGACGAGCATGGAACGCGCTGCCCGACTGTGGAACTCGGCTACCTGAACGCGAGGTTCGGCTACCTGAGTGCGGAGTTCGGCTACCTGAACGTAGGACTTAGCTGCCAGAGCGCGGGACTCAGCTGCTTGAGTGTGCGGTTCGGCTGCTTGAACGTGGGGTTCGGTTACCTGAACGTGGCACTCGGCTGCCTGAGTGTGAGGTTCGGCTACCTGAACATGGGGTTCAGCTGCCTGAACGTGGGTTCGGCACGTATGAAGGTGGGGTTCGAGTGCGCGAACGTGGCACTCCGGCTCCTGAGCGCGTAACTCGGCAGCCCGAGCTGCAGGACACAGGTCCCCAACGTGGAGCTCAGCTGCCTGGGTTGGGTTCGGTCCCCTGAACGTGAGGCCCGCCCGGCCAGCGCGGGGCACAACTGCCCGCCGTCGCACTCGACTGCGCCAGCACGGCACTCAGCCATGCGAACGTGGAGTTCGGCTGCCTGGATGCGGAGTTCAGCTGCCTGAACGTGGGACTCGGCTGCCCGAGTGTGCGGTTCGGCTTCCTGAGCGTGGGGTTCGGCTGCCTGAACGTGGGGTTCGGCTACCTGAACGTGGCACTCAGCTGCCTGAGTGTGAGGTTCGGCTTCCTGAACGTGGGGTTCGGTTGCCTGGGTGTGGGACTCGGGCGCCTGAGTGTGGGGTTCGGTTGCCTGGGTGTGGGACTCGGGTGGTTGAACGTGGGGCTTGGGTTTTCTGGGTGTGGGGTGAGGTTCGTGTGGTGGGTGGGGGGTTAGTGGTGGGTGGAGGTGAGTAGTAGGCGTAGGTGGGCGGTCAGCCAGGTGGCGGGCAGGTGGGGTGGGGCGGGGGTTTGGAGGGCGTCGCGGAGGGTGGTGAGGGTGGTGGCGGCTTGGTGGAAGCCGGCGTCGGAGAGGACGGTGGCGACGCGGGTGAAGCTGGTGGTGGGGCGTTGCGCGGTGCGGATGAGGCCGGTGTGGGCGGCGGAGGCGAGCAGGTCCAGGGCATCGGCGACCGGGTCCGGGGGTGGTTCCGGGGCCAGGCGTAGTGGGGCGTCGCGCACGTCGGGGGCCAGGTCCGGGTGGGTCAGGCCGGCCGGGGTGAGGACGGCGATGGGGTCGATCACCAGTGCACCGGCGGAGCGGTGGACGGTGCCGCTCAGGTAACGCGGGCGCGAGGCGAGGGCATTCGCCAGGGCGTCGAGGGCGCCTGGGCGGTATTCCGAGTAGTGGGCGGAGACGGTGGCGACGGTGCCCGTCGCGTCGGTGACTTCGGCGTCCAGGCGTTGGTCGCCGGGGTGGTAGGCGAGGCGCCGGACTTCGGCGATGTGCACGATTCGCACCAGTTCGGCGGCGACGCGCGGGCGGATGATCCGGGGTGGCAGTGCGGCGAGTTCCGCGGCGAAGGCGGCGTAGTCACGGACGACCAGCGCATCCGGCAGGCTCGCCCACGACGCACCGACCGGCGTGGTGGTGGTCCGGCCCACCCGTGCCGAGACCAGGCGCAGGACGCGGCTCGCGCTGCGGTGGGCCGATTCGGAGACGACGTTCGCCGAGGCCAGGCAACGCAGCGAAGTGCCGCTGATCCGCTGCCCGGCGAGGTCGTACCCGGTGCACTTCTCCCCCGCGCCAACCGTCCACGAATGACGGAGCACCAGCACCGACGCCGTGCGGGCATCGGCGAAGTACAGCTCCGCCAGCCGCTCACCCGGCACACCGGAAATACGGCAACCGAGGCTGGTGAGGCGGACACGCCGCAGGGGCGTCTCGCTCGGCTCGTCGGTGCCCAGGATCCGCGACCGGGGACTTGAGCCACCGATGGCCGCTCGATGTCGCGCATGCAACTCCGTCAGCAGTTCGGCGAAGCGGCGGGCGCGGTAGTGCGCACTCCGGGCGCGGTGGAAATCGAGTTGCTCGGCCAGTTCGGCGACGGCGGCAGCGGGCCACCGCAGCTCGGCTTCCTCCAGCTCGCCGTGCAGTCGTCGCAGGCTTGCGAGCAGGACCGGACTGGCGTCGGCGGCGCCTTCGAGCAGGATCTTGTCGACAAGCGCCAGCGCGGGTTCCAGGCCGGAGGTCGTCTGCGCTTCCGTGCCACCGACGTCGAGGCGGATCTCCGGCACGTCGGGAGCGTGTTCGTCGGCCGCTCGGAATGCCCACACCGCGAGCACGATCGTCTGTTCGCGTTTCGTCGCGGCGGCCTCGGTGTGCACGTAGCCCAGCTCACCCGGAACGAGGAAGCGGACCGTGCACGCCGGTAGTTCGACTTCGGCGACCGGATCGGCCGCGCTCGGGCGCCGGACGCGGGCCGAGTATCCGGCGCTGTGGGTTCGCCTTGCCGCGGCCAGCACGCGGGTGCCGAAGGCGGCGGTGAGTTCCTCGTCGGTGATCGCGCCCGGCGACGAGATAACCAGCTCACCTGCTGGATCCTGCCGCTGGTAGGCGAGGACCAGGCCGACTCGATGACGGCAGATGCCCATGGCGCCACACGAGCATCGGGCGCCGTCGAAACCCTTGTCCGCGGGCAGAACGGCCTCCGCGCCGTCGGCGAACCGGCCGTGCAGCGTGCCGTCGTCGGCCACGTCGAGCACCGGGACCGCGCCCGCGTCGAGTTCCTTGACCGCGCGCTTGACCAGGCCGCGGTTGGCGAGCGCGACCAGCGCGTCGGGCGTGAGGGCCAGCAGGTCCGGGCGGCTCATCGGGCGATCCTTTCCGCGACGAAACCGGCCAGCTCACCCGGTGTCATCGCGCCGACCCTGGCGCCGGCGTTGGCCAGCCGCTGGGCGAGTTCGCGGTGGTAGGCCGGATTCGCGTCCTCGTCCAGCGCGGCCAGCCCGAGGACCTGCGTGCCCTGGCCGGTCAGTCTGGTCACCGCGCGGATCAGCTCCTGTTCGTTGCCGCCTTCGTAGAAATCGCTGATCACCGCGACGATCGCGCGTCGCGGGGTGTCGATCAGCGAGGCGGCGTAGGTGACGGCGCGGGCGATGTCGGTGCCGCCGCCGAGTTGCACCTTCATCAGCAGTTCCACTGGATCGGTCACCGCCGAAGTGAGGTCGGCGAGTTCGGTGTCGAAGGCCACCAGGTGCGTGCTGAGGCCCGGCAGGCGCCACAGGCAGGCGGCGGTGACGGCGGCGTGGAGGACCGAACCGGCCATCGAGCCGGACTGGTCAACGAGCAGCACCAGTTGCCATCTCTCGGACTGGCGGCGGACGCGGGAGACGAACCGCGGGCTCTCGATCGCAATGCGGCGGGTTTCCGGGCGATAGTGCGGGAGGTTCGCGCGGATCGTGCCGTGGAAGTCAAAGTTGCGGGCCTGGCGAAACCGGGATGGCCGCCGGGTCCTGGTGCCGGAAACCGCCTGGGCGACCTCGGTCGCCAGCTTCCTGGTCAGCTCGCCCACCACGGTTTCGACGATGCGCCGGGCCTGGGCGAGCACCCCTTGGTGCATCAGGTGCTTGGTGCGCAGGATCGCGCGCAGGAGGGTGGTGTTGGGCTCGATCCGTTGCAGCACTTCGGGATCGGTGACCACGTCGTGAATCTCGTAGCGCTCGATCGCGTCACGCTCCAGCCGTTCGACGGTGGCGCGCGGGAACAATCGGTGGATGTCGTCGAGCCAGTCCACTGTGGCCAGCACGGGCGCACCGGAACCGCCGCGGCGTTCACCTCGCTCGGCCAGCTCTGGTTCGCGGCCGTAGAGCCAGTCGAGGGCGGTGTCGCGCTCGGCGAGGTCGGTGGGTAGCGGGCCGGTGTGGGGAGTGGCTGGTTCGCCGAGGATCAGGCGCCAGCGGGACAGGGTCAGCACGGTCCCTCCTGACAGGGGATGGAGTCCAGGGTGGAGTTGATGGCGGTCGCCCGAGGGGCGGTGTGCAGGCGGGCTGAACCGTCGCGGCGTTCGGCTCGCGTGGTGGGTACTGGGGCGGTGTGCAGGGTGATTAGGTCGCCAAGGGTTGGGCGCCAGCGTGGTGAGGTCGCCGCAATTCCTCCTCACGGGGGACGGAGTCCACCGTGGGGTTGATGGCGGTCGCCAGGGGGCGGCATGGAGGCGGAGTGAATCGCTGGAGGCGTTCGGGATAGCGGGGTGGTGTGGAGGGTGACTGGGTCGCCAAGGGTTGGGCGGTGGCGTGGTGGGGTCACCACTATCCCTTCCGAGGGGGAGACGGAGTCCAGGGTGGAGTGATGGCGGTCGCCGGGGGGTGGGCGTTGGGGGGTAAGGGTTAGCACAGGCCCTCCTCTTGGAGGACGTGGTCCACTGTGGATTCGGTGGTTAGGGATTTGGCTGTGGTCAGGGGGTTGGTGTGGGGGCGGATCAGGGAGCGGGCTGAGCCGTTGAGGTTGTGGTGGGTCAGCAGGGTGCGGGCCAGGGCTTCGCGTTCGTGGGGTGGGAAGTAGGCGAAGGCGTGTCGCAAGGCGGGTAAGGCGATCAGGAAGTCGGTCTCGCCCATGCCGGAGATCAGGTCGTCCAGCACGGTGAGTACGCCGTGGTCCTCGGCGAGCAGCTCTTCCCTGGCGAGCGCGAACAGGCCGGCCAGCCAGTCGCCGAGGGTGGACGGGTTGCCGTGGATGGCGCGGGTGGGGTCGCAGGGGGCGCCCGAGGACCACGCCAGGCCGAAGGCGGCGCCTCGGAGGTCGGGTGGGGCGCCCGCATCGGCGGCGATGCGGCGGCAGGCGGCGAGTACGACCTCGGGATGCAGGTCGAGCACCGGGGCGGCGTAGCGCACGGTGTCGCGTAGGGCCACCATCGCGTTGAGCCGGGCGGGGTCGGCGGGTGCCGGGCCACCGCGGACGCCTTCGGCCAGCCACAGGATTCTGGGCACGGCGGCGGCCAACACCCCTGCGAGCGAGGCGCTGCCCGAGGTGTTCCAGAGGTCGTCGTGCCGCCACAGGCCGAGTGCGCCGGCCAGGACCCGGCCCAGTGCCCCGAGGTCGTGCGCGGCGGAGATGCCGGACCGGATTTCCTCGACGACCCGTTCCGCCAGGTCGGCGACGCCGCACACCACCGCGTCGAACAGCAGCTCGGCCAGCTCGCCGATGTTCGCCTTGGCAGCGCGATCGGCGAGCACGGCGGCTGCGGCGTCCGCCGGGGTGCTGCCGTGGGCACCGGCCTCGATCAGCATGGGCAGGCGCAGTTCGGTGCCGGTCAGCCGCCAGAGTTCGGACCTGCTCGGATCGCCTCCGGACGCCGGGCCGGAGTGGCGCTCGAATCCGGGGATGTCCAGTACGCGCAAGCGGTGCAGCAACCGGCTGTGTTGTCCGTCGTGGGCCAGGTCGAGATAGGCCGAACCGTCGCGGTCGAGCCCCAGTTCGGCGAGTTCGAGGGTGACCGCGCGGACCAGTGGCGGGGCCGGGGTGTCCGGATGCAGGCGGCCGGTGCGGTCGCCGGTGAGCGCGGCGACCATCTCGGCCACCACCGGATGCACGCCGGGTCGCAGCGGGCCGTGGGTGCGCCACGGGTGCCGCTGGTCCAGGTCGTCGGTGATCAGTGCGCTCGCGAGTGCGTCGAGGATGTCGGCCCGGGCGGGGCGGGGGTGGCCACGCAGGTTCGCCAGCCCGGCGGCCAGTGCGTAAGCGGTCACCAGGTCGGCGGTCGACGCGGGAAGGCCTCGGGCACGGAGCCTGGTCAGCACGGTGTCGATCAGGCTGTCCGCCGCCGGGCCGGGGCCGCTTTCCCACAGCCGCTGGTAGTACTCGGGCGAGGGCATGCCGGACTGGTAGCCGGTGAACGCGTCCAGCCGGGCGAACGAGTAGGGCACCAGGAAGCTCTCGCCGAGCGCGCCGTCGGGCAGTGGTGGCACTTCGGGCCAGCTGGCCGACCCACTCGCGGCCAGTCGTTCGAGGGCTGGGCGGTGAAAGCCGCCGGTGACCACCACGACCGGCTCCGGTCCGGCATCGGCGACCGCCGCGCGCACCCAGGAAGCCATGTAGCGTTCGCGGGCAGCGTCGTCCTCAGCGACGGTGGATTCCCCGCGCAGCAGGTCGAAGTAGGCGGCCAGCCGCTCCGGCAGCCCGTCCGGCGGTGCGATCTCGAAGAGGTGGTCCCACAGGGAATCCACGTCGTCCACGGCGAAGGTGGAGCAGAGGCGGGACACGGCCTCGGCGTACCTCTCCTCCGCGTCGGTGTAGCGGTTGCGGCGCGCGGCCAGCGCGGGGTGCCAGGCGGGCAGGTCGATGAACCGCACCTGCGCGCCGACCGCGCGGCCGGTGGTGAGCGCGGCCCATTCCGGCGAGTACTCGCAGAACGGGCTCCAGGAGGCCAGCGAACGCGGCCCGTCGCGGTAGTGGCTGAAGATCGCGATGGGCAGTTCGTGGCCGAGCAGCAGTTCGTCCAGCCGGTCGTTCAGCTCGACCGGCCCTTCGACGAGCACGTACGCCGGGCGCAGTCGCTCGATCAGGGCCGTGGTCAGCCGCGCGCACGCCGGGCTGTGGTGCCGGACGCCGATGAAGGTGGCGGGCATCAGCCGGGCAGCCGATCGCGAGCCTCGTGCAGGGCGCGCCAGCACGCGCCGTGCTTGCGAGGGACCTGTTGTTCGAGGTAGCGGCGGAGCCGGGCGAGATCGTGCTCGCTGTCCTTGACCGCGGTGCCGGCGAGGCATTCGACCAGGTCCGCCGGGGTGCCGGGAGCACCACGCAGGTACCAGCCGCGCACGCCGACCGCATGCGCCACCGAAACCGCCTCGGCGGTGCTCAGCGCGGCGGACAGCCGTTCCATCGAGCGGCCGTCGGCTGTGGTGCCTTCGCGCAGCTCGCGGAAGGTGGTGACCAGCACCTCCAGCACGTCGCGATCCGGTGGGGTGCCGACCCCGGACTGGTTGAGCAGCTCGGCCGACTCGGCGCGGACCAGCTCCAGTTCGGTGGCGAAGTCGGCGATCGGGAACACGGTCTCGAAGGTGAACCGCCGTTTGAGTGCGGTGCTCATCTCGTTGACCCCGCGGTCGTCGGTGTTGGCCGTGGCGACGACGTTGAAACCCTGCTCGGCGAAGGCCATGCCGTGCTCACCGGTCAGCTCCGGGATCGCCAGTACCCGTTCGGACAGCAGGGAAAGCAGGCAGTCCTGCACTTCCAGCGGGCACCGGGTGAGCTCCTCGAAGCGCACGATGCGGCCTTCGCGCATGCCGCGCAGCATGGGCGCCGGGACCAGGGACCGGGGCGACGGGCCTTCGGCGACCAGCATCGCGTAGTTCCACGAGTACTTGATCTGGTCCTCGGTGGTGGCCGCGCCGCCCTGCACGGTGAGCGTGGAATCCTCGCTGATCGCGGCCGCGATCAGTTCCGACAGCAGGGATTTCGCCGTGCCGGGACGGCCGAGCAGCAGGAGGCCGCGGTTGGTGGCCAGCGCCACCAGCGCGCGGTCCACCAGCGAGGGATCGCCGACGAACTTGCGCCGGATGCCCGACTGTTCGTCACCGATGATGAACCGGCGGGCGGCACGCAGGCTCAGCGCCCAGCCGGGTGGGCGCGGATCGTGGTCGTGTTCGCGCAGGCGCGCCAGTTCGGCGGCGTGGCGGCGTTCGGCGGGCGGGCGCTGGATCTCGGGTTTCATCGGACCGGCTCCACCAGCTCGGTGAGTTCGGCGAGCACCTCGGAGGTCAGCACCGGGTCGAGGTCGCCGAAGCGCAGGCCGGTTTCGCGGAAGTACCGTTCGCCCTCCTGGCTGTCGGTCAGCCAGACCGCGGTGATCCGCTGCTCGGGGAACTCGTCGAGCTGACCGGCCACGATGCCGGGTTCGAGGCTGATGACCACGGCACGGGTGCCGTGGAGCGAGCGGAACAGCCACGGCTGCACCCCGTTGTCGCGGGGCACGGGCCGTTCCCAGCCGTAGCGGGCGAGGCCGAACAGCTTGCCGGCGGGCACGGTGCGATCGGAGAACCGGTCCAGCCTGTTCTTGGCGCGCTCGTCCGCTGTCAGCTTGTGCACCTCGCGGCCGAGCTGGCGGAACGGTTGCAGGATCTCGTAGTCGGCGAACACCTCGGCCCAGGCGGCCACGGATTCACCGAGGTGCAGCGGGTGGGCGATGCGGACGGCATCACGCTCGGCGAGGGTGAGCTGGTTGTCTTCGAGATCGGCGAAGGTGCGGTCCTCGGCGATCCGGAACGCCCGTGTGCCTTCGGTTTCCGCGAGCCAGACCAGGCGGCGGCCGATGTGCCAGAGCACCGGGTGGTCGACGAACAGCAGGCGGAACTCCTCCACTGTCCACTTGCGACCGTGGATCATGGCTTGTTCCAGGCGGCGGACCTGGTCGCCGGCGACCGTGCGCACGTCCTTCTTCAAGGTGGCGAACCGCTCGCGGGCGGCGGGCGCCAGGTCGGGATCGTCGCGGACGCCGGGTTTGGGCAGTTCGCGACGGCGTTTGCCGTTCACATCGGTGACGAAGGGTTTGAGCTGCTCGTCGAACCCGACGAAGAACTGACGAGGCCCGTAGTCCAGCCGGAGCTTGCCGTCGGCGGACAGGCCGAAGTCGGGCACCAGGCGGTCCGCCAGCTGGTCGATGCTCAGGCCGAGGCCGGTGGCGACCTCGAGGATCTTGTCCGCGGCCCGCAGTTTGAGCGCCCTGAACTTGACCTTCCGGGAGATGGCGTGCAGGTGCATCAACGCGGTGCCGGTACCCAGCGCGGCCAGTACGTCCAGGCCGAGCACCGCCCGGCTGTGCCCACCCTCGCCCGGCCAGGCGCGGATCACCCTGGCGAGTTCGCGGGCGACCTTGTCGTCACCGAGCCAGCCGAGTGCGGTGAGCGGCCAGCCGTGGGAGCTCGGCGCACCGGCCGCCTGCCAGGCCTCGAACAGCTCCCAGCCGAAGCGGGCCAAGGACGCGGGATCGGTGAAGTCGACGACCTGGCGGACGCCCGCGTACGGTTCGTCGGGCCGGGACATCGCCAGCATGGTGAGGAAGTGGCGGACCGAGGACGCGGGCAGCGCGAATTCGCCGCCCCGAAGCAGGATTTGGGGCAGGGCAGCCGGTTCCGCCCAGTCCGGCAGGTCGGGAATGCGGGCGGGGAGCACGTCGAGCGGGTCGGTGGCGAGCAGCTTGCCGATCGCCGCGGTGGCCTCGCAGCCGTGCTCGCGCGCGGCTTCGTCCACAGTGGAGGGATCGAGGGTGAGCAGGGCGGCTTCGGCGGCGGACCGCAGTCTGCCCGGTTCGCCCAGCGCGAGCGGGATCAGCAGGCATGCGGCGGTGCTCCTGTGCCGGGCCAGCCAGTCCATCGCGACTTCGCGGGCGGAACCCTTGAGACGGGCCAGCCAGTCGGCCATCAACTCGGCTACTTCGGGGCTCGTGAACGGCAACAGGAACAGGCCCGTGGCCTGCGGGGTCATCCGGGCCACGTGCAGCGCAAGCGGCAACGCGTCCAGCTCGTAACGGGCCAGCGCGGGCGGCAACCAGGATTCGGCGAACCAGAGATCGGTGGGGTACCACCGCGCGAGCAGCTCCTGGCCCACGTCTTCCGGGCCGTGGGCGAGCAGCTGGCCGGTCAGGTGGGCGTCCAGCACACCGGACCGCAGTTGCTCGACGGCTTTCGGCAGTGCGTTCGGCTGGCGGAAAGCCCAGGTTTTCTCGGCACGCCAGGCTTCGCGTTCTCCGGGTGCCCAGGCCACCAGCGGATCGCCGGGCTCGAGATCGTCGAGAATCACCCGTTCGGTGAGCGCGCGGGGCCTCGTCCACGGTGGCGCGGTGAGTAGTCGGGGCAGGGCTTCGGCCGGCGCCTCCGGCAGCGGGCGGTGGTTCGCGCGGATGGTCTCGATCATGGCCCTGGCCTGGGGATCGAGTGCGGGCAAGGCGGCATCGACGCCTTCGGGGTCCGTCAGTACCCGTGCGGTCAGCAGGCGGGCGGCGAACCGGGCCGGTCTCGAACTGCCGGGGCAGCGCCGGGCGAGCACCCGGAGGGCGCGCACCGGGAATCGGCGCATGGCGGCGGGCAGCGCTTCACGCGCCGGACGCTGATCGGCCAGGTCGAGCAGGCTTTCGAAGGCTTCGTCGGCGGGGAGTGCGGCCAGCGCGTCGGCGATCCGCTTCGCTGGTTCGGCGCCGTAGTACGTCGCCCATTCGGCCAGCGCGGGGACCGCGTCGACGCCGACACCGTCGACCAGGGTCGGGATCACGCGGGGATTGCGGAGAGCCCAGGCCAAAGCGTCGGTGTCGCGCACGGCTTCCAGTTGCGGACCGGTGCCCAGCATGCACAGCAGCGTCTCGGCCGGGGCGCGATGGCCGAGATCCAGTGCTTCGGGGACGAAAGCGTCCACCCAGGCCGTTTCGCCGGGCGCGAGGAATGCGGCTATTCGGCGTTGTCCCAGTGTGTGCCGTTGCCGGGACAGGGCGGCGACGGCGGTCTGGTAGTCCACTTCGGACGCTTCGGCGAGGTGCGCACGCAGGCGGTACAGCAACGGATCGGCGAGCAGACCGCTGCTCAGCGGCTCCGGCGTGTGCTCGCGGACGTGGAAACTGATCGATTCCCAGCCCGCGCTCAGCAACGGCAAGCGACAGGCGGCCTCGGCGGCGAAGGCGTAGCCGTGGTCGAGCAGCCAGAGGTCGGCGAGGGCGGAGAACCGTTCGGCGGCGGCCTTTTTCGGCGCCGGGCCGAGTTTCACCGCGGCCATGGCGGCCAGCGCGGCGGCCCCCAGCGGGGTGGGTTCACCGCCGAGGAAGGCCAGCGCGGCCTTGGCGGGGGCGGGCTCGCCGAGGTGGTGGTCCACCGCGCCGCGGAAGTGCGGCAGGAGTGGTTCCAACTCGGCGAGCGCCTGTCTGCCGGGGTGCAGTGGCGGGCCCTGCGCACCGCCGCGGCGCGGGTGGATCAGCCGGAGCCAGTGCGGCGGGTGGACGAGGATTTCCTCGCTGTGGTCAGGGTTTTCGGCGGTGGCTGGGCTGGTGGGGTGGTGGTCGGTCAGGTGCATGGTTTCCCCCCTTGGGTGGTGATGGGGGGAGGTTAGGGTGGGGGTCTGACAGAACTGGGGGGATGACGGGATTCGGGTTGTTTCGTTCGTGGGGGTGGGGGTCGTTCACACTGGGGGGATGGATGGTGGGAACTTGTTCGGCGAACTCGCCGGGCTGGCCGCGGCGCTGGTGCCGGGGACGGCGCTGACGCCGGCGGCGATCCTGCGCACGGCCGCCGAGCGGATGACCGGGCGGCGGCTCACCGTGCGGGTGGACGGTCACGACGTCCGCTTCACCGTGACCGCGCTGGACTACGAGGCGGACACGCTGCGGCTGGCCGCGGGCAGGCTCGGGGACGTGCGGCTGGTCGCCGACGACGTGAGCTGGCCGGACTTCCCGCTGCGGCGGGTCACCGTGCTGGGGAAAGACGTCCGCGTCCGGTCGCTGCCGGTGATCACCGCGACCCCGGCCTCGGTGGAGCTGGAGGTCAGGGTCGCGGCGGAAGTGGTCACCGGGCGGCTCGCCGAACTGCGCCCGGATTTCGTCATCGAACTGGCCGACGGGTACGCGCGCGTCCGCTGGGCGAAGGTGCCCGGGCTCGGTCACCTCGACGTGGAGCCCACGCTGACTGAAGACGCGGTGGTGCTCGTCCCCCGTGGGCTCCGCGTGGCCGGACTCCGACTGCCACCCCGCATCGACCCGATTTCCGTTGCCCTGCCGGAGTTCCCGGAAGGACTGCGGTTGACCGGGATCGAGCCGCACCCCGACGAACTCGTGCTCCGGCTCAACGCCGCCCAGTGGCCCGAGCGCCTCTCCCGGGTGCCGTTGCTCGACTTGCTCGGCTGGGTGCTGCGCCCTAGCGGCTGAGCCGACGGTAGGCACGCACCGACAGCGGCAGGAACACCGCGAGCAGCATCAGCGGCCAGACCAGCGCCATTTCGGTGGCGTGCCGGACCACCCACGAATCCCCGGTCACGCCGGGATTGCCGAACAGGTCGCGGATCGCGGTCGAGGTGGCCGAAAGCGGGTTCCACTCGGCGATCGCGCCCAGCCAGCCGGGCATGGTGTCCGGGGAGACGAACGCGCTGGAGAGGAAACCGACCGGGAATTCCAGCGTCTGCACGCCGGTCATCGCCTCCGGGCCGCGCAATGTGAGTCCGATGTAAACACCCACCCAGATCAACGCGAAGCGCAGCAACAGGACCAGCGCGAACGCGGTCACCGTGTCGACTGCCGAACCGTGCACCGACCAGCCGATGGCCAGGCCCGCCAGCACCATCACCACCAGCGTGACCGCCGCCAGCACCAGGTCCGCGACGGCCCGGCCGACCAGCACCGAACCCGAGGCCATCGGCATCGCGCGGAAGCGGTCGGTGACCCCGCGTTCGACGTCGGCGAGCACCGCGGCGGCGGTCATCCCGACGCCGAAGAGCATGGTCATCACGAACATGCCCGGCATCAGGAACTCGCGGTAGTCGCCGCCACCGGGGACCTGCATGGCGCCGCCGAACAGGTAGGCGAACATCAGCACGATCAGCACGTTGAACAGCAGGCCGAAGACGATCGGCCCGGGGTTGCGGGCCCAGTGCGCGAAGCCGCGCTGCGTGAGGGTCCAGCTGTCGGCGAGCAGCCAGCGGGAGCCGTGGTCGGCGACGGTCATACGCGGGCCTCCGTGAGTTGCAGGAACACTTCGTCGAGCGTGGGCAGGCGCAGCGCGAGGTCGTCGAGCCGGACGCCGGCGTCGTCCAGCGCGCGCACCACGCCGGGCAGCGCGGCGGCGTGCCCGGCGACGCGGACGCTGATCCGGCGGGTGTCACCGTCAACATCCGGTTCGCCACCGACCACGGTCCTCAGCGCCTCGGCGGCCTTGGCGAGATCAGCCGCGTCGTGCGGCACGACGTCGATCCGATCACCGCCGATCCGCGACTTCAGCTCGGCGGGACTCCCCTCGGCGATGACGCGGCCGTGGTCGATCACCGCGATGCGATCGGCGAGCTGGTCCGCCTCGTCGAGGTACTGGGTGGTGAGCAGCACGGTCGTGCCGTCGGCGACCAGCTCGCGCACCGCCTCCCACACCTCGTTGCGCCCACGCGGATCCAGGCCGACGGTCGGTTCGTCGAGGAAGAGCACCGCCGGGGCGAGAATCATGCTCGCCGCGAGATCCAGGCGACGCCGCATGCCCCCGGAGTAGGCCTTGACCGGCTTGTTCCCCGTGTCGGCAAGCCCGAAGCGACCCAGCAACTCGGTCGCACGCCGGCGGGCCGCGCGCTTCTCGAGGTGGTGGAGGCGGGCGAACATGACCAGGTTCTGGTAGCCGCTGAGCACCTCGTCCACGGCCGCGTGCTGCCCGACGAGCCCAATGGTGCGGCGCACGCGATGTGGCTCGGTCGCCACATCGAACCCACCGACGCGCGCCCGCCCCTCGTCCAGGCGGACGAGGGTCGCGAGGATGCGCACCGACGTGGTCTTGCCCGCGCCGTTGGGACCGAGCAACCCGCACACCGATCCACGGGGAACGCGCAGGTCGAAGCCGTCGAGGGCGCGCTTGTCCCCGTACCTCTTGCGCAACCCGTCAGCCTGGACGGCGACTTCTTGTGAACTCATCCCGACTCCCTTCCGTGCGCCGTACCGTACAGCATACGGTTAAAGGGACGGAAGAGCGCCCGGCCGACCCCGGGAGCAGCCGAGGGGGGCCGGGACCACGGCGACCACGGACACAAATGTGGCTTTCGGAGCGGATTCGGCCCCCAAAGCCACATTCGTGACACCAGACCAGCCCCACCACCCAACAGAGACCCGGCAACGAGAACCGACCAGCCTCCGTCCCCGCCGTAGTCACACTAGAAAACCGGGGACGGACCAAAACCAAAGCACTCCAAACGTAGTAGTCTCAAAACCATGCGCCGCAACCAAGCCAGGCGGGAAGCGCTGGTCGACGCGACCATCGAGGTGCTCGCGCGGGAGGGTGCCCGTGGGCTGACCTTCCGCGCCGTGGACGCCGAGGCCGGGGTGCCGGTCGGCACCGCGTCCAACTACTTCGCCAATCGCGACGACCTGCTCACCCAGGCCGGGCAGCGCATCCACCTGCGACTCGGGCCCGAAGCCGAGGAACTCGAGCAGATCATGCGCGCTCCACGCGATCGGGAGCTGGTGAACCGCCTGATGCACGACATCCTGCGGCGGCTGACCGACGGGCGCAGCAACTACCTCGCCCTCCTCGAACTCCGCCTCGAAGCCACCCGGCGCCCCGAGCTGCAGGCCACGCTCACCGAAACCCTCAAGGCGAACCTCGCCCAGAACATCGACTTCCACCTCGAAGCCGGCCTCCCCGGCGACCGCGACACCGTCCTGCTGCTCTACCTGGCGATGACCGGCCTGGTGGTGGAGCACCTGACCCTGCCGGAGGTGCTCGCCCCCTTTCCCCTCGACGAGGTCATCGACACCCTGGTCGCCCGCGTGACCCCTGCAGGAACCGGCCGGGCGGTGGCCAAGCCCGCCGGCGACCCGCGATAGTGGTGCCATGGAGACGATCGGCGAGGGACCGGTCGCGGTGGTCTACGCCGACGGCGACAGCGCGCTCAAGACCTTCCCCGAGCCGCTGAGCAGGCAGACCCGCGCGAGCCTGGACCGCGAGCTGGCGACCCTGCGGACCCTCGACGGCGCACGGCCGATCCTGGTGCCCGACGGCGTCGAGGAGTTGTCCGACGGCAGGCCCGCGCTGCGGATGGAACGCTGCGCGCAGTCCCTCGCCCAGCTCGTCGAGCACAACGGCCCGCTTTCCGCCGAGGACACCATCACCATCGGGCTGACGCTCTCCGCCGCGCTGGCCACCGCGCACGACGCCGGGATCGTCCACGGCGGCGTGCACCCGGCGAACCTGCTGTTCCGCGAGACCGGTGAGCTGCTGATCGCCGACTTCGGCGTCGTCCTGCGAGCCGCCTTCCCCCGCGATGTGTTGCCAGGACTGGCATTCACCGCCCCGGAGACCGTGCTCGACGGCACTGTGGACGAGTCGGCCGACCTCTACGGCCTCGGCGCGGTGTTGCAGTTCGCGCTGACCGGCGAGCCCCCTTTTCGCTTCATCCCGGGAGAACAGTCCGGCGAACGCGTGATCAAGGTGCTGCACTCGCCGCCCGCGCCGGTGGAGGACGAGCAGCTCGGCGCGCTGATCGGCCGCTTGCTGGCGAAGCAGCCCGAGGAACGGCCGGACAACGCGGCGGCGGTCACCGAGGAACTGTCGTGGCTGCGCGCGCCCGACCTGCCGCGCACCCCGGTCAAGATGATCAAACCGGTGGCGGTGAAGCGGCGGGCACCCGAGGACCGCCAGCACAAGCTCGGCCTGATCCTCGGGATCGCCGCCGCGCTCGCCTTGCTCGCCGCCGCCCCGATCCTGCTGCTGTCACTGCGGTCCGCCGAGCCACCCGCCGGCGCGCCCGGAGGTGCGGCGGTGCCGTTGGCGCCGCTCGTGCCCACGCCCGCCAAGCCCTTGGAGCTGACCCTCGCCGAACCCGAAGACCTCGGTGACACCGTGCGCCTGACCTGGACCAGCCCGGAGGTGCTGGACTTCGTGGTGGTCGTCGCGCCCGCCGGGCAGCGCAACAACTCGATCTACGTCGAGCGCAAGCGCACCTTCGACGTGACGGTGTCCCCCGGCCTCCAGTACTGCTTCGCCGTGCAGGGGACGAACGGCCCGCAGACCATCGAAACGCCGCCGAAGCCGATCCGCGGGGCGACCTGCACGCCCTGAACTAGGACCGCAGGCCTCGGGGATCCAGCGCGGCCCGCAGCCGGGCCCGCAGCGGGCGCCTCGACAGTCCTTTCCGGACGGACTCCTCCGCCTTCCACGCCCACTCGGCCAGGTCCGGACCGGTGCGCGAGCCCGACCACAAAGCGGTGTCCACCGCACCCGCCAGCGCCCGCACGCCATCCACAGTGGACTGGTCCGCCACTCCCGCGGTGGCGTCGGCCAGTTCCCGCACGGTCATCCCGGGACGCACCGGGACCCGATGCGCCCGCAGGCGGTCCCGGACCTCGGCCCACGCCCCGGCGACCGCGCCGGTTCCCGGGGCACGACGCCGACGCCTGCGGCGAAGTCGTTTCAGCAACGGCACCCCGGCGAGCCAGACGAGCGGCACCAGCAACACGGGCACCAACAGCAGGACGAACGACGGCGCGCCACCGCCTGCCTCCGCCGCTTCCTCCCCCGCGGCTGCCTCCTCGTCGTCGGAACCGCGTCCCTCCAACGCTTCCGGCGGGGGCAGGCGGTCACGGGCCTGCGCGGTGACCTCGCCGAGTCCGCCGGCCGCCCGGCTCTTCGCCGCGTTGCCTGTGGGGTCGAGCGCCACCCAGCCGACGCCTTCGACGGCGACCTCCGGCCAGGCCAGCACGTCGGCGTTGCGCACCTGGAACACCCCGTCCGGACCGGGCAGCGGCGGCGCCTGGAAGCCCACCACCAGCCGCGCCGGGATGCCCTCGATCCGGGCGAGCGCCACGTAGGCCGCGGCGAACTGCTCGCTGGTCCCCTGCTTGCTCTCCAGCAGGAAGTGCCGCAGCTGCGGCCAGCCGTGCCCCGTCGGCCGGTCCGGGCCGCGGGCCTCGCGGTAGTTCTGGCTGAAGAACCGTTCCAGCTGCATCGCCGTCTGGAACGAGGGCCGCTGCCCGCCGGTGGCCTGGTCGGCCAGCTCGCCGATGCCGGGCGGGATGATGCCGACCTCGCCGAACCCGCCGGGCGCGTCGGCGTCCACCGGCGCGGCTTCGAGCAGTTTCGCGTCGACCTGCGGTTCCCACCAGCTCAGCTGGTAGCCGACCGGTGTGCCCTGGCCGAGCAGGGTGCCGCGGCCCTCCTCGACGAACGGCTCGGCACCGGTCACCGAAGCGGGCCACGCCTGGCTGGGCAGCCACGGCCCGTCGAGCCCGTTCGTGTTGACCGCCGCCTCGCGCCTGGTCACCGGCGCGGTCAGGCCGGGGCCGGGCGGGATCTCCACGCCGAGGCGGCGGAACTCCCCGTCCGGCTTCCAGTTCACGCCGTCGAAGGAATCGAGCACCACCAGCGACCACCGGTCGACCGGGGCGGGCGCGGTGTACCGGAACAGCGGCACCTCCGGCTCGCCGAGCCGGGCGCCGATCTCGGCGAGCGGACTGGCCACCCTCGCCGGTGGGATCGGCGCCGATTCGTCCTGCTTCAGCGAGTACGCGGGTTTGCCCACCGGATCGAACAGGGCCGCCGCGGTCGCGCCGCCGACGGCGACCACCACCAGCGCCACCACGGCCGCGACCGCCGCTTTCGACCAGCGCGCCGAGGCCGCCAGCGCGATCGCCGCCGCCGCGGCGTACCCGAGCGCACCCGGCACCGCCGACGTGCCCGGCATCGCCGAATAGAACTGGCTCAGGCACAACACCGCCAGGCTCGGCAGCAGTGCGAGCAACGGTTTGCGCGTGCGGTGCAGCAGTTCGATGCCGAGCACGGCGGCCGCCAGCACGGCCAGCGGCACGAAGAGGAACAGTTGCGCGTCCGGCCGCGCGGGCCAGGTGGACTGGAGCGCGAGCCGCCAGGATTCGGTGAGCCCGGCGGACAACGCGCCGAACGTCTCGCCGGTGGGCAGGCCCGCCGCGGTGGTCGGGAACAACGCGGCCTCGACCAGCCCCAGCAACCCGGCCAGGGTGACCAGCAGCGGACGCCACGGCACCAGGGACGGCTTGCGCGCGACCAGTTCGGCGACCCCGAAAGCCAGCAGCGTGAGCACCAGGATCGGCACCAGCAATGTGACGAGCCCGAAGACCGGGGTGAACAGCAGCCCGGCGACCGCTCCGGCGAGCAGCACGCCCGCGGTCTCGACGCTGGACTTCACGCGACCACCCCGTTCCACCGCTGGAGCAGGCCGGACGCGGACGGGCCTTCGAGCACCCGCGCGCCGGGCACCACCATTCCCTTGTCCCCCAACGAGAACACGGTGAACACCGGGTAGAACGGCTTCAACCGGGTCAGCGCACCCGCGTCGGACTCCCCGGTCGCGACCACCACCAGCGCCCCACCGCGCGACCGGGCCAGCGACAGCGCGGGCGGCACCAACGGCACCTGCGCCGGTTCCGGTACGGCCACGCACAGCTCGTCCAGCAACCGCCTCGCCGCGTGTGGACCATCCGGTGTGGACAGATCGAGCCCGGCGGGCGTGACCAGGCGGCAGCGGTGACCGGACAACGCCGCCGCGTTCAACATCGACGCCGCCACCTCGACGGCCTCCTCGAACCCGCGTTCCTGCCGGGTGTCCAGCAACAGCGTGAGCCGCGGCTGGTCCGGGTCGGCGAACTCGCGGACCATCAGCCTGCCCGTGCGCGCGGTGGCCTTCCAGTGCAGGTGCCGCACCTCGTCACCGGGCACGTACTCGCGCACCTCCCGCAGGTCCAGCGAACCGTGCAGGGCGTCGTCGGCGGCCCGGCCCTCGTGGTGGTGACGCGGCTGTCCGCCGGAGACCGCCCGCACCGGGTGGCGCCGCGGGTGCACCCACAACATCACCGGGTCCCCGCTCGCGAGCCGGTTCCTGGCCAGCCCGAGCGGGTCGGTCCGCTCCAGCACCAGCGGGCCCACCTCGAAGCGGCCACGCCGTTCGGTGGGCAGTTCGTAGTGGTAGCGGGCTTGCGCGCCGGGTGCGAGCGCCCGCACGCCGACCGTCCGCACCCCGGAACCCACCCGGTCCCCCGCGGTGAACCCGGCCTGCCGCCGCGTGCCTTCGTTGCGCACCAGCAACCGCGCGAGCGCCGGGCGCCCGCGTTCGACGCGGTCCGGGTAGACCTCACGCGACACCGCCACCCTCGGCCGTCGCCCCACCAGCACCACGGCCACCAGCACCGCGCCCACGCAGATCCCGCCGAGCGCGCGCACCATCGGGTGCCCGACGAGGATCCCGGCGCCGAGCAGCACCACGGCGAGCACGAGCACGGCCACCCCGCGCCGGGTCAGGCGCATCGCTCAGCGGCCCGAGGCGTTGGCCGACGGGACCGGCACGGAAGCCAGTACCTCGTCGAGGATTTCCGTGGCGCCGCGCTGGTTCAGTTCGGCGTCCGCGGTCAGCACGAGCCGGTGCGCGAGAACCGGCTTGGCCACGTCCTTGATGTCGTCCGGTGTCACGTAGAGACGGCCGTCGGTGGCGGCGTAGGCCTGCGCGGCCCGCACCAGCGCGATGCTGCCGCGCGGGCTGGCGCCGTAGCGGACCGCCGCGTGCACGCGGGTCGCCGCGGTCAGCCGGGCCGCGTACTCGCAGACCGCGAGGTCGATGTGCGAGGCCCGCACCTCCGCGATCGCCTGCTGCAGGCGCGGGATGTCCACCACCGGCGGCAGTTCCTCGGGGTTGATGCCCGCGCAGTCACTCATGATCACCAGCACCTCGGCGTCGAGGTCCGGGTAACCGACCGAGATCCGCATCAGGAACCGGTCGAGCTGGGCCTCGGGCAGCCGGTAGGTGCCCTCCATCTCGATCGGGTTCTGCGTGGCCACCACCAGGAACGGGTGCGGCACCTCGTGCCGGACCGAGTCCACCGTCGCGGTGCGCTCGGACATCACCTCGAGCAGCGCGGACTGCGTTTTCGGGGTCCCGCGGTTGATCTCGTCGGCGAGCACCACGTTGGCGAAGATGCCGCCGCCGTGGAACTCGAACCGCTCGTCCTTCTGGTGGTAGACCATCACGCCGGTGATGTCGCCGGGCAGCAGGTCCGGGGTGAACTGGATGCGGTTGAACGAACCACCGACGCTGCGCGCCAGGCAGCGGGCCAGCGTGGTCTTCCCGAGCCCTGGCACGTCCTCGACCAGCAGGTGCCCCTCGGCGAGCAACGCGGTGACCGCCAGGCGCACCACCTCGGGCTTGCCGCGGATCACCTGCTGCACGTTGCCCGCGATCAGTTCGTAGACCTCGGCCGACTTCGGCTGGGTCACCCTGCCTCCCACACGATCCGATTGGATTCGACGCCGTCCCCGGTGACCCACACCGTGCGGCCGACCTGTCCGAAGTGGAACGCCTCGAAGGTCTCCGTGCCGTCCGAGTCGATCTCCATGGTCCTGCCCTCGTTGGTGTACGAGGAGTTGGCGTGCGGCACGAACTTGACGCGGCTGCCCGCCTCGAACCCCTTGGCCACCACCCGGATCAGCGCGCAGTCGGGCAGCTCGCACTCGTCCTTGTAGGCCTCCGCCGTGCCCCGCGAGATCGTGATCGACTTCGGGGCGGACGGGGTCACGCCCGCCGACTTGGCCCCGGCGCCGCGGCCCGCGGAGTTCTCCGCGGTCACCGTGATCACGTAGGTGGCGTTGTTGGTGAGGCCGCTGAGTGTGGTCGACCGGACGCCACCGCCGACGGTCTTCTCCCCGCTGCCCGCGCTGGAGGTCCAGGCGACGTGGTAGTTCGAGACGGCGCCGCCGTTGGGCGCGGCGGCACCCCAGTTGACCGTGACCAGGGCGTTCCCGGCGGTGGCCTTGACCCCGGGTGGCGCGCCCGGCGGGCTGGCCGGTTTCTGGGCCGGCTGGGTCTGCACGGGCGGCTTGGGAGCCGGATTTTCGCGCTGTGGCTGCGGTGGTGGCTTCGGCTGCTGCGGTTGCGGCTGCGTGGGCTGCGGTTGTGCCTGCTGCTGCACGGGTGGCGGCGCGGTCCGCTGCTGGTTGCCGACGACGGGGACCGGCTCGACCGAGCCGTCGTTGTCGACCACCAGCACATGCCCGCCGTCCGCACTGTCGACGTAGACGCGGGAATCCTCGCCCTTGGCCAGGTGCGGCCGTCCCGGCGGGACCGGGGTGCTCCGGTGCTGCTTGCCGTCGCGGTCGTAGGTGAGCACGGCGTTCTTGGCGCGGTCGAGCAGGACCACGGCCTGGCCGGAGGAGGCGACGTCGGTGTAGTCACCGGCGGGCAGGTCGACGGTGACCGGAGCGGCCTTCGCGGGCGTGGTGTCGACCAGGTGCATCCGGTGACCCTGGCCGTCGAGCACGGCGATCCGGCCCGCGACGTCGGTACCGGCGAACCGGGCGGTCGGCGGGGCGTCGACGCCGAGCGCGGAGCCTTCGCCGAGACCGTCGTCGCCGAGCGGGTGCACGGTGTCGGTGGAGGTGTCGATGAAGACCGGCTGGTCGGCGACCACGGACAGGCCGCCGGTGTGCCCGCTGGGCGCGTTGTCCGGGCAGTTGAGCCGGTCGGCGTCGCGCGCCAGTTCGCAGAGGGAGTTGCTTTCCTTCTGGTGCAACCAGACATCGCCGGCGGAGGTGGCCACCGGATCGTTCAGCCTGCCGCCGGTGGGCAGGGTCAACATGGTGTCGCCGAGGCGCACGACCTGCCCGGACTCGCGGTAGACCAGGTACGGCCCACCCGCGACCTCCAGCGCCACCGGGCGCTCGTCGGCGGGCGGGCTGAGCGTCTTCTCCACGGCCAGATCGGACTTGCCGAACTCGATGATCCGGTTGCCGCCGACCACGTACCCGCCGGTCTCGCCCTGGACCACCTGGCTGCCCGGATCGGCGCCCGGCAGGCCGAGCTGCGCGTCGATGGCGCGGCTGGCCCCGTCGATGTGGAACACCGTGCCCAGCAGGCCGTTGAACACCCAGTGCCCGGACTGGAAGAAGTCCACGCCGCCTTCGGGCTTGGCCGCCCCGGAGACCGCGACGCCCACCGCCGTGGCGATCGCGACCACGGTGACCACCAGCGGTGCCCGCCCGCGCCACCGGATCCGTCCCCTCGCCATCACACAGCGAGAATAGGCCAACCGGTCCAGTGACGATCCATTACCGGTACATTCGTTTCCCCGCTCGCCGAAGAGACGCACTTCACCCGGCAGGGCGGCTCAGTCCCGGAGCACCGGCAGGCTCAGTTCGAAGATCGCGCCGCCTTCTTCCGCGTTGTAGACGCCGAGCGTGCCGCCGTGCGCCTGCGCCACCCACGCGACGATCGGCAGGCCCAGCCCGGACGAACCGCCCGCGCTGGCGAACCGGTCGAAGGCCTCCTCCGCCAGCGCCGCGTCGATGCCGGGCCCGTGGTCGGCGACGGTGACCCGGCCGCCCGCGACGGTGACGTGCACGATCGCCGGCTGGTCCGGCAGGCGCCCGTACCGCAGGGCGTTGTCCAGCAGGTTGCCGATCGCCCGTTGCAGCAGCGCCGGATCGGCCGAGACCTTGGTCGCCGCCGCGGTGACGGTGACCCGGGCGCCGTCCTGCGGGAGTTCCTCGACCAGCCCGGTGACCAGCTGGTCCAGCCAGACCGGCTGGACCGCCAGCTGCTCCACCCCGGCCGCCAGCCGCGCCCGGACCAGCAGGCCGTCGATGATGCCGCCCATCCGCCCGGCCAGCCGGACCGTGCGCGGCAGCAGTTCCGCGCGCTGGTCGGGGTGCCGCAACGCGGTTTCGGCCAGTGCCCGGAGCGCGGCGACAGGCGTGCGGAGATCGTGCGCGGTCTCGGCGAGCAGCACTTCCTGCTGTTCGAGCGCCGCCGCGGCGGGCCGGATCGCCCGCCCGGACAACGCGTGCCCGGCCAGCGCGACCGCCGCCACCAGCACCGCGCTGCCCGCGATCACCCCGATCACCAGGCGTTGGTGCTGGGCGTCGACCTGCGCGGTGTCCACCCAGGCGACCACCGCGCCGACGTTCTGGGCGAACTCGTTGCGCAGCGGTTCCGCCCGCACGCGCACCCCGCCGTCGTTGAAGTAGGTCGACAGCGCGAGGTTCTCCCTGACCGCCTGGGTGGCGAAGCGGTCCAGCTCACCCCGGTCCACTTCGGCACAGACGCGTGCGCTGTAGAACGGCTCGAATGGTGCCGCGCCACCGGGCAGCACGGCGAACTGCGGGCACCCGTCGTTCAGCACGTCCTTGCTGATGTAGTCGGTGATGATCGAATCGCCGTACTGCACCACCCGCGAAGCGGTGGAGGTGACGCGGTTCAGTTCGCCGTCCAGCGTGCGCTCGCCGTGCGCGCTGTCGAGCTGCACGACCAGCCAGGCGAGCAGGATCAGCCCGGCCGCGTTGAGCGTGGTGAACAGCAGGGTAAGCAGGAGGCGCAGGCGCCGGAGTCGCTCGGCGGACGGGCTCTTCACGAGGCCGCCAGCCGGTAGCCGTGCCCGCGGACGGTGTGGATCAGCTCGGGTGCACGCAGTTTGCGCCGCAGCCGCCCGATCACCACGTCGACCACGTTGGACATCGGGTCGGCCTCGGCGTCCCAGCAGTGTTCCAGGAGGTCGGCCCGCGGCACCGCCTGGTCCGGGTGGGCCGCGAGGTATTCGAGCACGGCGAATTCGCGGCTGCTGAGGGTGAGCAGCACCCCGCCCCGGCGGACCTCGCGGCGAGCGCAGTCCACTTCGAGATCCGCGTGCCGCAGCACCGACGGGCGCCCGGCTCCCGCGCGGCGGCACAGCGCCAGCACGCGGGCGGTCAGTTCCTCCGGCGCGAACGGCTTGACCAGGTAGTCGTCGCCGCCGTGGGCGAAGCCGTCGACCCGGTCGGCGAGCGTGTCGCGGGCGGTCAGGAACAGCACCGGCACCGCCCAGCCCGCCTGCCGCCGCCGGTGCACGTGGGTGATCGCGTCGCCGTCGGGCAGCATCCGGTCGTACACCGCGCAGGCCAGCGGTCCCGCCACCCGGACGGCGCCGGCCAGGTCGGCGGCGGTGCGCACCTCGAGCCCGGCGGCCCGCAGCTCGGCCGAGATCGCCACGCGGAGGTCCTCGTCGTCCTCGACCACCATGACCCGCATTGTCATCGAATCCTCATGTGTGCTGCTGGAAGGTGGGCCGCAGATCATCGAACGAGGAGGTGCGGCGTGCTGTTCCGGGTGCTCGGTCCGCTCGAGGCACGAACGCCGGCGGGGGCCGTGCTCGAACTGGGGGCCAGGAAACCCACCAGGGTGCTGGCCGCCCTGCTGCTGAACCCTAACGGCTGGACCAGTGTGGCTCAGCTGATCGGCGCGACCTGGCATGAACAGGCCGCGCCCGCGTCGGCCGAGGCGAACCTGAAGACCTACATCTGGCAACTGCGGCGGGTGCTGCCCGGCGACCGGATCGAGAGCAGGCCCGGTGCCTACCGGCTGCGCGTCGAGCAGGGCGAACTCGAAACCGACCTGGTGGCGGCCGCGGTCCCGGCGGCCCGGCGGGCTTTGGCCGCTGGTGACGCTTTGCAGGCGGCGCAGTTGTACACCGAGGCATTGGCTCGCTGGCGCGGTCGTCCGTTCGACGGACTGGAGGCGGACTTCGCCGATCCGGTGCTCGCCCGGCTCGAAGACCTGCGGTTCGAACTCCGGCTCGGCCTCGCCGACGCCTGGCAGGCCGCGAACCGCTTCGAGGACGCCATCGCGCTCCTGCACGAACTGACCGACGAGAACCCGTTGCGCGAGGCTGCCTGGGCGCGGCTGGTGCGCGTGCTGCACCGGGCGGGCAGGCGCGACGAGGCCATCACCGCCTTCGGCCGGGCACGCACGCTGCTGTCCGCGGAGTTGGGCATCGAGCCGGGACCCGAGTTGAACGCCGCGTTCACCGAGGCGCTGGAGCCCGGTGGCCGTCGCCGCTGCTGTGACCTGCCGCGGGACCTGCCGACATTGACCGGGCGCGAAGCCGAACTGGACTCCCTGCGGGCACAGCGGCGGACCGGCGGGCCGGTGCCCGTGCTGGTGGTGGACGGCATGGCGGGCGTGGGGAAGACCGCGCTGGCCGTGCGGTTCGCGCACGAGGTCTCCGACGACTACCCGGACGCCCGGCTGTTCGTCGACCTGCGGGCACGCAACGCGCCACTGTCTCCGGAGGACGCGCTGGCCCGGTTGCTCCGCGCGGCCGGTGTGCCCGACTCGGCCATCCCGGCCGAGTTGGACGAACGCGCGGCGTTGTGGCGCGGGGAACTGGCCGGGAGGAAGGTGTTGCTGGTGCTCGACGACGCGGCGGAGGCGGCCCAGGTCGTGCCGCTGCTGCCGGGCACGGGCGGCTGCCTGGTGCTGGTGACCACGCGGAACCGGGCTCTGGCGGTCGAAGGCGCCCGCGGGCTGACCCTCGCGCCGCTCGATGCGTGGTCCGCGGCGGAGATGTTCCGCACCGGTGTCGGCGATTGGCGCTCGGACGCGGAACCCGCGGCGGTGGCGGAACTCGTCGGGTTGTGCGGGGGCCTGCCCGCCGCGTTGCGCGCTGCCGCGGCCCGGCTGCGATCGCGTCCACTATGGACCGTCGGCAGGCTGGTCACGCGACTGGCCGCCGAACCCCTGCCGGGCATGGCCGAACTGCTCGAACCGTCCTGCCGTCGGCTGGCCGAACCCGAGCGACGGCTGTTCGCCGGGCTCGGGCGGTACGCCGAACTGGACGTGCAGCTGGCCGCGAAGCTGGCGGGACTGAGCCGCGCGGACGCGGTGCGGGCGCTGGAATCGCTGGCCGACCGGCACCTCGTCGACCCGCGCGCGGGCGAGGTCTACGCCTGCCACCCGGCGGTCCGCTCGGTGGCCGCCGCCGGGCTCCCGGCCAGGGTGGCGTGATGGGGGTCGCCATCCTGACCCGGGGGCACCGGGAACTGACCGGCCTGCTGGCTTCGGCCACCGCCGAGGTGCTGGTGATGAGCACCGGTTCGCTCGCGCTGGCGCGCCCGCGCGAGGTCGACCGGCACAACCTGCGGCGCGGCGTCGCCTACCGGGTGCTCTGCCCCGGCGAATTCCCCCTGCCCGGCAACGCGGAAATCCGCACGGCGCCCGAAGTGCCGTCGGACGCGATCGTCGTGGACCGCGGGTTCGCCGTGCTTCCCGCTGAACGCAACGGGTTCGCGGTGTTCGAGCTACCCGGGGTGGTCAGCACGACGGTCGGGCTGTTCGAGCGGATCTGGGCGGTTTCCGCGCTGCGCGGGGAAGAACTGCCGACCGAACGCGAACGGGAACTGCTGGCGCTGCTGTCCAGGGGCAGCACCGACGAATCGGCGGCGCTGCGGCTCGGCATCTCGGTGCGGACCGTGCGCCGGACCGCGGCCGACCTGATGCTGCGACTCGGGGCCCGCAGCCGGTTCCAGGCGGGGGCACGGGCGGCGGACCGCGGCTGGCTGCCACCCGGCTCGCCGGGACCCGCTCCCGTAGCATCGGTGAGTGCGTGTGCTGGTGGTCGAGGACGATGAGGACATCCGGGTAGCGGTGGCGGCGGCCTTGCGCGGCAGCGGTTTCGCGGTCGACGCGGTGGCCGATCTCCCGCCGGCGGACGAGGCGCTGTTCGTCAATTCCTACGACTGCGTGGTCTTCGACCGGATGCTGCCCGGCGGCGATTCGCTGTCCTACGTGCGGGCGCGGCGGCAGGGCGGCTGGGCGGTGCCGGTGCTGTTCCTGACCGCGCTCGACGCGGTCTCCGAGCGGATCGCGGGGCTGCGCGACGGCGGGGACGACTACCTGGTCAAGCCGTTCGCCGTGCCGGAACTGGTGGCGCGGGTCGGCAGCCTGTGCCGCCGCATGGGCGCCGGCCCGCCACCGGTGCTGCGGCACGCCGACCTGGAACTGGACACCGGCCGCCGCGAAGTGCGCCGCGGCGGGGTCCTGCTCACCCTGACCCGCACGCAGTTCACCGTGCTGCGACTGCTGCTCGCCGCCGAGGGGGAACCGGTGCCGCGGGCCGAGCTGATCCGGACGGCGTGGGACGAAATGGCGAATCCGGCGTCGAACGTGCTGGACGTGGTGATCGGGCAACTGCGGCGCAAGCTGCGCGAGCCGCCCCTGATCCACACCGTGCGGAACGTGGGATACCGGCTCGGCGAGTAGAACAGGTGTTCGATCATCGTGTAGGGTCGGAGGCATGTCCACAGAGCTGCAGGGTTCCCTGTTCGACACCGGGGCGGAGGTCGGCCTGCGCCCGCTCGATGCCATCGAGCGCACCACGCTGGGCGACGGCGCCTGGATCGACGTGCTGCCCGGCTGGCTCACCGGGGCGAGCGAGTTGTTCGAACGCCTGGTACACGAGGTGCCGTGGTACGGCGAGCAGCGCTGGATGTACGAGCGCATCGTCGACGTACCGCGGTTGCTGTGCTTCTACGAGGAGTCCCAGCCGTTGCCGCACGCCGTGCTCACCGAGGCGCGGCGGCGGTTGAGCGCGCACTACGCCACCGAACTCGGCGAGCCCTTCCGCACGGCGGGGCTGTGTTACTACCGGGACGGCCAGGACAGCGTCGCCTGGCACGGCGACACCATCGGCCGCGGCAGCAGCGAGGACACCATGGTCGCGATCATCTCCGTCGGGGCGCCGCGCACCCTGGCCCTGCGACCTCGCGGCGGCGGCGAGTCGGTCAAGCTCCCGCTGGGCCACGGCGACCTGATCGTGATGGGTGGTTCGTGCCAGCGCACCTGGGAGCACGCCATCCCGAAGACGAGCAAAGCGGTGGGGCCGCGCATCAGCATCCAGTTCCGCCCGAGGGGGGTGCGCTGAGGATCGGCCATTGACCCAGCCACCGGCCGGATGGCAAATTAGAACACGTTCTACCGAACGCGGAGGAGCGTGGGCCGATGGCGGCGAGCACCTACCAGCTCACCCACCTGCGCGCCCTCGAAGCCGAAGCGGTGCACATCATCCGCGAGGTGGCGGCCACCTTCGAGCGGCCGGTGCTGCTGTTCTCCGGTGGCAAGGACTCCGTGGTCATGCTGCACCTGGCGACCCGCGCGTTCTGGCCCGCCCCGCTCCCCTTCGGCGTGCTGCACGTGGACACCGGGCACAACTTCGCCGAGGTGCTCGAGTTCCGCGATCGCACCACGGCCGAGCTCGGCGTGCGGCTGACCGTGGCCAAGGTGCAGGACGACATCGACGCCGGGCGCATCGCGGACGAGCCCAGCCGCAACCGCCTGCAGACCACGACCCTCCTGCGCGCGATCGCCGAGAACCGGTACGACGCGGTGTTCGGCGGCGCCCGCCGTGACGAAGAGAAGGCCCGCGCGAAGGAACGCGTGTTCAGCTTCCGCGACGAATTCGGCCAGTGGGACCCCCGCAACCAGCGCCCCGAGCTGTGGAACCTCTACAACGGCAGGCATCGACGCGGCGAGCACATCCGCGTGTTCCCCCTGTCCAACTGGACCGAACTGGACATCTGGCAGTACATCGCCGACGAGCAGCTCGAACTGCCGCCGCTCTACTACGCGCACCGGCGCACGATCTTCCAGCGTGACGGCATGCTCCTCGCGGTCAACCCGCACCTGAGCCCGAACCCGGACGAGCAACCGTACGAAGCACTGGTCCGCTTCCGCACGGTCGGCGACGCGACCTGCACCGGCTGCGTGGCCTCCACCGCCGCGACCCCCGAGGCGGTGGTCGCCGAAGTGGCCGCCAGCCGCGTCACCGAACGCGGTGCCACCCGCGCCGACGACCGGATTTCCGAGGCAGGCATGGAAGACCGCAAGCGGGAGGGGTACTTCTGATGAGTACCGAACTGCTCCGCATCGCGACCGCGGGCAGCGTGGACGACGGCAAGTCCACGCTCATCGGGCGGCTGCTGTTCGACTCCAAGGCCTTGTTCACCGACCAGCTCGCCGCGGTCGAACGCACCAGCCGCGAACGCGGCGAGGAACAGCCGAACCTGGCGCTGCTCACCGACGGCCTGCGCGCGGAACGCGAACAGGGCATCACCATCGACGTCGCGCACCGGTACTTCGCCACGCCACGGCGGAAGTTCATCATCGCGGACACCCCGGGCCACATCCAGTACACCCGCAACATGGTCACCGGCGCGTCCACCGCGGACCTCGCGCTGATCCTGGTCGACGCCCGGAAAGGCATCGTCGAGCAGTCGCGGCGGCACGCGTTCCTGGCTTCACTGCTGGGAATTCCGCACCTCGTGCTGTGTGTGAACAAAATGGACCTGGTCGGCTGGTCGCGTGAGCGGTTCGACGAACTGCGTACCGAATTCGGCCGGTTCGCCACCAAACTCGACGTGCACGACCTCACCTTCATCCCGCTGTCCGCGCTCACCGGCGACAACGTGGTGCACCGCGGCACGGCGATGCCCTGGTACGAAGGCACTTCCCTGCTGCACCAACTCGAAGAGGTGCACGTCGCCTCGGATCGGAACCTGATCGACGCCCGGCTGCCGGTGCAGTACGTGATCAAGCGCCAGCAGGAAACCGGCTACTTCCGGGGTTACGCGGGCACGATCGCGGGCGGGGTCTTCAAACCCGGTGACGAGGTGCTCGTGCTGCCGTCGCGCACGAGGACCACCATCACGGCGATCTCCGGCCCCGGCGGTGAACCGCTGACCGAGGCTTTCCCACCGCAGGCGGTGACCGTGCAACTCGACGGGCAGCTCGACGTCGGCCGCGGTGACCTGATCTGCCGCCCGCGCAACCAGCCGCACGTGAGCCAGGAGCTGGACGCGATGGTCTGCTGGCTGGCCGACCGCGCCGAGCTCACCGAGGGCACGAAGTACGTCATCCGGCACACCACCCGCAGCACCAGGGCACTCGTGCGCTCGGTGGACTACCGCCTGGACATCACCACGCTGCACCGCGAGGAACACGCGGATTCCCTGTCCCTCAACGAGATCGGCCGGATCAGCCTGCGCACGCAGGAGCCGCTGTTCTTCGACGAGTACCGCCGCAACCGCGCCACCGGCGGCTTCATCCTGATCGACGAGCAGTCCGGCGCCACCGTCGCCGCGGGCACGATCCTGGCGCCGGGTGGCACGGCGGACGTGGTCTGGCAGGCCACCGCGGTCGCCAGGGAGGAACGCGGCACGCGTGGCGCGACGATCTGGCTGACCGGGCTGTCCGGCTCCGGCAAGTCCACCGTGGCGGTGGAGCTCGAACGGCAGCTGATCAACGCCGGCCGTCCCGCCTACCTGCTCGACGGTGACAACCTGCGGACCGGCATCAACGCCGGTCTCGGGTTCAGCGCCGAGGACCGCGCGGAGAACGTGCGGCGCGCGGGTGAGGTGGCGAAGCTGTTCGCCGACGCCGGGGTGGTCGCCGTGGTGTCGCTGATCAGCCCGTACACCGCCGACCGGGCGAAGGTGCGTGCCGCGCACGAACTGGCCGAACTGCCGTTCCTGGAGGTCTTCGTCGACACCCCGCTGGAAATCTGCGAGGACCGCGACCCGAAGGGCATGTACGCCAAGGCCCGCGCGGGCCTGATCAGCGGTTTCACCGGTATCGACGACCCGTACGAGGCCCCGGCCGAACCCGAGCTGGTCCTCCGGCCGGAGGACGGCGATCCGGCGGCGATGGCCGCGCAGGTGCTCGCGCTGCTGCGGTAACCAGCGCTGCCCTTGCTATGTTCGACCCTTGCTATGTTCGACCGCGGGAGGTCGACGATGATCAAGGGCGCTGCCCTGCGCACCCGGGTCGCCGCGATGCCGGGGGTGCGCCGGTTGCGCCGTCCCGTCGGTGACGGGCGATCGTTCGACCTGCACTACGTCCGGGCCGGGCCGCCGGGTGACTGCCCGCTGCTGATCATCCCGGGCGGGCCGGGGCTGGCGTCGGTCCTGCCGTACCACCACCTGCGCAGGGACGCCGCGGCTCGCGGCCTCGACGTGGTGATGGTCGAGCACCGCGGAGTCGGGCTGTCGCGCACCGACGACGACGGCGCCGACCTGCCGTTCTCCGCGCTGACCGTCGAGCAGGTGGTCGACGACCTGGCCGCCGTGCTCGACGACTGCGGGGTGCGACGCGCGGTGGTCTACGGTTCGTCGTACGGGACCTACCTCGCGCAGGGGCTCGGCGTGCGGCACCCGGGCCGGGTGCAGTCGATGGTGCTCGACTCGCCGATGCTGTCGGCGCACGACGACCACGCCCAGCGGACCGCGTTGCGCGAGCTGTACCTGGACGGCCCGCTCGCCGGGCTGATCGAGTCCGGGGTGGTCGCGGCCGAGGAGACCGGGCAGGTGCTCCAGGTGGTGCACGAGTTCGGCGGGCCGCGGCAGGTCGACCGGCTGCTGCGGTTGATGGCCAGTGGCCGTGGCGACCGTGTGTGGCGGTGGCTGATCGGGCTCGGCGAACTGGAGACGGCCGAGATCAAGCGGTTCGTGATGGAGTTCGACCTGGTCGGCGTGATCGCCTTCGCCGAACTCGGCTTCGCGCCGAAGCCCGACGGCAGGCCGCTCGACGTGAACCTCTACTTCGGCGACCTCGCGGCGGCGTACCCGCCGTTCCGCGGGGAACCGTTCGACCTGACCAACGCGCTGCGCCGGTTCCACTGGCCGGTGGCGGTGCTCTCCGGCGACCACGACATCCGCACGCCGCGTGCGATCGCCCAGCGCGTCGCCGCGCTGGCGCCGGACGGCGTGCTAGTGCCGCTGGCCGGAACTGGACACAGTGCACTCGACACGCACCGGCTCGCGGCGCTGACCGCCGCGCGGATCGTCGTCGGCGGCAGGCACCGGGAACTGCCACGACTGGCTCCGCGGCTCGCCGACCTGCCGCGCCGCGGGCCGGGCAAGGTGCTCAGCAGCCTGCTCACCGCCCGGCTGGCCCTCGGCCGGATCGTCTCACTGTGAGCGGCTCGCTCCTATGATCGCCCCGTGGAGCTGCGCGAGATCGAGATCTTCCTGACGCTGGCCGAGGAACTGCACTTCGGGCGGACGGCTGAGCGGCTGCGGGTGTCGCAGGCGCGGGTCAGCCAGTCGATCCGGAAGGCGGAGCGGCAGATCGGCGCGCCGCTGTTCGAGCGGACCAGCCGCCGGGTGGCGCTGACGCCGATCGGCGCCCGGCTGCACAGCGACCTGCGGCCCGCGTACCGCCGCATCGAAGAGGGTCTGGCCCGCGCGAAGGCCGCCGGGCGAGGGGTCACCGGCGTGCTGCGACTGGGTTTCGAAGCTCCCGGCGTGGCGGATCTGATCACGTCTACTTTGGACACCTTCCGCACCGGGAATCCGGAGTGCGAGGTGCAGATCCGGGAGGCCGACTTCACCGATCCGTTCGCCAAGCTGCGGCACGGCGAGGTGGACGCGCTGATCACCCTGCTCCCGGCCGACGAACCCGGCGTGGTCACCGGCCCGACCGTCTACAGTGAACAGATGGTGCTGGCGGTCTCGTCGCGGCACCCCTTCGCTTCCCGGGAGTTCGTGACCCTGTCGGACCTGGCCCGCGACACCGTGCTGCGGGCCGCGCACCCGCCCGCGCCCTACTGGCAGGACGAGCCCTGGTACACCCCGGACGGCCACCCCGTGCGCCGCGGGGAGCCGGTGGCCACCTTCCAGGAACTGCTCTCCGCGGTGGCGACCGGCGCGGGCATCTGCCCGCTGGCCGCGCACGCCGCCGACTACTTCGGCAGGCCGTCGCTGCGCTTCCTCCCGTTCCGGGACGCACCGGCCGTGCACTGGGGCCTGGTGTGGCTCGCGTCCGGCGAAACCACGCGAATCCGCGCGCTCGCCACGGCTTGCGCGTAACCGATCATTTCGGGCGCTAATGAATCTTCGCGGGTGTCAACCACGGGTCTTTCACAGTTTTAACGCGCCCGAAACCCACGGCCCGCGGCATCCTAGGCACGCCGCTGAAGCCGCCCTTAAGCCCGTCTGACCTGGCCTGTTGACCCAGGTTGGTCACCCACAAGGCGTAGTGGGTACGTTACCGGGAAAAAACCACCGGAAAGTCGGTACTTCCGGGGAATCAATTCTGCTGTAGTCAACCGGTCACACTTCTCCTCCCCCTCCCCGCTTCCAGCGGTCACCGGAAGGAACGCCCGAATGAAGACCAGCAGGTGGGCCAGTCTGCTCAAAAAGTCCGCGATCGTCGTGGCCGGGGCCGCGACGGCGATCGGCCTCGCCACCGCGCCGGCGGTCGCCTCGCCCCCCACGCCGGACGGCGGCGTGCAACCGACCGTGGTCGGCGGCACCAAGGCGGCGCAGGGTGAGTTCCCGTGGATGGTGCGGCTCTCCATGGGCTGCGGCGGGGCGCTGTACAAGCCGAACGTGGTGCTGACCGCGGCGCACTGCGTCAGCCGGACGGGCGCCAACACCAGCATCACCGCGACGCTCGGTGTGGTGGACCTGCAGAGCTCCAGCGCCATCAAGGTGAAGTCCACCTACGTGTACCGCTCGCCAACGTACCCGACGTCCACCGGTGGTGACTGGGCGCTGATCAAGCTGGCCTCGCCGGTGAACAACATCCCGCTGCTGCCGATCGCGACCACCGCCTCGTACAACAGCGGCACCTTCGACGTCGCCGGCTGGGGCGCCGCCACCCAGGGCGGGGCGCAGCAGCGGTACCTGCTCAAGGCCAAGGTCCCGTTCATCAGCGACACCCAGTGCCGCTCGGCCGGTGGCAGCTACTCCGGCCTGATCGACGCCGCCGAGATCTGCGCCGGCGTGTGGGCCACCGGTGGCACCGACACCTGCCAGGGCGACTCGGGCGGCCCGATGTTCCGCCGCGACAACAACAACGCCTGGATCCAGGTCGGCATCGTCAGCTGGGGCGAGGGTTGTGCCCTGGCCAAGAAGCCGGGCGTCTACACCGAGGTGAGCACCTTCGCCTCCGCCATCGCCTCCGCCGCGAACAACATCTAGCCCCTACGTCGGGTGTCACGAATGTGGCTTTCGAGACGTCCCCCGTCCCGAAAGCCACATTCGTGACGTCACCCCCACGAGGAACCCCCACCCGAGTGTGGGTTTCGGCTGCACGAACGTGAGGTTCAGGTGCACGAACGTGGGGTTCGGCTGCCTGAACGTGGGGTTCGGGTGCACGAGTGTGGGGTTCGGGTGCTCCCGAGTCGCACACTCAGGTAGCCGAGTCGCACACTCAGGCATCCGAACCGCACACTCGGGCGGCTGAACCTCACACTTGGGTAGGTGAGGGTGGGGGTCAGCCTCGTTCGATCAGGTGGCCGATCACGTCGGGGCCGGGGTGGGGGGCGCCGGAGCCGTCTCGGCGGGGGTCGGGGTCGGGGAGTTCGACGGGCGAGCCGCTGTTCGAGGAGCCGGCGGGGCGCGAGCCGATCCAGCCGACGACCAGGCCCGTTTCGCCCTTCAGGAAGCGGTGGGCCCGCACACCGGCGGTGGCCCGGCCCTTCGCCGGGTACTCCTCGAACGGGGTCACCTTCACGCTCTGCCCGGTCGCCGTGACCACCAGGGGCTCGCCGTGCTCGTTGTCGTCCGTGCGCACCGCGGCGAAGAACACCACCCGCGAGTCCGCGCCCACGTTGATCCCGGCCACGCCACCGCTCTTGAGCCCCTGCGCCCGCACCAGCGAAGCCGAGTACCGCAACAAAGAGGCCTGTGACGTCAGGAAGGCCAGCGTCTCGGACCCGTCGGTCAGCCAGGTCGCGCCGACCACCTCGTCGCCGTCCTTGAGCGAGATCACCTCGAACTCGTCGGACCGCACCGGCCACTCCGGCGCGCAGATCTTGACCACGCCGTTGCGCGTGCCGAGCGCGAGACCCGGCGAACCGGCGGCGTGCTCGCCCAGCGGCGCCACGCCGATCACCCGCTCGCCCTTCTCCAGCGGCACCAGTTCACTCGCCGCCATGCCCCCGCGCAGCGACACCGTGCCGACCTGTTCCGGCAGCACCGGCAACGGCAGCACGTCGGTCTTGAACGCCCGCCCCCGGCTGGTGACCAGCAGGACCTGCCCGCGCGCGGTCGAGTGCACCACGGCCGCGACGGCGTCGTGCCGGGCGCGGCCGTTGCGCCGCCGTCCTTCGGAGACCTCCTCCGACTCGGCCGCGGTCCGCGCCACCAGGCCGGTGGCCGACAGGATCACCTGGCACGGGTCGTCGGCGACCTCCAGCGGCCCGGCCGGCTTCGAGGCGGCGAGCACCTCCTTGAGGTCACCGTCGATCAGCGCGGTCCGCCGCTCGCTGGAGAACTCCTTCGCGATCTTGCCCAGCTCGGTGGAGACCACCTTCTTGAGCACGGCGTCGTCGTCGAGGATGCGGGTCAGCTCCGCGATCTCCTCGCGCAGCTTGTCCTGCTCGGCTTCCAGCTCGATCCGGTCGTACTTGGTCAGCCGGCGCAGCGGCGTGTCCAGGATGTAGGTCGCCTGGATCTCCGACAGCTTGAACTGCGTCATCAAGCCGTCCTTGGCCTCCTGCGCGTTGTCGCTGTTCCGGATCAGCCGGATCACCTTGTCGATGTTCAGCAGCGCCTTGAGCAGGCCCTCGACCAGGTGCAGCCGTTCCTCGCGCTTGCGGCGGCGGTACTTCGTCCGCCGGGTGACCACCTCGTACCGGTGCGCCAGGAACACCTCCAGCAGCGCCTTCAGCCCGAGCGTGCGCGGCTGGCCGTCGACCAGCACCAGGTTGTTGATGCCGAACGACTGCTCCAGCGGCGTCAGCCGGTACAGGTCGGCGAGCAGCGCCTGCGGGTTCACCCCGACCTTGCACTCGATCACCAGCCGGGTGCCGTTCTCGCGGTCGGTCAGGTCCTTGACGTCGGCGATGCCGGTGAGCCGCTTGGACTTGTTGACCTCGTCGGTGATCTTCTCGATGATCCGCTCGGTGCCGACGCCGTAGGGCAGTTCGGTGACGGTGATCGCCTGGCGGCCGCGGCTGCCTTCCAGCGGGCCGGTCTCGACCTTGGCACGCATGCGCACCACGCCGCGGCCGGTCTCGTAGGCCTTGCGCACTTCGTCCAGGCCCAGCAGCATGCCGCCGGTGGGCAGGTCCGGCCCCGGCACGAACTCCATCAGCTTGTCGAGCGTGGCGTTCGGGTGGTTGATCAGCCAGCGCGCGGCGGTGATCACCTCGAACATGTTGTGCGGGATCATGTTCGTCGCCATGCCGACGGCGATCCCGGAGGTCCCGTTCACCAGCAGGTTCGGGTACGCCGCGGGCAGCACCGACGGCTCGGCCAGCGAACCGTCGTAGTTCGGGCGGAAGTCGACGGTGTCCTCGCCGAGTTCGCCGACCAGCAGCATGGCTTCACGCGACATCCGCGCCTCGGTGTACCGGCTCGCCGCCGGGCCGTCGTCCGGGCTGCCGAAGTTGCCGTGCCCGTCGACCAGCGGCACGTTCATCGAGAAGTCCTGCGCCATGCGGACCATCGCGTCGTAGATCGCGGTGTCGCCGTGCGGGTGGTACTTGCCCATCACGTCGCCGACCACGCGCGAGGACTTCACGTAGGCGTGCGTCGGCCGGTAGCCGTTCTCGTTCATCGAGAACAGGATGCGGCGGTGCACCGGCTTCAACCCGTCGCGCGCGTCGGGCAGCGCGCGCGAATGGATGACCGAGTAGGCGTACTCGAGGTACGAGTCCTCGATCTCGGTCTTGACCGGGTTGTCGTAGACGTTCGCGCCTGCCCTGTCGAAGGCCGACGGGTCGATCTTGGTCGTGGTTCCCTTGCGGCGAGCCATTTCTCTCCTAGTAGATCGACGCGGATCAGGCGTCGATGGCTTCCTGGTCGACCCGGTGCGAGGACTCGACGAGCCAGTTCCGGCGCGGTTCGACCTTCTCGCCCATCAGCAGCTCGAGCGCGGCTTCGGCGGCTTCGGCGTCGTCGAGGGTGATCCGGCGGACCGAGCGGGTGGCCGGGTTCATCGTGGTCTCCCACAGCTCGTCGGCGTCCATCTCGCCGAGCCCCTTGAACCGCGGCACCGGCGTGACGATCTGCTTGCCCGCCGCCTCCAGCCGCTTCACCGTGCTCTCCATCTCGCGCTGGGTGAAGGTGAAGATGGTCTCCGGGTTGCGTCCCTTGGTGACCACCTTGTGCAGCGGCGGCATCGCGGCGTAGAGCCTGCCGTCCTCGATCACCGGCCGCATGTACTTGGCGAACAGGGTGATCAGCAGCGTCCGGATGTGCGAACCGTCCACATCGGCGTCGGCCATCAGGATGACCCGGCCGTAGCGCATCGCGGGCAGGTCGAAGGTGCGCCCGGTACCGGCGCCGAGCACCTGCACGATCGAGGCGATCTCGGCGTTCTTCAACGTGTCACCGAGACTGGCCTTCTGCACGTTGAGGATCTTGCCGCGCAGGGGCAACAATGCTTGGTATTCCGACACTCTGGCCATTCGCGCCGAGCCGAGGGCGCTGTCGCCTTCCACGAGAAAAAGTTCCGCGCGGGAGACGCCGGTGGAGCGGCAGTCGACCAGTTTCGGGGGCATGGCGGCGCCTTCGAGCGCGGTTTTCCGGCGCGCGGCGTCCTTCTGCTGCTTCTGGGTCAGTCGCACGCGGGAGGCGTCGACGATCTTCTGCAGCACCGTCTTGGCTTCGGTCTTGGTGCGGCGGTCCTCGGTCCACGCCTTGATGTGGCGCTCCACCACGCCCTGGATCACCTTCGTGATGCCCGCGGTGGACAGTTCGTCCTTGGTCTGCGAGGTGAACTGCGGTTCGGGCAGGCGCACGTGGATCACCGCGGTCATGCCCTCGAGCACGTCCTCGATGGTCGGCGGGTCCTCCTTGGGCTTGAGCAGCCCGCGCGTCTTCGACACCGCCTCGTTGACCGACTTCACCACGGCGCGGTCGAACCCGCGCTTGTGCGTGCCGCCGTGCACGTTGCGGATGGTGTTGGTGAAGCACTCCACCGTGCGCTCGTAGCCGGTGCCCCAGCGCAGCGCCACCTCCACCTCGGCGCGGCGCTCCACTTTGGACTGCATCACGCCGTTCTCGTCGGCGGCGTTCTCGCGGTAGGTGCCCTCACCGGTGATCAGCAGCGTGCCGGAGACCGGCTTCTCGTTGTCCGGCGAGAGGAACTCGACCATGTCGCGGAGCCCGTCCGGGTAGTGGAAGGTCTCCTCGCTGATCGCGTCGTCCACCGCGGTGCGCAGCACGTAGGTGACCCCGGGCACCAGGAACGCGGTGTTGCGCAGCTTGTTCCGCACGCCTTCGGTGTCCAGCGCGGCGCCGTTCTCGAAGTAGCGCGCGTCGTACCAGTAGCGGGTGGAAGTGCCGGTGCGCTCGCCGCGCTTCATCTTGCCGGTGACCTGCAGGCCGGAGCGCGGGGTGAACTTCGCCTTCGGGCCCGGGCCCTCGAACACGCCCGGTTTCCCGTGCGAGAACGACATCTGGTGCACCTTGCCGTCACGCCGGACGGTGACGTCGTACCGGTGCGACAGCGCGTTCACCGCCGACGCGCCGACGCCGTGCAGGCCGCCGGAGGTCTTGTAGCCGGACCCGCCGAACTTGCCGCCCGCGTGCAGCCGGGTGAGCACCAGCTCGACCCCGGACAGCCCGGACTTGGCGTGCACGCCGGTGGGGATGCCGCGGCCGTCGTCGTCGACCTGGACGCTGCCGTCGGCGTGCAGGGTGACCACGATCTTCGTGGCGTGCCCGGCCACGCCCTCGTCGGTGGAGTTGTCCACCACCTCGGCGAACAGGTGGTTGATACCACGGCTGTCGGTGGACCCGATGTACATGCCGGGCCGCTTCCGGACCGCTTCCAGACCCTCCAGGTGGGTGAGGTCGTCTGCCCCGTACAGGGACTCAGCAGAAGCAGTCACAGGGTCGTTCTCCCAGCTCACGGCGTGCGAGGCACGCCTGATCTCGACATGCGGGGTGGCGCGCGGCGGCGACTCACCCCACTCGAGACTAGCGGGCACCCCCGACCATATGTTCGGTCAGAGGGTACCCGCGTGTCAGCCGGAGCGAGCCGAACTCACCCACGCACCGCGCGATGGTACTGCGAGAGCACCTCCCAGCGGGTCACCGCGCGGTCGAGGAACATCAGGCTGTCGAACCCGCAGTCGCACGGGTTCGCCTCCCGGTCGTCCTGCGGGAAGCTGCCGCCGATCTTGATGCCGCGCGGATCGGTCGGGGAGCTGACGTGCGGGCCGGGGCCGCCGAGCTGCCAGGGGTCGCCCGGGGTGACGTAGGACCCGGGCAGCGGCCTGCCGTTGCGGTAGAGCGCCATCTCCCCGGTGCCGAAGTCGAAGGTCGCGGCCAGGAAGACCCACTCGTCCGGGGGCAGGATGCTGCGCCAGTCCTCCTCGGCGGCGAAGGTCTGTGACGCTCCGCTGTCGAGTCGGCGACCGAGCGCGACCACTTTCAGCTCGCCGTTCACCTGGATGAGCTCCAGGAGCGCCCGGACCCCGTGCCCGTCCGATGTGCCTGACAGCACACCGGCGAGGCCGACGGCGTTGTAGAAGTCGCCGGGGGCCGGCGTGTTGGAGTTCGGTGCGGGGTTGTCCGCCGACATCCGGAACCAGCCCATCACCGTGGTCTGGCGCACGGCGTTGAACGCGCGCATGCTCGGCACCCCGGTCGGGGAGTAGAGCCCGGCCTTCCAGTCGTCGTTGCCTGGCGCGTCCGGTGTGACCTGCTTGGTGGTGAGGTGCGTCGCGCTGGCCGGGTGGGCGCCACCCGGCGTCCGCATCTGCGCACCGCCGTTGACCAGGTCCAGCGTGGTGCCGGAGAAGCCCTGGTCCTGCTCGCGCCCCGGAGCCCCGGGCACCGGGTGCTCGAAGTCGTAGTAGGCGACGAGGTCCGGTTCGAGCGAGGGCAGCACGTACTCGGAGGCCGCCGAGGCCGGGGTGGTCAGCGAGAGGCAGCCGAGCACCACGAGCGCGCCCGCTACCGCGCGCCTAGACATGCTTCACCCCCGCGATGCGCCAGATCTTGCCGTTGGCCTTGGCCAGGATGAACATCTCGCCGGATTCCTCGGCGCCGAAGCGCAGGTCGATCCGCTTGTCCCCGGCGAAGTCGGCCATCGTCTTCTCGGTGCCCGCGGTGTCGAACAACCGCAGCTGGTGCATGGTGGCCAGCTTCCTGACGCCGTGCCGCATCTCGCCGGATTCGGTGTACCAGATGCGACCGTCGACGAGATCGCCGAACAGGTATTTCCCTTGCAGGTCAGGGATGTCACTGCCGCGGTAGACGAAACCACCGGCCACCGCGTGCCCGCTGTCGGCCCCGCACGGCAGGCCGGGCGGCGGGTCGTGGTCGTAGGCGGCGACGGGGTAGGTGTAGCGGTACTTCGCGTCGTCGGCGGGCAGCGGGTAGAGGTTGCACTTGTCGGATCGCTTGAACACGAACGGGCCTTCGCGCTCACCCCAGCCGAGGTTGTCGCCTTTACGCACGTCGTAGATGGACTCGATCTCGTGCTCGCCGATGCTGCCGACGTAGAGCCGGTTGCGGCCGCCGGTGTCGAAGCTGAACCGGTGCGGGTCGCGGAAACCGTAGGCGTAGATCTCGCCGAGCGCACCGGGCTGACCGGCGAACGGGTTCACCGGCGGGATGCCGTACTTCCCGTTCGAGCTGTCGGTGCCGCGTGGGTCGATGCGCAGGATCTTGCCCTGCGGCACGGCCAGGTTCTGCGGGTCGTCGCTGCTCACGCCGCGTCCGCCGTCCCCGACGGCCAGGTAGAGCAGGCCGTAGTCCTCGGCGCCGGGCTTCGCCACCGGGTTGAAGCCGATCTGCTGGATCGCGTGGATGTAGCTCATGAACCCGATCCGCAGCATTTCCCGTTTGGTGCCACGGAAAACCGGTGCGGTGGGATCGTCGGCGGTCCACTCGGTGACCACGCTGTGGATGACCGTGTTCGGCTGCGGCCAGAGGTCCGGCGGCTTGGTCGTCAGCGCGGCGTCCGCCTCGGTGTGGGTGGTGTAGAACCGGCCGTTCCGGGCGAATTCGGGGTCGAAGGCGACGAAGCCGAAGCCGCTGCCGAGGCCGCGGTGGGACCAGAAGTCCGGTTCGAAGGTGCTCCCCACGTCCAGGTACACCTGCGGAACGCCGTTCTGCAGCAAGTACATCTTGCCGTTGAGGTCGGGCACGTACAGCCGCCCGGAACCGTCGGGGATCTCACCGACGTAGTTGATCCTGGCGTGTCTCCGCATCCGGGCGTCCGGGGTCGGCGGCACCGCCTCGGTTTTCGGCATCTGGACCACTTCCTCGAGCACCAGGCCGAAATCGGCGAGCGCCGGGGCCTCCGGGAACGGGTCGGTGATCGGGTCGTCCTGCCGCGCGAGCGCGGGCGGCGCGGTCAGCAGCAGCACCGTGAACACGGTGAGCAACCAGCGCGCGGGCCTCGGGCTTCCGCTCATCAGCTACCTCCCACGACGTCGTGAAAGCGCTTTCAAAGACCAGCGGAAGCTGACATTACCCAGCGGGGCCCGGTCAGGGCAAGGAGGGGCCGACGAGCTGTCCGATTGCGGACAACGGTCTACTTCGGACTGATCGCCAGCGCTTCGTCCCAACCGGACCCGGCGGCGAGCAGCGCCCGCCACTGGCGCACGGACTTGGCGCGGCGCACCCCGAGCACCCCGGTGAGCCGGTTTCCCTTGCGGTACAAGGCGACGAACTCACCATCGGCGATCGCGCCCTCGACCACCCTGACCTCGTCCGCCCCGCGCAGCAGGCCGAAGGCGACGATCTTGGTGTCATACTGGTCGGACCAGAAGTAGGGCACCGGGGTGAACGGCTCGCCGGTCTGCCCCAGCAGCGCCTTGGCCACGTACAGGCCCTGTTCGGTCGCGTTCGTGCGGTGTTCCAGGCGGACCCGGATCCCTGCCCGCTCGTGGAACCACGACGCCACGTCCCCGGCGGCGTACACCCCGGGTGCGGCCGAACAGTGGGCGTCGCACTCGATGCCGTCACCGAGCGTGAGCCCGGACCCGGCCAGCCAGCCGGTGGCCGGCACCGAGCCGATCGCCACGACCGCCAGGTCGCAGCGGAGTTCCGTGCCGTCCGCGAGCACCACGGCCTCGACCGTGCCCGCGTTCACCTTGAAGTCGCGGACCGCGGCGGCCGGTCCGGTATGCAGGTGGACGCCCTGCTCGCGGTGCAGTCCGGCGACGAACTCGCCGACCGCCGTGCCCACGGCGATGCCGAGCGGCACGGGTTCCGGCTCGACCAGCCAGACCTCGGCGCCCAGCGTGCGGGCGGCAGCGGCGATCTCGGTGCCCAGGAAGCCCGCACCGATCACCACGAGCCGGGCACCGGGAGCCAGGTCGGCACGCAGCGCGAGGGAATCCTCGAGCGTGCGCAGCATCCTCAGGCCACGCAGGCCGTCGGTCCCGGGGAACGGCCGCGGCACGACGCCGGTGGCGAGCACCAGCTGCTCGTAGGGCAGCACGCTGCCGTCGGTCAGCGCCAGGTGCCTGGTGGCCGGGTCCAGCCCGGCCGCCGGGGTGCCCAGGCGCAGGTCGAGGCCGAGTTCGATGGCCTTGTCGGGCCGGCACAACCGGATGCGGTCGGCCTCCCACGCCCCGGTGAGCACCTGCTTGGACAGCGGCGGGCGGTCGTAGGGCAGTTCCGGTTCGGCGCCCACCAGGGTGAGCGCACCGTCGTAGCCGTTGCGGCGGAGTCCCTCGGCCGTGGCGAACCCGGCGGCCGAGGCGCCGACAACGACAACGCTCACTCGGTGACTTCGATCGTGGCGGTCGGGCAGACCGAAGCCGCTTCGCGGACCGCCTGGTGCTGCTCGGGAGCCGGCGACTCCTGCAGCACGATGACCAGGCCTTCTTCGTCGTCCTGGTCGAACACGTCGGGTGCGGCGAGCACACACTGGCCCGCGCCACAGCAGCGGTCGCGGTCGATCGTGATCTTCATCGGCGCCTCCGTCCTCCTCGGGAGAACCATTGTTCCCACCGGAACGTCGCAACATTCCCAGTGTCGGGTTCGGGTCACACGCTATCGCGGATCGGGTTGTCCCGGCGTGAGCGCCCGTGGTGGCGACCACTCGGGGGTCCACGGCCGCGATCCGGCCCGCTCGTGGAGCCTGCGCAGGAATCCGAGCACCCCGGCGGCGCCCCCGGCCCAGCTCCCGTCACCGGGCAGCAGCGGCTTGTCGTAGCCGCCACCGGAGCGGAGCAGGATCAGCTCGGCGATCCCGGTGGCCCCCGTCCAGAACTCGTCGTCCCCGGTGGCCAGTGCGACGTCGACCAGCGTTTCGCCGATCCCCGCCAGGCCGTGGGACTGGCACACCGACGGCACGCGTGGTGCCGCGGTCAGGCAGGCTCGCGCCCCCTCCTTGGCCAGGTCCAGGTAGCGGGTGTCGCCGTAGGCCCGCGCGGCTGCCAGCAGCGGCGGGATGAGCCCGGCCATGCCCTCCCACCAGGTGGCGGCCCTGGCGGGCGCGGTCCGGCGGCGCAGCACCCCGGTCCGCTCGGCCACCTCGGTGCGCAGCAGGTCGAACAGCCGGATGGCGGCCGAGCCGGTGGCCGGATCACCGGTGGCGCGGTGGTGGGCGAGCAGGAAGGCGGCGATCCCGGCGTGCCCCCTGGCGTACCCGCGTTCGGTGCCGGTATCGGTCAAGAGCAGGCGCGCGCACTCGTCGGCGATGGTGAAGTTCTCCGAGCGCTCGGCCACGGACTGCAGCAGCAGGTGACCGATGCCGATACCGGCCGCGCCGTGCACGTAGTCCTGGCCTTCGTCCGGGGCCAGTTCGAGCGTCGGCTGGGGCAGTCCCGCGGTGGCCAGGAACAACGCGGTGCCGGTGCGGCCGGAGAACAACCCGTTCGGCGGGGGCGCCGGTGGCGGGCGCTCGACGGTCCAGCGCGCCAGTTCCCGCGCGACGGCCTCCCCGCCGGAGTGGTGGAGCAACTCCATGCCGATCCCGGCGGTCCCGCGGTAGACGTTGGTGGCCAGCGGCTCGGTCTCGACCAGCTCTTCGGCGTGCCGCACGCATTCGGCCACGGTGCAGTCGATCGCGGATTCGAGCAGTTCCGGCGTGATCTCCGGGCCGCCGGAAGTCCGCTGGGGCGCACGACGACGCCGGCCCGCGCGGACGTCGGCGACCGCGGCGGTGCGCTGCGCCGGATCGAGGCTGAGCAGTCGCGGCACCAGGCCGCCGGACTCGACGCGCCGGTAGGCCAGCAGCGTGCGGTCGAGGTTGCGCAGCGGATCGGGGTCGGCGGTGACCGGGTCCAGGCCGGTCGCGGCGAAGAACAGCGTGGCGCCGAGGGAGAAGTAGTCGTCCTCGGGCACGGCCGCGCGATCGGTGCACTGGTCCGGGACGCTGTAGCCGGGTGTCCAGCCGGGCAGCTGGTACCCGTCGTAGCGGCTGGTGCCGAAGTCGACCAGCGTGCACCCGCGGTCGCCGAGCACCACGTTCTTCGGGGACAGGTCGCGGACGACCACCCCGCGGGCGTGCACGGCGTCGAGCACGCCGACCAGGTGCGCGGCCAGCGGCCCGACGCGGCGGACGGGCCCCGCCTCGGCGAGGCTCCGGTCCCCCGCGTCGGTGGTGACCAGGTACTCGTTCTCCTCGATGCGGAAGTGGTCGAGCAGGCTCGGCACCCCGTCGACACCCGCGAGCGCCTGCAGCACCCGGCGTTCGTTGCGCAACTGCCAGCGCAGGTCGATGCCCTCGTCGTCCTCCCCGACGAACGCGCGGGCTCGTTTGACCACCACGGGGTCACCGGACACCCCCAGGGCCCGGTAGACGTTCCCGTGTGGCCCCGAAACCACGCGATAGCGGCCGATCCGCCCGGTCTCGGCGACCGGATCGGTGCGGGGGAACGGATCGTGCACCCATGGCGGGGAGCCGGCCGCCTCCGGCACCACCTCGCCGCCCGGCCCGCGCACCACCGCCTCGAACTCGCCGTACTCGTCGACCCGGAACTGCGGGGTGAACGAGCCGAAGCGGTAGTACACCGGGGCGTCCGGCCGGAACCGGCGTGCCGCGGTGACCTCGGGGGCGGCCAGTCCGGTGAGCGCGGTGGCCAGGTCCGCGATCAGCCGGACGGCCACCTCGTCGGCGGCGTGCACGGTCAGCGCGTGCCCGGTGGCCGCGTCACCCGCGTTCAGCTCGCGCAGCACGCGCGCCGAGCGCACCACGGAGAACTCGCATTCCGCGGCGAGCAGGACCGGCAGCACCAGTTCGACGGTCTGCCCGAGCGTCACCGGCCGGGCCGACACGTGGATCTTCCAGCCCTGCAACGGGATCCGGGTGCCCGGCGCCCGGACCGCGGCCCACTTCCCGTGCACCGCGAGCTGACGGCCCTCGGTGATCTCCCCGAGCCGGTCGAGCACTTCGTCTGCCATTTTCGCGCACTGACCCCCTTCCCCGAAATTCCCGCACACCGGGCATTTCGCGTCCAGGCGCCGAACGGTCCAACACCGCTTTGACGAATAACACTGGTGACCGCGGCCGGAGCCGCGTGGCGCTCGGCGGGTGATGTGATCCAATCAGCCCATGTCACGGAAGAACCGGGCGTGCCCCTGCGGCACGGGTGAGCCCTACGCGGAGTGCTGCGGCCGCCTGCACCGCGGTGAGGCGACCGCGGCGACGGCCGAGCAGCTCATGCGCTCGCGGTTCAGCGCGTTCGCCGTCGCCGACGAGGAGTACCTGCTGCGGACCTGGCACCCGGACACGCGCCCGCCCTCGATCGAGTTCGACCCCGGGCAGCGGTGGACCTCGCTGGAGATCCTCGGCCGCACCGGCGGTGGCTTGCTGCACCGGGAAGGCACCGTGGAATTCGTGGCGCGCTACCGGATCGGCGGGCAGGACGGCGAGATGCGGGAGAACAGCCGATTCCTGCGTGACGGCGAGCAGTGGCTGTACCTGACCGCACTCGGCACCCGCTGAACGTGAACGGAATTCGTCACTACCTCTTCGAGTGAAAACCCGGCCGCCCCCGCGTGGATTTCCGTTCCGTGGCAATACGGTAAAAATCGGACACACGGGCGGACGGGAGGCGGACATGTCGTCGAGCACGGCGCCGGAGGACGCGACGGGCGTGGAAGCGCCGGAGGACGACGACGGCATCAGGGACTTCCGCCTGCGCTGGACGCTGACCGGGTCGAGCGGGGGCAGTGTCGAGTTCGAACTCGCCGGGCTGGTCAGCCTCTACAACGACAACCACAGCTACCTGATCGACGGCAGGCTGCGCATTCTCGGCGGGCACGCCTACTACCGCGAAATCGGCAATCCGCGCATGTTCGTCCGGCGCGACGGCTGCGAGGCCAGCGGGCGCCGATGGGGCTGGGACATCGTCAGTCAGAAACGCACCTGCGAGAAACTCTGCACGATGGAAACGTATTTCCAGCGCATCGGTTATTGGGCGCCCGCCGACCGCAGCATCCTGCTCGCCATCGGCGCCGAACAGGGCTGGTCCAAGCGCACGCGGTTCAGCCCACCGGTCGAAGTCCGGATGTGCTGAAAGCACGCAAGATCGAAGAAGCTCCCCGTGACCGGCGGTGCACCATGAGTAGGTGCACGCGGTTGGGGTCGGGAGTGGGTGGCTTCGGGGCGTGCTTCGCTGTGCTCCTTTGTCAGGATCGGCTGGAGCTCGTCGGAGGAGGCCGGCCAGATGACCATGAGCGCCAGACTGCGGTCGGGGATGCGCGTGATCGAGCACTGGGCGGACGAGGCGTACCAGGCGGAGAAGAACGCGCTGTACACCGCGCTGTTCACCGTGCTGGACGGCTCGGTGTTCCGCACCTACGAAATCATCGATGACGAGGAACGGGCCGAGGAGTTCTACGTCCGGGTCCGGCCGAAGCTCCTGATGAAGATCCGGCTGCACCACTTCGACTCGTTCGGCGTGGTGTTCATCGGCTCGCCCGAGGACGCCGGACTGCCCGAGACACCCCCCGCAGCCGGCGAACCCGAGGCCCCGCCGGCCGCGGCTTAGTCCGAAAGACGCCGCGACAATGGGCCGAATGGCCCAGTCGCACGGGCCGCCGGATGAGAATTTCACATTCTCGCATGACGGCCAATCGGCGGGATAACCGACTCCTTGACAGCCCCCTGACCATGTGAAACTCTTTGTTTCAGTTGATAAATGGGGCGTTCTTCGCCGGGAATTGCGAGGAGTAAATAAAATGGAGTCACCGGAAAACCCGGAATTTCCCGGCCTCGATGTTTCAGGCCGTGTTCGAGCGCGCGACATTCAAATGGCGGGCGTCGCGGACGTCGGCCGCCGGGTGCTGATGATCACCGGCGCGATCGACACCACCGACCACGACGTCTCGGTCACGGTGAACCTGCCGGAGCCGGGCCGGTGGCAGATCATCAAGTCCGAGACCAACCTGACCGACAAGACCTGGGTGGCCATGCAGGTCACCACCGACGAGGACTCGGTCATCGTCAACGACGCCGACACCATGCTGATGTCGCGCCAGTTCGCGAAGAGCTTCATGACCCCGGACCAGCGGCGCGTGACCTTCTACGACGGCGAGGTCCGCCCCGGCGAAGCGGTGCTGAAGGTCTACACGCTGGAGACCGGCGGCACGAACCCCGCCTACGCGTACTCCCGGTACAGCCCCATCGCCACCGACAGCGCCGAGAAGTCGGCCGAGACGCTGGACGGCCTGATCACCAACGGCATGCCGCAGCGCCAGGTCGTCGAGCTGATCGTGCCCGTGACCATCGTCGGGTGAGCAGTGCCGACCCTCTTCGTCCCGGAGCCACACCTCCTGGACTCCCCCCGCGGCCGTGACTGGCCGCTGCCGACCGCTCTCGGCGGTGCGGCGAGGCTGGACGAGCCTCCCCGCACCGCCGACGCGGTGATCGTCGGCGCCGGCCCGGCCGGCCTGGCGGTCGCCGCCGCACTCTGGCACCACGGAGTGCGCGACGTCGTCCTCTTCGACCGGGGAACGCGCCCGTGCGGGCAGTTCTTCGACCGGGTGGACACCCTCGGGCAGCGAGTGCTGCGTTCCCCCTACGAGCACCACCCCGGCGCGGAGGGTTACCGCGACTGCGAGCTGCTGGACTTCGCGCGGCTGAACTGGGCGCGGCTGACCCCGGTGGAACGCCGGGAGGTCCGGATGTCGCAGGCCGGGCACCGGTCCGTGGTGCCGATCGACGTGTTCGAGGCCTACTGCCGCCAGGTCGCCTCGACCCACGGGGTGACCGAACGGACCTGGCAGGCCAACGTGCACGCGGTGCTGCCGCGGCGGAACTCGGTCACCGTGTGCGCGGGCGAGCACGAGGTGTCGGCGCGGTTCGTGGTGCTGTGCACCGGCGAAGAGCGGCGGCAGGCCCCCGGCGGCTGGTGGCCAGGGCTGGAGACACCGCAGGGTGTCCGCTACTGGGACGAGCGGGCGCCGGAAGGGGTCGAAGAGCTGATCGTGGTCGGCGCGGGGTTGTCGGCCGCGCACCTGATCGCGAACGGGCTCGCCGAGGGCGCGAAGGTGCACTGGGTGCTGCGGGAGACCGGCGAGCGCTACCAGTGCGCGGACGTGAACTCGTCGTTCTTCCGCCCGGAGGGCCGCAACCGGTTCGACAGCGTGTCCTGGGAGGACCGCCTCGGCCTGATGGGCATGTTCCGGCGGGCGTCGGTGATGTTCGAGTTCCGGCCGGGACTGCAGCGGGCGGAGGCCGAAGGCAGGCTGGTCGTGCACCGGGGGCAGCAGGTCACCGGGGTCCGCACCGGCGAGGTCCGGCTGGCCGACGGCACCGCGGTGCACGGCGACCACGTCGCGCTCGCGCTGGGCACGGTCCCGTGGATCGGCGACCAGCTGCTGCCCGAGGAGGCGGTCGGCGAGCGCGACGGCTGGCCGGATCTCGACGAGCGCTCGCTGGCGTACTGCCGGGCCCCGCGGGTGTTCGCGGTCGGCGCGGCGGCGGGCATGGTGCTCGGCCCGGCGGCACGCAACATCGACGGCCACCGCGTGGCCACCGCCCGGGTCGCGGCCGCGGTCGCGCACGGGGTGCAGCGCGGCGAGCCGTTGCCGTCGGTGAAGGCGGTCGCCGGTGTCTAGCCCGCACGACACGCGGTTCTCGCTGCCGTCGGTGGACGGCTCGGCGTCGGCGGAGGTCGGCGTCATCCTGATGGGGCTGGACGCCCGGCGCCTGCTCGCCGGGCTCGGGCTCGCCTCCCTGTTCGACGACCCTGGCCAGGTCACCCTCGCGGTCGACCACGCCAGGCACGACGCGCCACTGCAGTTCTCCTTCGACGGCCTGGTGGCCACCGGCACCACGCGCTGGCTGGCCGCCCGCGACACCCTGTCCGCCGCCGGCGGCCCGGCCCCGGACGCCGCCTCGCTGCGGCTGGCCTGGGAGCAGACCCTGCGGCTGCTGGACAACTGCGACCTGGACGACGCGGGCCCGGCCACCGTGGCCTACCTGGCCGCCTGCTGGCTGCGCCGCGAGGAAATCGACCGCCACTCTCACTAGGGGTTTATGCCGATGTCTTTCCTGAAGTCATTGGGCGCGGATTCGGCCCTGCTGTCGGTTTTCCGAAAATTCCCGGCGACGGCCCGTCCGCTGCTCGATTACCACGAACTGGTCATGCGCGCCCCTTCTCCGTTTTCGGCGGGCGAACGGGAACTGATCGCGGCTTATGTCTCCGGCCTCAACAACTGCGACTACTGCCACGGCGTGCACACCGTGACCGCCGAACAGTTCGGCGTCCCGGAAGGCCTGCTGACCGCGGCGCTCTCGGACTTGGACAACTCGCCGGTGGACGCCCGGATGAAACCGGTGCTCCACTACGTCGGAAAACTGACGCGCACCCCCTCGCGCATGACGGAAGCCGACGCCGAGGCCGTCTACGCCGCCGGCTGGTCCGAAACCGCCCTGCACGACGCGGTGCTGGTGTGCGCCCTGTTCAACTTCATGAACCGGATGGTGGAGGGCTTGGGCGTCGAAGCCTCCCCGGACTACTTCGGCACCTCCGGCAAACGCCTGCACGAAGGCGGCTACACCGGCCTGGCCACCTTATTGGACTAGCTCCCACGGCAGCCGATGTCACGAATGTGGCTTTCCTCCCGGGCTTTCCGCTGTTCTACCCGGTTGCGGTTCGGCGCAGGCGTCGGACGGCGGGACCGAGGATGGCTCGCAGCGCGCCAAAGTCCGCCCAGCACTGGTAGTGGCGTTGTCGGTACGGCAGGTAGCCTGGGGGCGTATCTCTTCGCGGAGTCACTCGCCCCCGGTCGACGGGCCGGGGGTTTCGCGGGGAGGTCGAATCCGCGAAGAGGTGAGCGATCATGTCGCAGCCATACGACCACCTGCCCGTGGGCAAGAGGATCTACCGCGAGCGCGACCGGATCGGCATGTCCAGAGCAGTCTTGGGCGGCCTGGTCGGTAAGAGCGCCGAATGGGTGAAGGCTGTCGAGAACGGACGCCTGCAAGTACCCCGGTTGCCGATGCTGCTGCGGATCGCCGACGCGCTCGGTTTGAATGACCTCGCAGTTCTCACCGGCAATGGTTACGCGGTGCCGGTGACGGTGTTCGCCGGTGAGCGGCACGCCGCCCTTTCCGATGTCCAGGCCGCATTGACCGAGTACCGCGTCACGCCGACTGATCGGCCGCCGAACGTGGCGCACCTGGCTATCCGTCTTCGTGATGCATGGATGGTGCGGCACTCCTCCCCAGACCACCGGACGCGCCTGGGCTCCCTCCTGCCCGGCCTGATTCGGGACGCCCAGATGGCCGCGCGCACCATTCGCGGCGAGGACCGACGCGACGCCCGCCGCGTGCTCGCTGGCGTCTATCAACTCGCTGACTTCTACGTGGCGTACCAGCCCGCTCCGGAATTGGTGTGGATGGTCGCCGACCGGGCGCTCACCGAGGGGCAGGAGGCAGACGACCCCTACGTCATCGCCGGTGGCGCCTGGGCCATGGTGCAGGCGCTTCGCGATTCCGGTCGATGGGACGAGGCGGTCAGCCTTGCCGCCGATGCTGCCGGCCAGCTTCGGCCCTATCTGGAGACCGGACCGGACGACTGGCGCGGCATGGTCGGCGCGTTGGAAGCGGAAATCGCCTACGTGCACGCGCGTCGCGGGCGCCACGGCGATGCCTGGGCGCATTGGGAGCGAGCTTCCGAGGTCGCGCAGCGACTCGGACCGGGCTACAGGCACATGCAGTCGTCGTTCTCCCAGGCCGTGGTCGAAGCTCACGCCACCACGCTCGGAGTGGAGCTGCGGCGCACCGGTGAAGCACTCCGCGCTGCCGACCGGTTCGACCCCGACAGCATTCCGTCTCTCGCGCGGCGAAGCCGGCACCTGATTGAGGTTGCCCGCGCGCATCACCAGCGGGGCGAGAAGTCCGCAGCCTGGGCCCTGTTGAACCGTTCCGAGCGCACCGCTTCGGAGACCATCCGGTACAACGGGTTCGCCCGGGAAATGCTGCTGGACTTGCGAAAGCGGCCACCCTCTGGCCTGCGAGAAGATGTGCACGACCTTTGTGCCCGAGTGGGGATCGCTAGTTAACCCATTCGAGTGAGGGTACAAAGCGTACCTGCTGCCGCCTGACCCCGCTTTCAACGTCACCTCTCGATCAGGGAGGTGGACGAAGTGGGCGCACGACTGCGATCCGGCGAAGTCGAGCCGCTGCTGCCAGCGTCCGGGGAATTGCCAACAGCTGGCGAATTGCCGGTTGGGCGATGGGAAGACCCGGCGAGCTACGCCGAATCGCTGCGCTGGTGGCGGTCCTGCCGCCGGTGTCGCACGGTGGGCCGATCGATCTTCGTGGTATTGCTGCATCAGCGGCATTGCCGCGGTGAGTGTGGCCCGGATTGGCCGACAGAAGACTCGGACGGCGTTCGATGAGGGCCGGCAATTCCGGTACCGGGGACCGCGACGTGTGGATCGTGACGCGCCAACTGACCTTTCAGGTGGAACTCGGGCGCAATCTGCGCTTGGCGCGGGCATTGGCCAACCTCCGCCGCGAGGAAGTGGCGGAGCGGATGTTGAGCCAGCCGTCCACCGGCGCGCTCGGTGCGTGGGAGACAGGCGTCCGACAGATTCCGCTCGATCGACTGGTGGACTACTGCCGAGTGGTCGGGCAGCCGGTGGCATCCGTGTGGCCGACAGAAGGACACCGGATACAGGTGATCCACGCCCCGCGGCTGCGGAAGGTCGAAGATCCGCAGCTGAAGCCGCTCGCGGCTTGGGCGGAGGCTTACGGCGACGAGTTGATCCGGCTCACGCCCGGCGCCATCGAGGCCGCGGCGATGCTCTGTGGCGTGGCACCGGACTGGCTGCGACGGAGACTGCTGAAACTTCAACGCTTCTGACTCGCGCTCGAACCCGAACTTCGGCGCAGCGCAAACCGGCTCAGCTCCGCGAACGCCACCGGTCGATCATTCGCAGTGAGCGCGAGTCACGCCACCCGTGGTCGATGACCAGGCTCGGGGAGCGCGGACAGGCGGCGCTGCCGAGACCTGGGAAGCCGAGGAGCTCGCGCCACTGTCATCCAACGCAAACCGCCCCGGAGCCGTGAATGGGTCCGGGGCGGTTTTGTGGGGTGGGTCAGCGGGTGGGGCGGTGGAACTCGGTGAGCTTCTCCAGGTCCGGGATGATGCCTGCCGGGGTCGGGCGGGCCAGCCACGCGTCGTGCATGGACTTGGCCGCGTCGGCGTAGGACGGGTCGTTCAGCACCGCGAGGAGTGCGGCGCGGATCTCCGCGGCGGACTGGGTGATGCGGTTGATCTGCACACCCGCACCGGTCTCCTTGACCAGCCGCGCGGTGAGCCACGCGTCGACGCTGCGCTCGGTCACGGTGACCGAGATCGACTCGCCCTCGCCGCTGAAGACCATCCGCTGCGGCTCTTCGGTGTCGGCGATGACGTGCGGGATGCCGGCGGCGAGGGTGGCCACGAACGAACCGCTGCCGCCGTGGTGGATGGCCGCGACGCAGGTCGGCAGCAGGCTGGTCAACGGCACGTAGTCGACGACGCGCAGGTTCTCCGGCACCGGGGGCGCGCCGACCAGCTGGTTTTCGTTGAACGTGCCGATGACCTCGATGTCCAGGCCCTCGATCGCCTCGAAGACCTTGGGGATCAGGTCGACGCCTTCGTGGTAGGCCCGGGTCGAGACGCCGACGGTCAGCGCGACGCGCGGCCGCTGGGGACGCTCGTGCAGCCACTCCGGCAGCACCGAGCCGCCGTTGTAGGGGACCCAGCGGACGGGCACGGTGGAGATGTTCCGCGACAGGCGCATCGACTCGGCCGGGATCGCGTCGATGGTGAAGTGCCCGAGCAGCACGTCGTCGTCGACGTCCACGCCGTGCCGGTCGGCCAGCGCGCGCAGCGAGATCTCCAGCGGGTTCACCGGCGTCTCGTGCCCCTCGGCCACCCGCTCGGCGAACTTCTCGATCGCCCAGCCGCCGTAGTCCGGGCCGTTGAGCACGCGGCCCGACGCCGCGCCGGCGGCCTTGGCGACGACCCCGCCGCACGGGAACCAGGACTCCCACAGCACCAGGTCCGGCTGCCACTGCTTCGCGAAGGCGATCAGGTTGTCGATGTCCTCGCGCGGCTCCGGCGGCAGGTAGTACCGGGCCGAGAACAGGAAGAACTGGTAGTAGGCGTCCCAGTTGTCCCGCTCGTCGCCGCTCAGGTCGAGCTTGACCGCCAGCTCCTCCATCTCCTCCGGGCTGGGCAGCAGGCCGTACTTCGCCCAGTTCTGCAGCGAGTGCGGCTCCGGCTCACCGGTCTTGACCGCGGGCAGGCCCGCGGCGACGATCTGCTCCTCGGCTCCGGGCGGGCAGGCCACGACGACCTCGTGCCCCTCGGCCTGCAGCGCCTGGGCGTGCGGGATGAGGTGGTTCAGGTGGGTGACATGCGGGAAACCTGTCACGAGGACTCGCATCGAACATCTCCTTGAACGTTGGTGGACGGCGGTGTCGGGCGTCCTCGTCCGAGGCCGCCCCCGGCAGGTGTCACTGCTGATTCTCCGGCCCCGGCGGGTTCCGGTTCTTCCTCATCGCTGCGGAATCCGCCCAGCTCAGCGACCTACTTGCGGACGCCGACGAAGATGCCGGGGCTGGTGGCCCGTCCGTCGCCCAACTGCAGCGGGGGAACCAGCTCGACGGTGCAGCCCGCCCGCTCGAAAGCCGACTCGTACTCCTCGCGGGTGAACAGGCCGACCGACAGGACCGAGGAGAACTTTTGGATGCCGTCGGAGTCGGCCACGATCGCCTCGAAGGCGATGCGGCTGCGGCCCTCGTGCACGGTGGAGTGGCTGACGCGGGTCACCACGCGCCCGTCCTCCTCGGCCAGGTGGCTGCCGATGTAGCCGTCGATGAACAGCTCGGGGAACCACCACGGCTCGACGATCACCACGCCGCCCGGCACGGTGTGCGCGGCCATCCTGGCGACCGTGGCGGCCACCTCCTCGGCGGAGCCGACCTCGCCGATCGCGTTGCCGAGGCAGGTGACGGCGTCGAAGGTGCGGCCGAGGTCGAAGTTCACCATGTTGCCCAGGTGGACGGCGGACTGCGGGAGCCGGGTGATCGCGACGTCGCGCATGGCCGGTGTGAGCTCGACGCCCTCGACGTGGTCGAACCGCTTCGCGAACGCGGCCAGGTGGGCACCGGTGCCGCAGGCGACGTCCAGCACGCTCTTCGCCCCGGGGAACCGGGACAGGATCAACTCGGCGTGCTTCTCGGTCTCGGCTTCGAAATCCTTGCCGCGACTGTTGAAGACCAGTTCGTACAGTTCGGCGTGCTCTGGGTCGTAGTCCATCCGCGCTCCTCCTCCAGACCGGAGCCGCACCCCGGTTCGCCGTCAGGTCGGCTGTGCCAGCGTCACGCCGCCGGGCGGGCCGCCGCATCTCCTGGCTTGCGCCCGTCGCGCCCGCGCGTGGTCAGCCGCCGGAAACCGCGCAGGACAAAGGAAGGCCGCCCCCGCCCGTTGTGCCAGCATCGATCGGTGGACAGGGGTGACCCACGTGAAGGGGCGCACGAATGATCAACATGTTTCAGCCGCAGGTCGGAGCCGAGGAACTGGCCGCCGTCGCGGAGGTGTTCGAGAACCAGTGGCTGGGGTACGGCCCGCAGACCAAGGCCTTCGAGCAGGAGTTCGCCGACCACCTCGGGGTGCCCGCGGAGACGGTGCTGTTCATCAACTCCGCCACCTCCGGCCTGCACCTGGCGATGGAGCTGCTGAACATCGGCCCCGGTGACGAGGTCGTCTTCCCGTCGGTGAGCTTCCCGGCCAACGGCCACTGCGTCGCCGCCGCCGGCGCCACCCCGGTCTTCTGCGACGTCCGCCCGCGCACGCTCAACCCCACCGTCGACGACGTGCGGGCCGTGCTGACCCCGCGGACGAAGGCGGTCATGCTGCTGCACTACGGCGGCCAGCCCGGCGACATCGTGGAGATCGCCGAGCTGTGCCGGGAGCGCGGCATCCCGTTCATCGAGGACGCCGCCTGCGCCATCGGGTCGAGCATCGACGGCCGGGCCTGCGGGACCTTCGGCGACATCGCCATCTGGAGCTTCGACTCGCGCAAGATCATCACCACCGGCGACGGCGGCATGATCTACGTCCGCGACCCGCAGCTGGCCCGCCGCGCGCACCGCCTGGCCTACCAGGGCCTGGACGACCGGGGCGCGTTCGCCGCGATGAAGAACGACGGCACGCGCCGCTGGTGGGACCAGACCATCCACGAGGTCGGCAGGCGCCTGATCGGCAACGACCTGACCGCCGCCATCGGCCGCGTCCAGCTCGGCAAACTGGCCGGCTTCGTCCAGCGGCGCGGCGAAATCATCGCCCAGTACGACCGGCTGCTCGAGGGCGTTCCCGGGGTGCGGCGCCCGCCGGCACTGCCCGAGGGCCACGTCTCGACGAACTACTTCTACTGGGTGCAGTTCGAGGACGTGACCCTGCGCAACACGGTGGCCGAGGACCTGCTGGAGCTGGGCATCTACACCACCTACCGCTATCCCCCGCTGCACAAGGTCCCGCTGTTCGCCACCGGTGTGCTGCTGCCCGGCACCGACGAGGCCGAGGCGATCACCCTGCTGCTGCCGCTGCACCAGTCGCTGACCGACGCCGAGGTCGAGCGGGTGGCGAGCAGCCTGATCTCGGTCCTCGACCACCGTCGCGCACTCCGCGACGCCGGGTGAGCCGACATGAAGGTCCGCGAACTCGCCGTGGCGGGCGCCCTTGAGCTGACGCCGGAGGCGATCCACGACGACGACCGCGGGCTGTTCGTCTCGCCGTTCCAGGAGACGCACTTCCAGCGGGCGACCGGCCAGCGGCTGTTCACCGTGGCGCAGACCAACCACAGCCGGTCCCGCCGGGACGTGGTCCGGGGCATCCACTTCACCGTGACACCGCCCGGCTGCGCCAAGTACGTCTACTGCGCGGCGGGCTCGGCCCTCGACATCGTCGTGGACATCCGCGTCGGGTCGCCCACGTTCGGTCGCTGGGACGTCGTGGAGGTCGACCCGCTGTACTTCCGCTCGGTGTACTTCCCGGTCGGCGTCGGGCACGTGTTCGTCGCGCTCGAGGACAACACGGTGATGAGCTACATGATCTCCGGCGAGTACGTCCCGGAGAACGAGCTGGCGTTGTCGCCGCGCGATCCCGACCTCGGCCTGCCACTGCCTGCCGAGCCGATCCTGTCCCCGCGGGACCTGGTCGCGCCGACCCTCGCCGAGGCCCACCGGCAGGGCTGGCTGCCGAGCTACGACGACTGCATGGACGTGGAGGAAGAGCTCCACGAGCGCAGTTGAAGAGACGTTCCCGGGCACGCCGCGGGAACACACTGGAACACCGAGAGAGTCGCGTGGTGATCTCCGGGAGGAGCCGCATGCGATCCATCCCGCCGGTCGGGTGCCGAACTCGAACGGCCGTCACCGGGAAGGCGCCATGAACATCGCCGAGAACATGGCCATCGTCGAGTGCACCGCGTGCCGCATCTGCGGCAACACCGAGCTGCTGACCGTGCTCGACCTGGGGAACCAGGCGTTGACCGGCATCTTCCCCCGGCCGGGTCAGGTGGTGCCGAGGGCACCGCTGGAACTCGTCCGGTGCGGCCCCGGCGGCTGCGGGCTGCTGCAGCTGCGGCACACCTCCGACCTGACGCTGATGTACGGCGAGCACTACGGCTACCGCTCGAGCGTCCGCCCGTTCATGGTCAACCACCTGCACCGCAAGGTCGACGTCCTCACCGGCATGGTCGACCTGGACCGGGGCGACCTGGTGCTCGACATCGGCAGCAACGACTCGACGCTGCTGCAGGGTTACCGCACCCCGGGGCTGACCAGGGTGGGCGTGGACCCGACCGGCGAGAAGTGGCGCGAGTACTACCCCGCCGACATCGACCTGATCCCGGACTTCTTCACCGGCGCCTCCTACGCCGGGCACTTCGGCACCCGCCAGGCCAAGATCGTCACCTCCATCGCGATGTTCTACGACCTGCCCGACCCGCTCGGGGTCATGTCCGACGTGCACGACATCCTCACCGACGACGGCGTGTGGATGATCGAGATGAGCTACGCGGTCCCGCTGCTGGAGACGCCGGTCTACGACGCGATCTGCCACGAGCACCTGGAGTACTACTTCCTGCGCCAGATCGAGTGGATGGCCGAGCGGGTCGGGCTGACCCTGGCCACCGCCGAGGTCACCGACGTCAACGGCGGCAGCCTGTGCGTGACGCTGGTGAAGAACCCGGCCAAGCACAAGATCGACACCCCGCAGATCGAGCGGATCCGGCAGTACGAGACGGCACTGGGGCTGGACACCGACGCGCCGTACGACGCCTTCACCCGCCGCGTCGAGCAGCACCGCGTCGACGTGCGGTCCTTCCTGGACGAGTCGAAGGCCGCGGGCAAGCTGACCCTGGGCTACGGCGCGTCGACCAAGGGGAACGTCATCCTGCAGCACTGCGGGGTCACCACCGACGACCTGCCGTGCATCGGCGAGGTCAGCGCCGAGAAGCACGGCCGCGTCACCCCCGGCACCGGCATCCCGATCGTCTCCGAGGAGGACGCCAAGGCGCAGCGGCCGGACCAGTTGCTGGTGCTCCCCTGGGGCTTCCGCGACGGGTTCGTCGAGCGGGAGCGGGAGTACGTGGCGGGCGGCGGCAAGCTGGTCTTCCCGCTGCCGTCGATCTCGCCGGTCTCGGCGCAGTGAGGAAAGGAGGGGAGCGCGATGTCGACTTCGGCCGGCCGAGCTGAGGACTTCCTGGCTTCGGCGCTGACCACGATCAGCGGGCAGACGGAGGACCCGGACCTCTTCCTCAAGCAGCGGTTCACCGCCTCCAGCTACCAGGTCGACGAGATCCCGCTGGACACGCTGGGCGCGTGGCGGCTCGGTGACCGGCTCGAGCACAACACCGGCCGGTTCTTCACCATCGAGGGGCTGTCGGTGCGGACCAGCTTCGGCCCGAACCCGCAGTGGTGCCAGCCGATCATCGTGCAGCCCGACATCGGCATCCTGGGCATCCTGGTGAAGAAGATCGACGGCGTCCACCACTTCCTGATGCAGGTGAAGATGGAGCCGGGCAACTCCACGCTGGTGCAGTACGCGGCGACGGTGCAGGCCACGCAGAGCAACTACCAGCGGGTGCACGGCGGCAGGCCGACCCCGTACCTGGAGTACTTCCTCAAGGGCAGCCGGGGGCACATCCTGGTGGACCGGCTGCTGTCCGAGCACGCGTCCTGGTACCTGCACAAGCGCAACCGCAACATGATCGTGGAGATCCCGCCGGACGAGGACGTCGAGGAACGCGACGACTTCGCCTGGCTCACGCTCGGCCAGCTGCGCAGGCAGCTCGCGCTCGGCAACGTCAACATGAACGCCCGCACCGTGCTGGCCTGCGTCTCCTACGACGGCGCCCGCGCCCCGCAGGCGGTCACGGGCTTCCACGCGCAGACCGTCGCCTCGCACAACGCGCAACGGTCCGACGCGCACCTGGCCGAGGCGATGACGTGGCTGATCGACCAGAAGGAGACCTACACCCTCGACGTCAAGCGGATCGGTCTGTCCGAAATGGACGGCTGGGCCGCCGACGACGGCAGCATCCGGCACCGCGACGGCCTGTACTTCCGGATCATCGGGCTGTCGGTGGCGGCGACCAGCCGGGAGGTCGGCACCTGGTCGCAGCCGATGCTCGAACCGGTGCCGGGCAACCTGGTCGCCTTCCTCTGCCAGCGGCAGAACGGCGTGCTGCGGTTCCTGACCCAGGCGATGATCCAGCCGGGGTCGACCGACCGGCTCGAACTCGGCGCGTCCATCCAGCTGGCCCCGGGGTACTGCCGCGACGCGCGCGACCTGCCGCCGCTGGTGGAGTACCTGGACTCGGCGGTCGGGAAGGTGCGGATGAAGTCGCTGCAGTCTGAGGACGGCGGCCGGTTCCACCGGGCCGACACCGAGCACCTGGTGATCGAGCTCCCCGAGGACCACCACGTCGAGGCGCCGGAGAACTACCGGTGGATGACGCTCGGCCTGCTCGGGCGGCTGATGCAGTCGGGCTACTACCTCAACGTCGAAGCCCGCAGCCTCATGGCGTGCCTGCTGTGAAACTCCTGCTCATCGGCCTCTCGCGGTTCGCCCGGCGCCGGGTGCTGCCCGCCGCGGTCGCACTCGACGGCATCGAGACCGTCGACGTCGCCAGCGCGCACGGCGGCGGCAGCGTCGTTGACGAACTGTCCAAACCGGGACGGCGGTACACCGACTGGCGCGCGGCGCTGGACGGCACGGAACCCGCGCTGGTCTACGTCTCGACGGTCAACAGCACGCACGCCGAGGTGGTCCGGCACGCGTTGCGGCGGGGCCATCACGTCGTGGTGGACAAGCCCGCCTTCCTGACCCTGGACACGGCCGAGGAACTGGTCGCGCTGGCCCGGTCCCAGGGCCGGGTGCTGGCCGAGGCCACGAACTACGCGTTCCACCCGGTGTTCTCACCGGACCTGACCAAGGGCATCACCAAGGCCGTCGCGGTGTTCACCCCGCCCGTGCCACCGGAGGACTTCCGGCACGACCGGTCCTCGGGCGGCGGCGCCTTCCTCGACACCGGCCCGTACTTCGCGTCGCTGGGCCGGGTCCTGTGGGACGTGGAACCGGACGACGTGCACGTCATCGTCGGCGATCGCACCCCGGACGGCCTGGAACTGGCCTACAGCGTGCTGGCCGGCTACCCCGGCGGCCGGACCATCGTCGGGCAGTTCGGCTTCACCACGCACTACCGCAACGCCCTGCAACTGCTCGGGCCCGGCGTCGCCATCGACGTCCCCAGGCCGTTCTCCGCGCCGCCGGACCTGACCGTCGACCTGCACCTCGAGGTCGACGGCCGGCACCAGACGCGGAGCGTGCTGCCCGCGGACAGCATGGAACTGTTCCTCGCCGCCGTGCTGGACGCGGTGCACGAGGGCACGCGGGAGTTCGACTCCCCCCTGCTCAGCGACGCCCGAACACGCGCCCGCGTCGTCCAGTCCGCCAAGCGCTGACCACTGGCGACCGGCCTGCGCAAGCCCGCAAAACCAACGCCCCAGCAGCACGACGCAAACAGGCAAACAGGCGAACAGGCGCCCGGCCACAAAACCCGACCACCAGCGCCACCCACCCCTCCCCATCCCCGGTCCAAAGCCAAAAACACGGCGAAGGCCACTTTGTCAAGGCACGCTTTCCAGCCTTGACAAAGTGGCCTTCGCCGTAGTCACACTAAAACACCGGGGTGGCCCCTACATCACCGAGAACCCCTCAACAACGGCGACGGGTAAAAGGGAACAAACGACGGACCCATTACCTTATCCGCGAAGTCCCCGAAATTCGTCACCACATGATACTCAGGCCCAAACCTCGCAGCCGCCGAATTCAACGCATCCGCACCGGTATCCGGCCACCTCCCCGTTTCCACCCGAGCGAACATGGTCTGCAGGCTCACGATCTCCTCAGCCCCACTGAACGCACAATGATTCCCCCGGGCCGAAAACACCTGCCTCAGCCGATCCCCGCCACCGCGCGCGGCGACCTGACCCGAATACCAGTTCTCCTGATCCGTCGAAGCCCCACCATCGCCCGTGTTGTGCAACGTCAGCACCGGCGCAGGCGTGATCCCGTGCGGCACCGCATATCGGTACATGTACCCCGTCGCCCACGGATCCGCGGCGATCCGCGGTTCGGCAGCCAGGCGTTCCAGGTCGTCCCGCACATCGAGACCAGCCGCCCGATAAGCCTCTTCGACCAGGCCCCGCTGACTCGACCGAGCCAATTGACTCCCGTAATCCACCCCGACATTCCAAGCCGGATTACCGCCGGCCCGGCGTTCCAGATCAGCGCGACCAGCCGGACCCAGCGCCGAAGAAGAACTCGAAGCCCACGCCGCCTGCTGCTGGATCCGTTCCACCAGCGAAACCGGCGGCGCGTGGTGCGCGTGCCGCCAGGGCGGCAGGTTGCCGAAGGCGCCGGCCAGCGTCAGCCGCGCCCGGCCCTCCGGTGTGGTCAGCGCCCGCTCGATGACGCCCAGCAGCGCCTGTGTGCTGGCCGCCGGATCGTCCGCGAGCACCAGGTCGATGTCCTCGTCCGGCGCCAGGAGCGTGCGGAGGGCGAAGGTGACGTCCAGCGACATGTTGTACGGCGCCAGGTGGTCGATGTCGGCACACGTGGCCACCACCCCGGAGATCCGGCGCGGGTTCCGTTCCGCCAGCAGGACCGCGATCCCGCCACCCATCGACATTCCACTCGCGACGGTCCGCCGCGGCTTGCCGATGTGACGCTCGAACCAGTCCAGCACGGCGATCTGGTCCCGCAGCGCCGGTTCCACCGCGAACCCGAACCGGCCCTCGTAGTCCGACGCGGCCAAGGCGTACCCGTTGGCCAGCAGCCAGTGCTCGGTCTCCTTGCGGTTCGCCAGCCACACCTCGGGTGGGATCGGCAGTCCGGCGCTGAAGTACGCGTGGCTGTAGAGCACGAGCGTGCCGTTCCAGTTTTCCGGCGTCTCCACGCGGAAGGCCGCGCCGCCGAGCACCCCGGTGTGGGTCTGCCGCCCCGGCGCCGCGGCGGTCGCGGGCGTGGCGATGAGCATGCCGGCGAGCAGGACGACCACCAGCACCACGGCCCTGCCCCACCTCCTCGAGCGCAGGTCCATGGTCTCCGTCCTCGCAGGTCTGCGGTGGCCGGGCACGCGGCCCGGCCACCGGGGTTCAGCCCGCCAGCGGCGCCCCGGTCTCCACGAGCGACTTGAGGTCGCTGAGCACGAAGGACCAGCCACCACCGGCACCGGTGCGCTCGAGCGCCCCGCTGACCAACTCCGCCAGCTTCGGCGCGCCGCTGAGCTCGTGGGTCACGGTCAGCTTGCACACACCGTCGAAACTGGACTCAATCTCCCACGTCAGGCGGGTGAACCCTTCTTCCTTCGTGCCCTGGTCCATGCACATCCGCCAGGTCTGCACCAGCTTGCGCGGCGGGTCGGCCTCGAGCACCTCGCCGTCCACGCAGATGTCGCCGAGGTTCGGGTCGTAGGCCTTCATCTCCTCGGTGGCGTAGGCCTCGTACTTGCCGCCGGGGCGCAGGTCGTACTTCGCCGGGGCGCCGTAGCCGTACTTGCCGTTCCACTCCGGCGAGGTGATGGCCTCCCAGACACGCTCCGGGGTCGCCCTGATGTAGACGCGGTTGATCTGCACGGTGTCGGTCGCGGTGGTGTTCGTCATCGGTCTTCCTCCAGGTCGGCCAGGGCCCGCGACACGGGGTCGTCGGTGGTCACCACGTCAGGTTATGTGACCAAAAGGTCACGTGTCAACCCGCGGTCGGGGTGCACACTGTGGGCATGCCGGAGAGCTGGGTCCTGCACGTGGACCTCGACCAGTTCATCGCCGCGGTGGAGGTCGCGCGGCACCCCGAGCTGCGCGGGAAGCCGGTGGTCGTCGGCGGCAACGGTGACCCCGCCGAGCGCGCGGTGGTGGCCACGGCCTCCTACGAGGCACGCGCCTTCGGCATCGACTCGGGCATGCCACTGCGGCTGGCCGCCAAGCGCTGCCCCGAAGCGGTGTTCCTGCCGAGCGACCCGCCCGCCTACGAGGAGGTCTCCGAGCGGGTGTTCGCCGCCGTGCGCGAGTTTCCGGTGGTGGTCGAGGTGATGGGGTGGGACGAGGGGTTCATCGGCGCGCGGACCGGCGATCCGGAGGAACTGGCCGGGCGGATCCGCGCGGCGATCACCGAGCGGACCGGGCTGTCCTCTTCGGTCGGCATCGGCGACAACAAGCTGCGCGCGAAACTGGCCACCGGGTTCGCCAAGCCCGCCGGGGTCTACCGGCTCACCGAGGAGAACTGGGCCGAGGTGATGCACGAACGCCCCACCGAGGCGCTGTGGGGCATCGGGCGGAAGACCTCGAAGAAACTGGCCGAGCTCGGAGTGTCCACAGTGGCCGAACTGGCCGCGGCGGACCCGAAGGCGCTGGCCGCGCGCTTCGGCCCGACCATGGGGCCGTGGTACCGGATCCTCGCGCTCGGCGTCGGCGACACCGAGGTGACCAGCACACCGTGGGTGGCGCGCTCACGCAGCCGGGAGACCACGTTCCAGGAGAACCTCACCGACCCGGCGGAGATGGCGGCCGAGATCCGGAAGCTGGCTGAGCGCGTCACGCAGGACGTGCTGGCCGAAGGCCGCCCGGCGGTGCGGGTCGCGGTGAAGGTGCGCTTCGCCCCGTTCATCACGCAGACCCGCAGCCTGACCCTGCCCGCCCCGACTACCGACGGTGGCGAACTGGAACGGGCGGCGCTGGCGGTGTTCGACCGCTTCGAAGTGCGGCGGCCGGTGCGGCTCCTCGGCGTCCGAGCCGAATTCACCCCACCGGACAGCGCCTAGTTGTAGCCCAGGACGATCGGCCCTTCGACGTACTGGCGCGGCGAGGGCACCACGGTGGTCTCATCCACGCCGAAAGCCTCCTCGATGAGGTCGGGCGCCAGCGTGGCGGCCGAGTTCTCCCCCGGTTCCGAGTACTCCATCAGCGGACCTCCGTAGCCGTCTGTGCTTGTCCACCCAGTGTGCCGCAGCTCACTGATGTCCTGCTGACGTCCCGCTTGATCCGGAGGTTCTCCCTAGGAGTTCCACGCGCCGGGAGCGTGCTGCACCGGGATGCCGAGCGTGCGGGACCGGTCGGCCCAGCCACTGCGCGGCTCCGGTACCACCGGCGCCGCCGGCTCGGCGGCCGCCGCCAGCAGGGCGGCCACCACCACGGTGACCGCGGCGAGCTCGAAGTCGTCGGGCTCGCCGCGGACCACCCGCACCAGCGGTTCCCCGCCGGTCACAGCGGGACGTTCCCGTGCTTGCGCCGCGGCCGCTCGGTCCGCTTGTCCCGGAGCATGGCCAGCCCGCGCGCGATCGCCGCCCGGGTGTCCACCGGGTCGATCACGTCGTCGACGAGCCCGCGTTCGGCGGCGTAGGCCGGGTCGAGGAACTCCTCGGTGTAGGCCCCGATCAGCTCCTGGCGCAGCGGCTCCGGGTCCTCCTCGGCCGCCAGCTCCTTGCGGAACAGCACGTTGACCGCGCCCTCGGCACCGAGCACGGCGATCTCGTTCGTCGGCCAGGCCAGCGACAGGTCGCAGCCGATGGACCGCGAGTCCATCACGATGTACGCGCCGCCGTAGGCCTTGCGCAGCACCACCTGGATCCGCGGCACGGTCGCCTCGCAGTAGGCGTAGAGCAGCTTCGCGCCGTGCCGGATCACCCCGTTGTGCTCCTGCTCGGTGCCCGGCAGGAAGCCCGGCACGTCGACCAGGGTGAGCAGCGGGATGTTGAACGCGTCGCAGAAGCGCACGAACCGCGCGGCCTTCTGCGAGGCCTCCCGGTCCAGCACGCCGGCCAGCACCATCGGCTGGTTGCCGACCACCCCGACCACCTCGCCGTCCACCCGCCCGAACGCGCACACCACGTTGCGCGCCCACAGCTCGTGGATCTCGAAGAAGTCCTCGTCGTCGACGACCTCGGCGATCACCTTGCGGATGTCGTAGGGCTGGTTCGGCTCCACCGGCACGATCTCGGCCAGCCGCGGCCGCACCTCGGACCCGGCGCCGCTGCCCACCGTGCGGGGTGCCGGTTCGAGGTTGTTGCGCGGCAGCATCGACACCAGGTAGCGCACGTCGGCGAGGCAGCTCTGCTCGTCGTCGCAGACCACGGCGGCCGAGCCCGACAGCTCGCCGTGCACGTCGGCGCCGCCGAGTTCGTCGTGGCTGACCCGCTCGCCGCTGACCACCTCGACCACGTCCGGCCCGGTCAGGTACATCCGGGCGGTGTCGCGGACCATGAAGGTGAAGTCGGCCAGCGCCGGCGAGTACGCGGCACCACCGGCGCACGGCCCGAGGATCACGCTGATCTGCGGGATCACCCCGGACGCGGCCGCGTGCCTGCGGAAGATGCCGCCGTAGCCGTGCAGCGCCTCGACACCCTCCTGGATCCGCGCGCCCCCGCTGTCGTTGAGCCCGATCAACGGCGACCCGGTGGCCAGCGCCAGGTCCATCACCTTGTGGATCTTCGCCGCGTGCGCCTGCCCGAGCGAGCCGCCGAACAGGGTGAAGTCCTGCGAGTAGACGAAGACCCGCCGTCCGTCGATGGTGCCGGACCCGGCCACCACCCCGTCGGTGTACGGCCGGTTGTCGCCCAGCTTCGGCCCGCTCAGCTGGTGCCTGCGGTACAGCTCGACCTCGGTGAACGAATCCTCGTCCAGCAGCAGGTCGAGGCGCTCGCGCGCGGTCAGCTTGCCGAGCTTGTGCTGGCGTTCCGGCTTGCCCTCGATGATCTTGGCCCGCTCGGCGTCGCGCTCCTCGCGCAATCCGGCCATGGTGCGCCCGGCACGGGAGAAGTCCCGCCCGGGCTCGCGGACGGAACGCTGCCGCCCGCCGGCCGGGGCGCGCCCCGTTCGCCCCGCTTCGGTGCGGTGCCGGGGAAACGGCACAACGACGTCGTCACCCCCCACCGCGCGCGCGGACCCGGAGCGCCCGGCGGGAGCCGCCTGCCCGGGGTCCAGCGCGTAGGCGTTGGCGTCCGTCCGCTCGCTCACGCCGCCCTCCTGGCCTCTCGCTCGGCGTGGTCGGCCTCCATCTGCGCGACCAGGTCGCTCCAGCGCAGGCCCCGGCCCAGCCGCGGCACCGAGGGGTACGGCGGGCCGCTCAGCCAGCGGGGGTCAGGCGCGTCGTGCGCGTCGGCGGGCACGGCGGGCGGCTCGGCGCGGCCGAACAGCGGGATCGGCTCGGTGCTCTCGTCGTTTCGCTGGGGAACGGATTCGGCGCTCATCGGACAGCCCTTCCTGGTGACAACGACATCGGCACCGGCGTGCCCAGCACACCGGCCTGCCGATCGGACAGGTGGCCGGCGCGGTGCAGCCACCGCACCGCGTCGGTCAGGGTCGCGGCCAGCGGCCGCGGGCTCAGGCCGGCGGTGGGCACGGCGTCCCCGACCCGCGCGTCGCACGCGCAGGCGTAGATCGCGCCGTACTCCGCCGGGATCCGCCACGGCCAGACCCGCTGCGCGAGGTCGGCCAGCCTGCCCACCGGCACCAGCGCGGCCGGTGGCAGGAACAACGCGGGCAGCGCGCGGCCGGTGACCTCACGCACGGCCGCCACGTAGTCGCGTGTGGACACCGCGCGGCCGGGGCCGAAAACCCGGTTGGAGCCGGGGAAGTCGGTCAGCACACGCGCGTGCAGTTCGGCGGTGTCGCGGACGTCGCCCATCGGCAGTCCGCCACGCGGCCAGAACGGCATCAGCCCGCGCAACACGTTGCGCAGCCGGGCGTTCTGGTCGCCGAGTTTCGGGTCGTGCGGGCCGAGCATGGCCGGCGGATAGGTGATCACCACCGGCGCGCCCTCGGCCTGGTGCCGCCGCGCGACGACTTCCGCGGCGGCCTTGGTCGCCATGTAGGCCTCCCGCGGCTCGCCCACCGGCGAGTCCGGGCCCAGCGGTTCGCGCGAGGGGAACAACGCGGCGACGCTGGACACGTGCACGATGCGCCCGGCGCCCGCCCGCCTCGCCGCCGCCAGCACGACCTCGGTGCCGCGCTCGTTGACCGCGCGCATCACCGCCCGCTGACGGCTGTCGAACGAGTAGACCGCGGCCGCGTGCAGCACGGCGTCGGCACCGCGGACCGCGGCGGCCACCGCGGCTTCGTCGGTGACGTCACCGGCAACCACCTCGACCGCCCCCGGGTCCACGCCCAGCGGCTCCAGCGCGGGACCGGCCGAAGCCGGGTCCCGCGCCAGCAGCCGGACGCGGTGCCCGCGGGCGGTGATCGCCGCGACCGAGTGGGCACCGGCGAACCCGGTGCCCCCGGTCACGGTCACGGTCAACCTAGGCCGAGGCGCGGACATCCGGGCCCACCTGGTGGTAGTCGCCACCGAAGAAGGTCAGCGCCTGCGGTCCGGTGCCCCGCTTGGAGCTGACCACGTTGCCGAGGAAGATCGAGTGGTCGCCGCCCTCGTACACCTCGGCCAGGCTGCACTCGACCCACGCCAGCGAGCCGGACAGCAGCGGCGAACCGGTGTGCGGGCCCGGGTACCAGTCGACCGAGTCGAACTGGGCCAGCCCGCGCGGGCGCCGCCAGTCGGCGAAGTACCGCGCCAGCTCGCGCTGCTCGGCACCGAGGATGGACACGGCGAACGACTTCGCCGACAGGATCGCGTCGTGCATCCGGGCCGCCCGCGAAACGCAGCACAGCACCATCGGCGGGTCCAGCGACACCGAGCTGAACGCGTTCGCGGTCATCCCGTGCCCCCGCTCGCCACCGGCGGTGATCACCGTGATCCCGGTGGCGAACTGGGACATGACCTCGCGCAGCGTGGTCGGCGTGGACAACCGCTTGCGGCGCTGCGATGGCAGCACCGAGAGCGATTTCAGCGGTGCCACCGGAGCGGGCCTGGCGGCCGGCTCCACCGGCTCGGCCGCTGCCTGCACGGTTTCCGACACGGTCAGACCCCCTTGCTCCTGGCCGGCGCCGTTGCGGCAATGTCCTTGACGGCGGCCGCGGCCTTCGGACCTTCGGCGTAGGGTGCGAGCGCCTCACGCAGCTGCTCCGGCACCCGGGACGGGACGGTGTTCGTGTTCGGGCCGCGCATGCAGGCGATGCGCTGACGGCCCCTGGCCACCAGGTTCTCCTGGCCGCCGGTGATCTGGACGTAGTCGAAGCTGAACTGGATCTGCGTCTGGGTCAGCTCCTCCAGCCGCATCCGGATGGACAGCTCGTCGAAGGCGGTGATCTCGGAGAAGAACTCGCACTCGACCTTCAGCGTGAACAGCTTCAGGTCGTCGCGGACGTCCTCGAGCACCGCGGGCGCCTTCTCCTTGAGGAACATCTCCCGGCACCGGCCCTGCCAGCGCAGGTAGTTGACGTAGTAGACGTTCCCGACCAGGTTGGTCTCCTCGAACCCGACCGTGTGGCGGATCTCGTAGTAGCCCGGCGTGTTCGCCATTCTCAGCCTTCCTCTCCTTCGAGTACCGCGAAGACCACGGGGTCCGGCCGGTCTTCGATCGTGGTGGTCCAGGTCGCGATCCGGGCCTCGCCGCTGGACAGCAGCGCCCACCCGTCCGGGTGCACCTGCTGCACGGTCAGCGCCTGGGTCATCTCGCCGGTCTTGCGGATGCACTCGAGCGCGCTCCACACCCGGGTGCTCGCCGCGGCGATCGACTCACCGGTCTCCGCGGCCAGCAGGTCCCGCACCGCCAGCAGTTCGCTGCCGAGCAGGCCGGCCCAGTCGTCGTCGGTGCGCTCCACCACGGTCTCCACGTCGCAGGTGAGCTGCCCGAACCCGGCGACCGCCAGTGTCAGGCGCGAGCTGTGCGAAGCGGAGATCTCGAAGCCGTCGGTCTCGGGCTTGCCGTCGGGCCGGTACTGCACCTCGGCGGGACGGCCCAGCGCCCGGGAGAGCGCCAGCTTCGTCTGCGCCCGCCGCTCCGGCGTGGCCCCGACGTCGACGCCCAGCGGGTCCGGTTCCACCACGACCGCCCTGGTGCCGCCGAGCACGCGCTCGCAGGCCCGCTCCAGGTAGGAGCCCAGCATCGCGGGCGTCCACGGACCGGCCCCGTCGCGCTTGCGGACCGCCCGCAGCGACAGCCCTTCCCAGCGCTCCACCAGATCGCCACCCGGCTCGCGGATGTCGAGGTCGTAGACGTAGGTGTCGCCGTCCTGCGAACGCTCGCGGGCGTCGAGCACCACGAACTCCACGTCCTGGTCGGCCGGGTCGGCCAGGTACAGCCGCTCGATGCCCTGCGGCAGCAGCGTCGCGTCGGGGACGCAGCACTGGATCGCGTGCATCATCGTGTCGCGGGTGCCCGGGTCGGCCAGCAGCTTCTGCTGCGGCAGGAAGGGCGCGAACCAGGAGTGGCCGGCGTCGGCGGAGACCTCGGCCACCGCGTGCCGGGCGCTGGCGCGCCGGTAGGCGGTCAGCTTCTGGAACCGCTTGCCCTGGAACAGGACCGTGCCGTAGAGCTCGGTCACCGGGTCGACCGGGACCAGCGGCAGCGGGTTGCTCAGGTCGGCGAAGGCACCCGGCTCACCGGCCAGGTCCGGCCTGCCGAAGCACAGCCGGGCGCGGAAGTGGTCGGCGCTGAACCCGGTGTCCTCACTGCGGATCACCACGTCCACCGTCTCGCCGTTGCGGGCGAGCGCGGCCAGCCGGATGGTGGTCGAGCCGCCCGGCGAGACCACGATCGGCCGCAGGAACTCGACGTTCTCCAGCACCGGCGGGCCGCTCTGGCCGGTCACCGCGGCGGCCACCTGGGTCATCGCCTCCATGCCGATCACCGCGGGGAAGAGCAGGTCCCCGTCGAGCAGGTGGTCGGCCAGGTACGGGTCGCTGCCCGCGGACAGGTCGGCCTCGGTGATCAGCTCGACGCCCGGGTAGTGCACCACCGCGCGGTCGACGAACCGGGTCAGCGGCAGTTCCTGGCGCTGGACCGGCAGGGTGGCCAGGCCACCGGTCCGGCCGCAAACCACCAGCACCGGCGGCGAGTCCGGGTCGGCCAGCACCTGGCGCAGCATCTCGATGCCGTTCTCGGTGGGGATCGGCGTGATGCCGTCGCGCATCAGGGCGCCGACCACGCCGAGCTTCTCGCCCATGCCGGCCCCGGACCAGACCGACCACTCCAGCGCGAGCACCTTCGCCTTCGGGTGCTCCCGGCCGAAGCGCAGGGTCAGCTCGGTCATCCAGTCGTTCGCGGTGGCGTAGTGCGCCTCACCGCGGAGCCCGGCGCGGCCGATGATGCTGCCGAAGGTGACCAGCAGCTTGATCTTGTCCTCGTCGACCGCGGCGAGCACCGCGCGGAGGCCGTCGATCTTCGGTGCCAGCGTCTTCTGGAAGGTTTCTTCGGTCAGGCTGAACAACGCGCTCGGCTCGTTGCGGCCGGCGCCGTGCAGGATCGCGGTGACCGGGCCGAGTTCGGCCTGCATCTTGTCGACCGCGTCCTTGATCTGCTCGGCCGAGGTGACGTCCGCGGATTCGTAGCGGTAGTCGATGCCCGCCGCGCCCATCCGGCCGAGGTTCTCCGCCAGTTCGGCGTCGTTCTCCGGCAGGCTGCGGCCGAGCAGGGCCAGCTTGGCGCCGGACTCCTTGGCCATGGCCAGCGCGCTTTCGGCGGTGATGCCCTTGCCGCCACCGGTGACCAGCAGCACGTCCCCGGCGGACAGCGGCGAGGGACCGGGGTCCTCCGGCGGCGCGGGCAGCGGCTTGAGCACCGGCACCCAGCGGTTGCCGCCCGCGTCGTAGCGGGCCTCCGCGAAGTCCACTGTGGACGCGACCTCGCTGACCACGAAGCCCATCGCCTCTTCGACGGCCAGCGGGTTGGTGGCCGCGGCGTCGGGCAGGTCGACGATCGTGGTGCGGATCGAGGGGTCCTCCAGCCGCAGGGTCTTCGCCATGCCGGAGGCGCCGAGTCCCTGCTGCACCAGCACGAAGCGGGTACCGGAGGGAGCGCCCATCACCGCGCGGCCGGCGTCGAGGAACAGCCCGACGTGGCTCGCGTCGGCGTCCGGCGGCAGGCAGAGCAGCACGCCGTCACCGATGCCGGCCGCGGCCAGCGCCGAACGCAGCGGCTCGGCCAGCGGGTGGTCGTCGGTGGAGAACACGGTCCACTCGGCGGTCGTGCCGCCGGAGCCGATGTCGGCGAAGGGGCGCGGGGCCCGCACGTACTGCACCGCGAACGGCCGCACCCACGGCGCCACACCCGGGACCTCGCCCTTGGGGGCGTCGTCGGAGCGCTGCGAGGTCTCCGCCAGCTCGTCGATCATCTCGGCCAGCTCGCCGAGGCAGACGGTGGCGAAGTTCGGCATGCCCTCCAGCGGCGGGCGGCCGAGCGCGCGGGTCACGTCGTTGACGATCTGGCCCACGGTGATCGAGGACAGGTGCAGGTCGTCGAGCGGGTGCGTGTCCGCGGTGACCGTCTCCAGCGGCAGCTCCACCCGTTCGGCCGCGAGCTTGCGCAGCAGGTCGAGGGTGCTGCCGGCGTCGGTGTCGACGGCCGAGTCGGCCTTCGACGCCGCGGTCGCCTTGGCCTCGGCGCTCTGCTGGCTGCGGAGCAGCTCCAGGTCGATCGACGGCGCGGCCTCGCAGGGGCTTTCCAGGAAGGACATCTCGCCGTCCAGCGGCAGCGGCCGGACCACGCGACCGGCGAACAGCGCCGCGGTGTCGAGCGCCGCGCCGAGCGCGAAGGCGGCACCGGCCACGCCGAGGATCGCGGAGAGCGAGCCGCTGTCGGTGTCCACCGAGAGCACCGGTGTGTCCGGCGCGATCTCGCTGAACAGCCCGGCGAGCACGCGGCCGGGGCCGACCTCGATCACCAGGTCGCTGCGCTCGGCGGCCTTCGCGGCGGCTTCGCGGAAGCGGACCGGCTGCACGATCTGGTCGCGCAGCAGCTCGGCCACGTTCTCCGCGGCGTGCAGCACGTCGCCGGTCACCGTGGAGATCACCGGGCGGTTGAGCCGGTCGAAGCCGAAGCCCTCGAGCTGCTCGGTCATCGCCACCGCGGCCGGTTCGACCAGCGGCGAGTGGAAGGCGTGGGAGACGTTGATGCGGGTGGCGGTCACGCCCTGGGCGCGGGCCTTCTCGCAGACCCGGTCGATCGCGTCGGCCGGTCCGGAAAGGACGGTCTGGCGCGGGGCGTTGTAGCCGGCGATGACCACGTCCTCGCCCTCGGCGAAGCGCTCGGCCTGGTTGGGCTCGGCCTGCAGCCCGGCCATCGCGCCACCGCCGTCGCTGGCCGTGGCCATCACCTTGCCGCGGATCCCGGCCAGGCGCAGCACCTGCTGCTCGTCCATCGCGCCGCCCCAGTGCAGGGCGGTCAGCTCGCCGAGGCTGTGCCCGACCGCGGTGTCGGCCTCGATGCCGAGCCCGCGCAGCACGCGCAGCGCGGCCAGCGAGCCGGTGACGATCCGCGGCTGGGCGACCTCGGTGGCCACCTGGTCGCCGCCCGTGGGCAGGCCGGCGGCCTGGAAGATCTCGTCGGCGGCGGTGAACCGGCGGCGGATGGCGCCCGCCGCGCCGCGCCCGGAACCCTGGCCGGGGAACAGGTAGGCGATCTTCGGGGTGGCGTTGCGGTTGCCCGCGTAGATGCCCTCCGAAGCGCTGAAGATGCTCGTCTCACCGCCGTCGAGGCGGCCGCGCAGCCGGTCCAGCTTGCGGGCGGCGTCCTCCGGGTTGGTGGCCACGATCGCGGCGCGGGCGGCGCCACCGGACAGCTCCCCGGCCAGCGTGCCCGCCAGGTCGGTCAGCTCCGCCATGGACAGCTTCGCCGCGACCGCGACCAGGTCGGCCACGCGGTCGCGCAGCTGGGTCAGGTCCTCGGCGTCGAGCAGCAGCAGCTCGGCGTCCTGGCGGCCGGTGACCAGCGCGCGGGTCCGCTCGTCGAGGTCCTCGCGGCGCTGGATGTCCGGGCCCTGCTCGACGGTGACGTGCGAGTTGATGCCGCCGAAGCCCATCGCCGAGACACCGGCGCGGATCTCCTTGCCCGCCGGGAAGAGCCCGGCCTCGCGCGGCACGTACATGGTGGCGTCGTCGGCGGTGAGCAGCGGGTGCGGCTCGTTCTGCCCGGTGCCCGGCGGGATGACCTGGTGGTGGACCGCCAGCGTCGCCTTGATCAGCCCGGCGATCCCGGCGGCGGCCTTGGTGTGGCCGAAGTTGCCCTTGATGGTGCCGAGCGCGGCCTTCTCGGCCGACGGGTCGGCGTCGCGGCGGGCGCCGGACAGCGCGATGATCTCGGTCTCGTCGCCGAGCGCGGTGCCGGTGCCGTGGCCCTCGAAGTAGGACACGGACTCCACGCCGTACCCGGCGCGGTTGTAGGCGCGGGTCAGGGCGAGGCGGTGACCGGCGGCCTCGGGACGGGTGATGCCGCCCTTGCCGTCGGAGGAAACGCCCCAGCCGGCCAGCGTCGCGTAGATGCGGGCGCCGCGGGCGATCGCGTCCTCCTCGCGCATCAGCACGACCATGCCGGAGCCCTCACCGGGCCAGAACCCGTTGGAGTCGGCGTCGTAGACCTTCATCTCGCCGGTGGCCAGCGCGCCGGTCTTGGCGAAGCCGATCACCTCGAAGGGGTCGATCGAGAGGTCCACACCACCGGCGAGAGCCACGTCCACGTCGCGTTCGACGAGCGCGTTGGCCGCGGTGACGATGGACAGCAGCGAGGACGAGCAGGCGCCGTCCACGGTGAACCCGCCGCCGCCGAGGTCGAAGTAGTTGCAGATGCGCCCGGCGATGGTGTTGGCCAGGCCACCGGCCAGGCTGTCCTCGTTGATCTCGGGGAACGGCGCCTTGTACTGGACTTCCAGCTCACCCAGGAAGGTGGCGATGTCCTCTTCGCCCCAGCCCTTCTCGGCCAGCGCGGCGGCGACCGTGCGGCGGACGTACGGCCACCGCAGGCGCATGATGTTGGCGCGGGAGAACTCGCCGGTGAGGCTGTTGCCCAGCACCACGCCGGTGCTCAGCTTCGGCAGGCCCTCACCTTCGGGGAACCCGGCGTCGGCCAGCGCCCTGGCGGCCACGTCCAGCGCCAGCCAGTGGGTCATGTCGGTGGTGCGGAAGGTGCTGCCCGCCACCTTGTACTTGACCCGGTCGAACTCGAAGTCCCGCAGCACGGCGGCCTTCTCCGCGTAGAACCGGTCCGGCGCCTCGGGGTCGGGCGAGTAGTAGTCCTCGCGGTTCATCCGCTCGTCGGGTAGCCGGCGGAATGCCCGCCGCCCCGCCAGCACGTTCTCCCAGAGCTCGTCCGGAGAACTGGCGTCGGGGTAGCTGAGACCGATGCCGACAATCGAAATCCGCTCAACACTCACGCCGCACTCCCCATCAGTCCTTTTTCGTCTCACCGCGAGGTTCACACGATCGGGTTCCAGCATGCAGGGGCGGTTCGGCGGCGTCTTCTCCCATTGTGCCCAGCGCTTCGAGGCCTTCGCGCAGGTCAGCGGTACTCGAGCGAGCTTCTTCCCGCTCCCGCTATGCGATCTTCACGCCCGCGCGGGGACCCGGTCACGCGAATCGCGAGTGAATCACCGCGCCACTACCCCGGTCAATCCCGCGGGCGCACCCCGGCAATAGCGGAGAATGTCCCATCTTCTCCATTGCCGAATTGCTCCGAATGCCTTCTCCGGCCGAATTCCCGGCCGTAGCATCCGCTGTGGCTACAGCCCCGACGGCATTCCGGGGGCCTTTGGCACGATTCGGGAGAAAATGATGGAGAAACGCTGCCCCTACGCCCTCGACACCACCGGCCGGGACATCCACGCCGAAGCCGACGGCCTGCGCAAGCAGGGCGCGGCCGTCCAGGTGGAACTGCCCGGCGGTGTGGTCGTGTGGTCGCTCAACAGCTACGCCGCGATCAAGCAGGTGCTCACCGACCCGCGGGTGACCAAGAGCGCGCGCAACCACTGGCCCGCGTTCATCAACGGCGACATCCCGCGTGACTGGGAAATGATCAGCTGGATCGCCATGGACAACATGGTGACCTCCTACGGCAAGGACCACGTGCGGCTGCGCCGCCTGGTCGGCAAGGCGTTCACCCGCCGCCGCACCGAGGCGATCAAGCCGCGCATCGTCGAGCTGACCGAGATGCTGATCGGCGCGCTGGAGCAGGTGCCCGCGGGTGAGGTCGTGGACCTGCGCGAGCGCTTCGCCTACCCGCTGCCCGCGATGCTGGTCGCCGACCTGATCGGCATGGGCGAGGCCGCGCGGCAGAGCACCGCCAAGGTGATCGACATGATGGTGGACACCACCGTCACCCCGGAACAAGCTCAGGCGATCCTCGGCGGCTGGCGTGGCGCGATGGCGGAACTGATCGCCGAGAAGCGCGCGAACCCCGGTGAGGACATCACCAGCGACCTGATCGCCTCGCGCGACGAGGACGGCACGCGCCTGTCCGAGGAGGAGCTGACCGACACCATCTTCGCCATCCTGGGTGCCGGTTCGGAGACCACCATCAACTTCTTCGACAACGCGATCACCGCGCTGCTCACCCACCGGGACCAGCTGAACCTGGTCACCAGCGGCGAACTCTCGTGGGACGCGGTGATCGACGAGACGCTGCGCGTGGAGTCCCCCCTGGCCCACCTGCCGCTGCGCTACGCCGTCGAAGACATCGAACTGGACGGCGTCACCATCCCGAAGGGCGACGCCCTCCTGGTGAACTACAGCGCCATCGGCCGCGACCCCGCCGTGCACGGCGACAGCGCCGACGTCTTCGACATCACCCGCGAAGACAAGGACCACCTGTCCTTCGGCCTGGGCCCGCACTTCTGCCTGGGCGCCGGCATCGCCCGCGCGGTCGCCACCATCGGCCTGTCCACCCTGTTCGAGCGCTTCCCGAACCTGGACCTGGCCGTCTCGCGCTCGGACCTGGAGCCGCTGCCCACCTTCATCATGAACGGCCACCGCTCCCTCCCCGTCACCCTGAAGCCCGCCGCCTGACCCCCTCCTCCACTGTCACGAATGTGGCTTTCGAGACATCCAACGTCCCGAAAGCCACATTCGTGACACTCCACGGCCTCCCAAGTGCCGTGAATGTGGCTTTCACGGCGGAATCGGCCGTGAAAGCCACATTCACGGCATCAGCACGCCCCCACCCCGCCGACCTGGACACGAATGTGGCTTTGGGGGCGTATTCCGCCCCCAAAGCCACATTCGTGTCCTCAACCGGCAGCCGAGCCCCAAACGCCCCCTGTAACAGAAGCCCCCCGGAAAGCCGCCGCCCAGCAACGGAACGGGCCCCGACCACCATCCTCCTCACAAACCGCCACCGGCCACACAAACCCGAGCACCAGAGCCACCCAGCCCTCCCCATCCCCGGTCCCCAGCCCAAAACACGGCGAGGACCCTTGTGTCAAGGCATCTTTCCCGCCTTGACACAAGGGTCCTCGCCGTCGTCACAATAAAATACCGGGGTGGCTCACTCCTCCGAAGTAAGCAGCGAATAAGGGTCTTCCATTTCGTACCACCCCAACCCCGGCGGACACCGGTCATACCCCAGCAACCGCCGCACTTCCTCCGGGTAGGCCAGCACCATTTCCCGCGGCACCGCCAGGTACTGGTTCTCCTCCTGCCGCAGGTTCCCCAGGTCCAGTGCGATCGTCATCCCGGTCCGGGGAGAATCTCCCACGTTCTTCCCGCCACCGTGGTAGACCCCGCCGAGCCAGATGAGCGCACCGCCCGCCGGCATCTCCGTCGGGATGGCCTCGCTCGCCAGCGGCGGCCGTTCGTCGTCCCAGTGGTGGCTGCCCGGGATGACCAGCGTCCCCCCGTTTTCCGCGGTGAACTCGCTCAGCCCGACCATGATCTGCACCCGGCTCGTGGGCCCCGGGTGCCGCCGCAGGTGCAGCGCGTCGTCGCGGTGCAGGGGCTGCTTGCCCTGCCCCGGGTGGATCTGGATGAGCTGCGTGCCGCTGATCTGGATGGTCGGCGTCATCTCCACACGCGAGCGCCCCAGCCAGATCGGCACCGGCTTCTGCATGATCCGCCGCGCCGCCCCCAGGTACAGCGGGTGCGTCACGATCGGCGTCAGTTCCTTCGTGCGCCCGAACAGCGAGGACACCCGGCGGGTCTTCGTGCCGTTGTACCAGTCGTCGCCGTAGTCCTGCGCCTCCAGCGCCGGCCGGAAGTCGGCCAGCAGCGCCTCGCGCGTGATGTCGTCGGCGAAGTCCTCGACGATGATCGCGCCATCGCGCTCGAGGATCTCTTCGACGTCGTCGAGGCTGTGGCCGGACCGGACGCGGACCAGACCGCTCACCGGGCGGCCGCCTTCGCCACCACGTCCTTCACCAGGACGGCCAGCGAGGGGTCCTCCTCGAAGATGTCACCGACCTCGATCTCCACGCCGATCTCGTCCTCGATCCGGGAGACCAGGCGCACCGCGGTGATCGAGTCGCCGTTGAGGTCGAAGAAGGTGGCCTCGCCCTTGCCGTCGGGCACGCTGAGCACCTCCTTCCAGATCTTCCCGACCGTCTGCTCGAGGTCCAGGTTGCTCGTCATCTCGCCCATCCTCCGGGGTGTCATCGGCCAGCGCCGCGTCGGCTAGATCTGGTCCAGCGGGGTGTCCGGCGCGCCGACGGTGTTCTTCAGCGTGCCGAGGAAGTTCGCGGCCAGCTCACGCATGCCGTCCGCGTCGTACAGGTTGGTGTTGAAGCCGAGGGTGCCCGCCATCTCACCGTCGAACTCCATGTCGATGTGCCACATCGAGCCGTCCGGGATGTCCCCACCGGCGGCCTGCGGCAGCAGGCGCCGGCGAATCTCCTGATAGGTGAACCCACCGGCGTCCCCGGTCGCCGCGAACGGCGAGCGGAACACCTGGAAGGCGCACGGCGCGCCGTCGTCGGCCATGCCCGGCCCCATCAGCTGCGGGGCCTGCGCGGCGATCTCCCCGAACGGGATGTCCTGCGCGTAGGCCCGCAGGCAGGTGCGCCGGGTGCGGCTCACGACGTCGGCGAAGGTCTCGCAGCCGCTGAGGTCGGTGCGCAGCGGCAGGTAGTTGAAGAAGGCGCCGACGGTGTCGTGGAAGGAGGCCTCGCCACGACCGGAGGTGAAGGTCATCACGACCACGTCGGTCTCGCCGGTCAGCTTGTGCAGGAAGGCGTTGTACGCGGCGAGCAGCACCATGAACGGCGAGCTGCGCGTGGCCTTCGCGGTGCTCAGCAGCGCCGCGCCGAGGTCCTCGGCGATGGAGAAGCGGTGCCAGGCGGTGGTCTTGTCCCGGCCCGCCGAGCGCGGGAAGTGCGTCTTCAGCGGCAGGATCTGCGCGCCTTCGAGCTCCTTGGCCCAGAACTCGCGCGACTTCGCGGCGGAGTCGCTGGTCAGTTTCTGCTTCTCCCACACGGAGTACTCGGGGTACTGCCGGGCGTCGGCCAGGCCGTGCGGGCGGTTCTCCAGGCGGCCGGCGTAGAAGGCGGCCAGGTCGCGCATGATCAGCGGCATCGACCACTCGTCGGCCGCGGTGTGGTGCACGATCAGCACGAGCACCGCGTCGTCCCCGTCGAACCGGCCGAGGAACGCCCGGATCAGCGGCAGTTCCACCGCGCTGTACGAACCCGACTCGATCTCGCCGATGAACTGCTCGGCACGCAGCTGGCGGTCGGCGGCGGGCACGTCACCCAGGTCGCTGACGAACAGCGGCACCTGGCCCGGCGGCAGCACCTTCTGGTACTTCTCGTCGCGGATCACCAGGGTGCGCAGGGCTTCGTGGCGGACGACCACATCGTCCAAAGCGGACTGCAGCACGCCCTCGTCGACGCCACCGGTGACCCGGACGCCGAAGATGATGTTGTACTTCGGCCCGAACGGACCCGCCTCGTCGCCCTGGTCCCACATGCACAGGAACTCCTGGTTGAGCGACAGCGGGATCCGGTCCTCTGCAGTACTCATGTTCTCCCGAACCCTTCTGGTGGTTCAACCGGCGACAAGCGGATCGTAGCCAGCCGCGAACGACCGGCGCTTCTCCCGAATTGCCTGGCAGTGGCGGCAATCGAGGAGACTCCGCCCGGTCGGCGCGAATGCGACCATCGGGAGGATTGTCGGGTGATTCTCGGCTGATTTTTTCTAGGAGGAAATACTGATGACGACGATCGATCTTCCGACGCGGGAGCAACTTGTTCGTCGCGCGTCCGAGCTTTCGCCGCTGATCAAGAAGCACGCGGCCTGGGCCGAGGAGAACCGGCGCATCCACGACGAGTCGATCGAGGCGCTGGCCGACGCCGGCGTGTTCAAGCTCCGCGTGCCGAAGCGCTACGGCGGCTACGAAGCCGACACGCGCACCCTGGTCGACGTGGCCACCGAACTCGGCCGCGCCGACGCGTCCACCTCGTGGACCGCGTCCGTCTACTGGATCCCCACCTGGATGGCCTGCACCTTCCCGGACGAGGTCCAGGACGAGGTCTTCTCCACGCCGGACGTGCGCATCTGCGGCACGCTCAGCCCGTCGGCGATGGCCGCGCCGGTCGACGGCGGCATCGTGGTCAACGGCAAGTGGAGCTTCATCAGCGGCGCGCACCACGCGCACTGGCAGGAGATCATCGCCGTGCTGGTGGCGCCCGACCAGCAGCCGGTGCCGGTGATGGCGCTGGTGCCGATGTCGGAACTGCAGATCGTCGACGACTGGTACACCTCCGGGCTCAAGGGCACCGGCAGCGTCAGCACCGTCGCGCAGGACCTGTTCGTGCCGTCGGCCCGGGTCATCCCGCTGCCGCTGGTGCTGCAGGGCCAGTACGCGTCGCAGCTGAACGCGAACTCGCCGATCTACCGCAACGCGCTGCTGCCGGTGGCTTCGGCCTCGTCGGTGGGCACCGTGGTCGGCGTGGCGCAGGCCGCGAAGGAGGCGTTCTTCGAGCGCGTCGGCAAGCGCAAGATCACCTACACCGCCTACGAGAACCAGGCGGAGGCGCCGCTGACCCACCTGCAGGCCGCGGAGGGCACGCTGAAGGTGGACCAGGTCGGGTTCCACGCGCACCGGCTCACGTCCCTGGTGGACAGCAAGGGCGAGCAGGGCGCCGAGTGGAAGCTCGAGGAGCGCGCCCAGGCCCGCGCCGACATGGGCGCGGTGGTGCGGCTGGCCAAGGAGGCCGTGGACATCTTCGCCACCGCCAGCGGCGGGTCGTCGATCTACAGCGACGTGCCGATCCAGCGGATCGCGCGGGACATCCAGGCGGTCAACCTGCACGCGCTGATGCACCCGAACACCAACAACGAGCTGTACGGGCGGGTCCTGTGCGGGCTCGAGCCGAACACCCTGTACATCTGAGCAGCTGAGCCGAGGGAGCCAACGGAGATGACCACTGCCGCAGTCCGGACCACCCCGTCCGCCGGGGACCAGGCCGCCGTCGCGCACATCCCGCAGCGGATCATCGCGGCCTGGGCCGCGCACGACGCCGACGCCTTCGCCGAGGTGTTCACCGAAAACGGCACGATGATCCTGCCGGGCCTGTTCCGCAAGGGCAAGGACGAGATCCGCGCGTTCATGGCCGGCGCCTTCGCCGGCCCGTACAACGGCACCCGGGTCACCGGGCAGCCGATCAGCATCGAGTTCTTCAGCGCCGAGGCCGGCGTCCTGATCACGCAGGGCGGTGTGCTGCACGGGGACGAGGCCGAAGTCGCCGATGAGCGGGCCATTCGTGCTTCGTGGGTCGTGGTGAAGGAAGCTGGTCAGTGGAAGCTGGCGGCTTATCAGAACAGTCCGCGGGGGTAGGTTGTTTTTTGGGGGGGCCACCCCGGTGTTTTAGTGTGACGACGGCGAAGGCCCTCTTGTCAAGGCTGGGAAACGTACCTTGACAAGAGGGCCTTCGCCGTGTTTTGGGCTTGGGACCGGGGATGGGGAGGGGTGGGTGGCTCTGGTGCTCGGGTTTGCTGGCCGGGCGCCGGTTCGGGTGGTGGGGGCAGGGTCTGTTTCGTATGGTCGATCTTCTGGCCGGGCGCCGGTTTGCTGGTGAGGCGGGCGAGGTTCGTAGGGTCGGGGTTGTGCTGGCCGGGCGCCGATTTGGTGGTGGGGGTGGGCGAGGCTCGTGTGGCCGGGCGCCGGGGGCTCGTGGGGGCGTAGAGGTGCCGTGAATGTGGCTTTCACGGCGTAATTCGCTGTGAAAGCCACATTCACGGCATGTAGGGGAGGGGGATGTCACGAATGTGGCTTTCGGGACGTTGGATGTCTCGAAAGCCACATTCGTGACATGGGCGGCGGGGCCGGGGACACGAATGTGGCTTTGGGGGCGTATTCGGCCCCCAAAGCCACATTTGTGTCCGTATGGATATCAGCCGTTCAGGATGTTGCCTCGGAACTGGCGTAGTTCGTCGAAGTTCGACAGGTCCGGGACGGTCCAGCCGTTCAGGTCGTACTCCGACATGCACTGGTCCACGAAGGCCTTGTACCCGTCGACTTCGCCGCTGGCCAGCTGCGCGTTGAGCAGCTCCACCCGGGTGTTCTCGTGGTTCCCCGCGTAGTTGCGCTCGTACAGCTCGTGCCGCCCGCCGAACTCGGTGCCGACGGCGTCCCAGAGGAGCTTCATCACCTTCATCCGCTCCACCGAGTCCACCCCGTCCGAACCGCGGACGTACTTGTCCAGGTACGGCCGGATCTCCGGGTTCTTGAAGTCCTCGGCACTCGAGTTCGAGTAGATCAGCCCGCTCGCCACGTCCTGCATGACGATCTCCCGCACCCGCGGGTAGCCGATCTGCATGAACCACCGGTACGCCTGGCCGTACGCCGGGTTCGGCAGCACGGCCCCGTTCTTCCACGCCACCGGGTTGCGCGCCGCGGCATCGGACAGGCCCCAGAACAGGTTGCGCCAGGCGAGCACCTCACCCAGTCTGCTCTGCACCCCGCGGAAATCCTTCGTACCGGTGATCTCCAGCGCCTTGGCCAGCAGGCCGGCGATGAATTCCAGCTTCACCGCGAGCCGTGTGCAGCCGTGGAAGGTGAAGCGCTCGGGGAACCCGGAGCGGCCGGTGAACAGCTGCACCTTGCCGATGTGCCCGTAGATGAACACGTTCTCCCACGGGATCAGCACCTTGTCCAGCACCAGGATGGTGTCGTTCTCGTCCAGCCTCGACGACAGCGGGTGGTCGAACGGGCTGCCCATCACCGCGCTGGTCGCGGTGTAGGACGGGCGGCAGATCAGCTTCATCCCCGGCGACCCCATGGGCACCGTGGCGACCAGCGCGAACTCCTTCTTCTTGATCGGCAGGCCGTAGTGGGCGATGAAGTTGTAGTGCGTCAGCGCCGAACCGGTGGCCACCACCTTCGCGCCGCTGACCACCAGGCCCGAGTCGGTCTCCTTCTCCACGTGGATGAAGACGTCCTCGACCTCGTCCGGCGGCCGGTTGCGGTCGACCGGCGGGTGCACGATCGCGTGGTTCCAGTACAGCACCTTCTCCTGCGACTCCCGGTACCACCGCCGCGCGTTGTCCTCGAACGGCGCGTAGAACTCGGCGTTCGCGCCGAGCGTGCCGAGGAACGACGCCTTGTAGTCGGGGCTGCGGCCCATCCAGCCGTAGCTCAGCCGCGACCACGCCGCGATCGCCTGCTGGTCGGCGACCAGGTCCTCGGCGCTGTGCGGGGTGGTGAAGAACCGGTGGGTGTAGCCGTCGGACCCGGTGTCCGTCGGCGCGGTGAGCACGCCCTGCTGGGCGGGGTCGTGCAGCGCGTCGTAGAGCCGGGCCGTCATGCGGATCGGGTTGCGGAACGCCGGGTGCGTGGTCACATCCTTGACCCGGTCGCCGTAGATGTAGATCTCCCGGTCGTCCCGCAGGCTTTCGATGTACTCGTCACCGGTGAACGGGCGCGTCTTGCGCACGCCGTCCTGCTCGTCCGTCATCGGACTCTCCCTTGTGGATTGCTCAGCGCAGTTCGACGCCGCTCTGACGGGCGGCATCGACGAACTCGCCGCGGGAGATCGCCGCGGCAACGGCCTCGATGTCGTCGCTCATGAAGCGGTCGCGGTCCACCTTGGGCACCAGCGAGCGCACCATCTCGTAGGTCGCCTTGGAAACCGGGCTCAGGCCCGCGTACCGCCCGGACAGGTCCACCGCCTGCGCCGCGGCGAGGAACTCCACGGCCAGGATGTAGTTGACGTTGCCGAGCACCTTGCGCGCGTTGCGGGCGGCGATCAGGCCCATGCTGACCACGTCCTGGTTGTCGCCGTTGGACGGCACGCTCTGGATGCTGGCCGGGCCGATCGTCCGGTTCTCCGCGACCAGCGCGGTGGCCGGGTACTGCGCACCGGCGAAGCCGCTGTTCAGGCCCGGGTCGCCGGCCACGAGGAACTCGGGCAGGCCCTCGCTGAGGTAGCGGTTGAGCAGCCGGTTGGTGCGCCGCTCGGAGAACACGCCCAGCTGGGTCAGGCCCAGGTTCAGGAAGTCCATCGCGAAGGCGATCGGCTGGCCGTGGAAGTTGGCGCCGTGGAAGATCTCCTGGCCCTCGAAGAACAACGGGTTGTCGTTGCTCGAGTTGAGCTCGGTGGTCAGCTTCTCGGCCGCGTGGTAGACGGTGTCGCGGATGGCGCCGACCACCTGCGGGATGGCCCGCAGGGTGTACGCCTTCTGCAGGTACACCTCGGTCTTGGTGACGCCGGTGTCGTCGCGGGCGGCCTCGGCCTGGCGGCGCAGTTCGGCGTGCTCCAGCGCGAGGGCGGTGCCCTTCATCAGCGCGCGCATGTTGAACGCGGTGTCGATCTGACCGCGGTGCGGGCGGGCGACGTCGTGGCCCTCGGCGAGGAACGGGCTGGTGGAGGCCTGCAGGGTCTCCAGCACCAGCGCGGTGACGATCTCGGCCTGGCGCACCTGGTCCAGCGCGCGGCCGACCACCAGGGAACCGAGGCCGGTCATCGCCGAGGTGCCGTTGATCATCGCCAGGCCCTCTTTGAACCGCAGTTCCAGCGGCTTGATGCCGTGCGCCTTGAGCACCGGGGCGGTCTCCACCCGCTTGCCGTCCTTGAGCAGGTAGCCCTCGCCGATCAGCGTGATCGCGATGTGCGAGAGCGGCGCGAGGTCACCGCTGGCGCCCAGCGAGCCGATCTCCGGGATGGCCGGGGTGATGCCGAGGTTCAGGTACAGCGCCAGCCGGTCGAGCAGTTCGGGGCGCACCGCGGAGTAGCCCTTGGCCAGCGCGTTGAGCCGCGCCGCGAGCATCGCGCGGGACTCCTCCTCGGAGAACAGCGGGCCGACCCCGGCGCTGTGGCTGCGCACCAGGTTGGTCTGCAGCTCCACCTCCTTCGAGACGTCCACCTGCATGTAGATCATCTCGCCGTAGCCGGTGGTGACCCCGTAGACCGGCGCGCCCTGGTTGACCGTCTCCTCGAAGATCTTGCGACTGGTCGCGGCCTTGGCCATGGACTCCGGGGATACCGTGCACAACACCTCGCGCGCGGCGACCCGGCGGACACCGGCGATGTCGAGGCTTTCGCCGTCGAAGGTAACCGGCATCTCGGCGTCGACCACAGAATCAGTCACGTTCCTCACTCCTTTTCTGCTCCATCAGCGGGAAGAACTCGGGACACGGCCGCGGCCAGCCCGGCGGGCGTCGGATCGGCGAAGTAGTCCCACAGGGACAGCTCGGCGCCCAGGCGCACGCGGATCAGGTGCAGCAGCCGCGGCAGGAGGACCGAATGGCCGCCCACGGCGAAGAAACCGTCGTCCGGGCCGACTTCGGTGGCCTCGGTCAGTTCCTCGAAGATCGCCGCGACCGTGCGCCGCAGCGGCCCGTCCGGCTCGGCGTGCGCCACCGCCGGGGCCACTTCGGGGATCGGCAGCCGCCGCCGGTCGATCTTGCCGCCGACGTTGCGCGGCAACGCGTCGACGGTCTGGTAGGTCAGCGGCAGCAGCGTCTTGCCGAACCGGCGCACCAGGTGCCTGCGCAGCTCCGGCACCGGCGCCTCCCCCGGCTCGGCGAGCACCAGGTAGGCGAGCAGGCGGGACACCAGGCCGTGCGCACCGGGCACGCCGATCACCGCGCAGTCGGCGACCGACGGGTGGGCGGCCAGCGCGGCCTCCACCTCGCCGAGCTCCATGCGCATGCCCAGCACCTTGACCTGGGCGTCGCGGCGGCCGCGGAACTCGAGGACCCCGTCGTGCCGGATCCGGCCGAGGTCGCCGGTGCGGTAGCAGGCGCCGCCCACCACGCCGAGTTCCGGCCGCGGGCGAAGCGGTTCGAAGGCGTTCGTGGTGACGTCGCCGAGATAGCCCGGCGTCAGGTACGGGCTGCGCAGCACCAGGTGGCCGGTCACGCCGGCCGGGCACGGGCGGTCCTCGCCGTCGACCACCAGCACCTGGCGGCCGGGGATCGGCCTGCCGATCGGCGCGACCCCGTGCAGCGTGACGGTGACGTCGTACCAAGTGGCCAAAATGGACTCGGTGGGCCCGTACAGGTTGACCAGCCGCGCCGACGGCAGGGCCGCGCGCAGGCCGTTGGCCAGGTCGGCGGGCAGCGCTTCGCCGGCGAGCAGGAGGTGGTTCAGCGCGGGCAGCCGCTCGCCGGTGCGGGTCAGCACCCCGAGCACCTCACGGGCGAAACTGGGGACCGTCTGGAAGTGCGTGATCTCCTCGGCAGCCAGCCAGGCGGTCAGCTTCTCCGGGTTCGCGCGGATGCGCTCGGGTACCGGGTGCAGCGTCGCCCCACTGGTCAGCGCGGCGAACATCTCGCACAGGCCGGCGTCGTACCCCGGGGCCGCCCACTGCGCCACCCTGGCGCCGGGGCCGATGCGGAACTCCGTGGCGAACCAGCCGGTGAACTGCGCGAGCGTGGCGTGGTTCTGCGTGATGCCCTTGGGCTTGCCGGTGGAACCGGAGGTGTAGGCCACGTAGGCGAGATCCGTCAGCGCGACGGCCATCGGCCTGGGCGTCGCGGGCTCGAGGGCCCGCACGTCGACGACCGTGCCGTCGAGTTCTTCCGCGTACCAGGCCGCGATCGAGTCTTCGGTCACGCCGTCGACCAGGAGGACAGCGGGTTTGATGTCGGCCAGCACCGACCGGGCGCGCTCCCCCGAGTCGCTGGCGGCGAGGCAGACCACGTGGGCGCCGGCGGTGAAGGCACCCAGCACGGCGGCGGCCTGCGCGGCGCCGGTGGCCATGCGGATCGCAACCGGGCCCGGCGGCAGGACCGCCGCGATGGCATCAGCACGGGCGAGCAGCTCGTCGTAGGACACCCCGGGCAGCGCTTCCCCGGAGTGCGTGCGGGCCTGCGCGGCGACGGTGGCGGTGACCGGCGCGGTGGCCTCGATCCGGTCGGCCGCCACGACCGCGGTCCGGATCCGGGCCGGGGCGTCCAGCGGCAGGTTCGCCACCGGCATGTCCGGGTGCACCAGCGCCGCTTCCAGCAGCGTGCGGAACTGCACGGCGACGAACCGGGTGATCCGCGCGTCGATCATGGAAGTGCGGTAGCGGAACCCGCCGCTGATCTCCGGCTTGATCTCGTCGACGGCGAGGGTGAAGTCGGCGTCGGCCCACAGCGGGTCGAACTTCTCGCGCCGCACGGTACAGCCACGCAGGCGCAGGGCCGGGTCCTTCACCTCGACCCCGCGCACCAGGCCGTCGGACTCCACAATGGACTCGTGCTCGCGGTAGACGAACCCGGCGTCGAAGAACGGGCTGTGCCGCGGGTCGCGGGCCGGGTTGAGCGCGCGGGCCAGCTGCCCCTCGGTCGGGCCGCCGTGCGCGGACGCCTCCCGCAGCTGGATGCGCACCCGGTTCAGCACCTCGCGGAAGCTCGGCCTGCCGGTGAAGCCGGTGGTGAGCACCAGCGGTGAGTCGAAGGGGCCGACCGCGCGGTCGAAGGCCGACCACGGCCGGGCACGCACCGGCAGGCCGACCGGGATCCGGTCCGCCGCGCTGAAGCGGTGCAGCAGGCAGGTGAACGCGGTCAGCAGCACGGCGGCGGGGTCGACGCCCTGCTCACGGGCGAACGCCGCCAGGGCGCCCGCCAGTTCCGCGCCCCAGTTGAACCGCACGGTGCCGCCGGTGGTCGACGGTCCGGCCGGCCGGTCGCGGTGCAGCGGCAGGCTCAGCGCCGGGGGTGCCGGCGTGAGCTCCCCGCGCCACCAGTCCAGCAGCCGCGCGTGCTCGGCCGAACCCTCGCGTTCCCGTTGCCAGCGCGCGAATTCGCCGTACTGCAGCAGCGGGTCACGCAGTGCGTCACGGAGCGGGCGGCCGGTGACGCCCGCGGTGTACAGGCGGGACAGCTCGTCGAGCAGGATGACCATCGACGATTCGTCGGCCACCGCGCGGTGTGCCACCAGCACCACCACGTGCTCGTCGGACGCGGTGCCCGCCACGGTGAGCCGGGCGAGCGGGCCTTCGCCGAGCCAGAGCGGCTCGCCGATGATGTCGGCGCACAGCTCGTCCTCGGCGTCCTCCGCGTCCGGCACCAGCCCCATGTCCACAAAGGACTTGCCGATCTGGTCGGCGGCGGCGGTGCGCTGCACCGGCCGCCCGCCGACCTCGGTGATGCTCGCCCGCAGGACGTCGTGCCTGCGCACCACCTCCTGCCAGGCCCGGCCCAGCAGTTCGACGTCCAGCGGCCCGGAGACCCGGTAGGCCCGGCTGCGGGAGGCAGCCGGGGACCCCGGGTCGAGCCGGTCGGCGAACCACGCCTCGTCCTGCCGGACGGAGGTGACGGCGGAGATCTCGGGAAGCGCGCGACCGCGGTTGTCCTCCGACACTGCTGTTCCTCCGTTCCGGTATCGGGCGAGGGCGAGGCGCTATGCGCTAGGCCGCCTTCTTCTCCTCGGTCACGGCGTTGTTCCCCGGCAGGGCGGTGACCTTCGGCGACGCGGCGCTGCGCGGCACGGCCTGGTTCTTCCGGCCGAACAGCACCGCCTTGATGATCTTGAACAGGATCTTCGGCTGCATCAGCGATTCCGGCTTCGCGACCATGCCGGCGGTCTTCATGTACGCGGCGGCCACGTCACCGTCGCGCGAGGCGGCGGTCTGGGTCAGCGACAGGAAGAACTGCTGCACCTTCAGCGCGAAGGTGCGGTTGCCCTCCACCCCGGGGAAGCTGAGGTCGACGGTGTTGGTCATCTCCCACGGCGGGTCGATGACGTCGCGGGCCAGGTCGGCGAAGTACAGCTTCGGGTCCGGGGTGGCCCCGCTGTGCAGGTGGCCGCGGATGGTCAGCGCGGACAGCGCGGACACCGTCATGCCCTGGGCGTACACCGGGTTGAAGCAGGTCACCGCGTCACCGACGACGAGCAGGCCGTCCGGGAAGCGGTCCATCTTCTCGTAGCGGCGGCGCAGCGTGGTCGGGAAGCGGAAGGCGACCGGCTCGTCCAGGATCTCCGCGGTCTTCACCGCGTTGTAGATGTCCTGGGTGGACAGCGTCTTCAGCCACTCGAACAGGCCGGCCTGGTCGGTGGGAGGGTGGTCGCCCAGCAGGCCGTAGGTGGTCAGCTCGACGCGGCCGCCGTCGGTCTTGGTGAAGATGGCGCCACGCGGCAGGGCCGCCGACGCGACCGGGTTGATCGACAGGTCACCGTGGTAGGGGTCCTCGGTGAGCCGGTAGTGCTGGGTGACGTAGCCGAGGCCGATCTTCTTGCGCTCCTCCTCGACCCGGCCGTACCCCAGTTCCTCCAGCCAGATCGGCGTGCGCGAGCCGCGGCCGGTGGCGTCGACCACCAGGTCGGCGCTGAGCACCTTCTCCGCGGACTTGGTGCCGATGCGCTGCACCTTGACCCCGGTGATCCGGCGCTTGTCCTCGCTGGTGGTCACCCCGAGGATGTCGTGCTTCTCCACGAAGGTGACGTTCTCCAGCGCGTTGGTCCGCCGGCGGATGTGCTTCTCCAGCATCGGCCTGCTGGCCGAGACGCAGGTCAGCCCGGCGTCCTGCTGCTTGATCGGCTTGCCCTTGAAGTACCAGCGCACGTCGCCTGCCAGGTCACCGGTGGGCACGCCGTCGGCGAAGATCTCCTCGGTGATGCCGGGGAACATCTCCTCCATCGCCAGCTGACCACGGGCGAGCAGGCCGTTGATGTGCTTGCCCTGCGGGCAGGACCGCCGCGGTCCGTCGACGCCGATGAGCGCGTCGCGGTCCACGATGAGCACCTCGTCGTAGGCATCGGCGAGCACCCGGGCGGCGAACAGCCCCGCGATGCTCCCGCCGAGCACCACCGCGCGTGTTTTGGTCACGTCGGCCATAACGGTTGTCTCCTCGAAATCCGCAGATAGTGATCAGGTGCCGACGAATTCCGGCGAACCATCGATCTTCACCACGACATCGTCACGCGGCGGGGTGATCCGGCGCATCTCCTGGACTGCGGGGCTGTCACGGCCGGTGAACCGCACTCCCTTCTCCGTCATTGCGGGACCGCGTTCGGCCCGCTCACAAACGACTTCCGTTGTCGTAGGCTGATTTTCGGTGCTGGAAATCCCCATTCGAGACGAGCGAGGAGCGCGGGCGCATGTGCGGAATCGCGGGATCGGTCGCCCTGCCCCACGCCCGGCCGATCGCGGCCGCCGAACTGGGCCGGATGACCGCCGAACTGGTGCACCGCGGCCCGGACGAGGACGGTTTCTTCCTCGACGGCCCGGCCGCGCTGGGTTTCCGCAGGCTGAGCATCATCGACCTCGGCGGCGGCAGCCAGCCGATGTTCAGCGAGGACGGGGAAGTCGCGCTCGTCTGCAACGGGGAAATCTTCAACCACCGCGAACTGCGGGCGGAACTGGAGGCCAAGGGGCACCGCTTCCGCACCGACTGCGACGTCGAAGTGGTCGTTCACCTGTACGAAGAAGAAGGGCCGGAATTGCTGAACCGGCTCAACGGCCAGTTCGCCTTCGCGCTCTACGACCGCCGGGAACGCCAGCTCTTCCTGGCCCGCGACCACGCCGGCATCGCGCCGTTGTTCTACACCAGGACGCACGACCACTTCGTGTTCGGTTCCGAGGTCAAGGCGATCCTGCAGCACCCCGGTGTGCCGCGCGCGGTCGACTTGACCGGCCTGGACCAGGTGCTCACCTTCCCCGGTCTGGTCAGCCCGCGCACGATGTTCCGCGGGGTGTCGAGCCTGCCCGGCGGCCACTACCTCCTGGTGCGCGACGGTGAAGTGCGCGAAACCCGTTATTGGGACCTGGATTTCCCGGTCGAGGAGGAGCAGGCGCAGCCGGACGAATACTACGTCGAGAAGCTGCGCGAACTGCTGACCGCGTCCGTGCGCCGCCGGCTCCAAGCCGACGTCGGCGTCGGGTTCTACCTCAGCGGCGGCCTCGATTCCTCGCTGATCGGCGCGCTCGTCGGCGAAGTCGTGCAGGACCCGCACTCGTTCTCCATTACGTTCCCCGAAGCCGACATCGACGAATCCGGTCACCAGCGGCTGATGGCTAACAAGATCGGCTCGATTCACCACGAGGCGCCGTTCTCCGACGACGACATCGCCACCGAACTGCGGCGCATGGTGGTGCACGCGGAAACCCCGGTGAAGGAGAGCTACAACACCTGCTCCATGGTGCTTTCCGCGCTGGCGCGGGAACACGGCGTCAAGGTCATCCTCACCGGCGAGGGCGCCGACGAGCTGTTCGGCGGTTACGTCGGCTACCGGTTCGACGGCCTCGGCCGCGGCGCCGGGCGCTCCGGCGACCCGCTGGAGGACGCGCTCGAAGACAGCCTGCGGCAACGGCTCTGGGGCGAGCCGGACCTCTTCTACGAGCGGCAGTACCACGCCTGGCGGCAGTCCAAAATGGACATCTTCAGCGAAGACCTGCGCGAGTCGTTCGGCGAGTTCGACTGCCTGGCCGAGCCGGTGGTGGACACCGCCATGCTGGCCGGGCGCCCCCGGCTGAGCCAGCGGTCCTATTTGGACTTCAAACTGCGGATGTCGGACCACCTGCTCTCCGACCACGGCGACCGGATGGCGCTGGCGAACTCGATCGAGGCGCGCTACCCGTTCCTGGACCGCGACGTGGTCGAGTTCGCCAGGACCGTGCCCGCCCACCTCAAGGTGCACCGGCTCGGCGAGAAGTTCGTGGTGAAGCAGGCCGCGCAGGGCCTGGTGCCGCCGGAGATCATCGGCCGGGAGAAGTACGGCTTCCGCGCGCCGGGCAGCCCCGGCCTGCTGCGCCGGAACCTCGAATGGGTCGGCGACCTGCTCTCCCACGACCGGATCAAACGGCAGGGTTACTTCGACCCGCACGTGGTCGACCACCTCAAGGCGCGCTACCTGCGCGACGGCTTCGAGGTCCACCCGCATTTCGACGACGACCTGCTACTCGTCGTGCTCACGTTCGGCATCTTTCTTGACGAGTTCGGGTTGCCCCACTAGCGGTTCGGGGGTCCGGGGGTCGTCCCCCGTGCAGACAGCAGAGCTAGAAGGAGAGACACGATGGCTTCGGAGGCTTTCCAACCGATCCAGGCGCTGGTGGCGAAGGCGATCCGGCGCTTCCCCGACCACATCGCGGTCGAGTGCGCCGACGGCAAGCTCACCTACGCGGAGCTGGACCGGCGGGCCGACGACATCGCCGTCGCGCTGCAGGAAGCGGGCGCGGCACCCGGTGCGCTGGTGCCGGTGCTCGCCGAGGACCGCCGCGAGCTGGTCGCCGCGGTGCTCGGGGTGCTGCGCATCGGCGGGGTGGTGGTGCCGCTGGACGCCACCGCGCAGCAGCGGCGGCTGGAGCAGGCGCTCAACGACACCGACGCCTCCTGGGTGGTCACCGGCTCCGACCTCGGTGGGCTGCCTGCCAAGGTGCTCGCCGCGGCGGGGGCCACCGAGACCACCCGGATCGACATCGCCGACACCGCGGGCACCAGCGCGCGGCGGGCGGTGGTGACGCACGAGCCTTCGCCGGACGACCCCTGCTACGTCTTCTTCACCTCGGGGTCCACCGGCCGCCCCAAGGGCATCGTCGGCAGGCTCGGCTCGGTCGACCACTTCATCCGCTGGGAGACCGGCCTGCTCGGGGTGGACCCCGGGTGGCGGGTCAGCCAGCTGATCAGCCCGGCCTTCGACGCCGTGCTGCGCGACATCTTCGTCCCGCTGACCACCGGCGCGACCCTCTGCGTGCCGCCGCCGGACACCCTGCTCGACCCCGCCGAGCTGAGCCGCTGGCTGGAGGCGTCGGACATCTCGCTGGTCCACACCGTCCCGTCGCTGTTCCGCCGGCTGGCCACCGCGCCCGGCGAGCACGGATTCACCGCGCTGGAGTGCGTCGCGCTGTCCGGGGAGAAGCTGGCCCCGCGGGACGCGGCCGGCTGGTTCGACCGCTTCGGCGAGCGCACCAAGCTGCTGAACCTCTACGGGCCGTCGGAAACCACGATGACCAAGACCTTCCACTTCGTCACGCGCGCGGATACCGAGCGGGAGTCGATCCCCATCGGACGCCCGATGCCCGAGACCGAGGTGCTGGTGCTGACCGACCGCGGCCAGCTCGCCGCGGCCGGTGAGGTCGGCGAGATCTACCTGTGCACCCCGCACCGTTCGCTCGGCTACCACCGCCAGCCCGACGCCACCGCCAAGGCGTTCGTACCGGACCCGCGCGGCGGCTCGGCCGAGCTGGCCTACCGCACCGGCGACTTCGGCCGCCTTTCCGCCGACGGCGTGCTGGAGTACCTGGGCCGCAAGGACCACCAGGTCAAGATCGGTGGCGTGCGCGTCGAACTCGGCGGCGTGGAAAGCGTCCTGCGCAAGCACCCCGCGGTCGCCGAGGCCGCCGTGGTGGCCGGGGAATCCGCCGACGGCACGCCGTTCCTCTGCGCGCATATCGAGCAAACCACTAACGTCGATTCGGCGCTGCTGCGTGCTTTCCTGCGCGAGCGCCTGCCGGAAGCGGCGGTGCCCGCGGTGTTCGTGCCGACGGCCGAACTCCCCCGCACGATCAGCGGGAAGATCGACCGCCGCGCGCTGCCCGCGACCGCACCCGCCCAGACCGCGTCGGCCGACGTGCTCGCCCCGCGGACGCCCGCCGAGCAGGCCATCGCCCGGATCTGGGCGAGCGTGCTGCCCGGGCTGGCGGGCGCGGTGGACATCCGGCAGGACTTCTTCGACGCGGGTGGCAGTTCCCTGCTGGTCATCGAGCTGCTGTCCCGGCTGTCCGCCGAGTTCGGGGTCTCCGTCCCGTTGCACGAATTCCTGTCCGCGCCGACCGTGTCCGCCGTCGCCGGGCTGATCGAGGGCTCCCTCATCTCCGACGACATCGACGACCTCGGTCTTTGACAGCCCCGAGCCGACCTGAGCCCCTGGAGGCTGAACGATGACCGAACCGAATCTGCTGTCGACCGATCCCGCGCAGGCCCAGGTGATCGAGCAGGAGGTCGAGGCCGCGCTGCTGCGCCAGGAGGGCGTCGCCGACGGCGCGGTGGTCTTCGCCGGCGTCGGCGAGTCGGCCCGGCGCAACTGCGTTCGCTGCGGCATCACCGGCAAGTACCCCGGCCTGACCTTCGACGAGGCGGGCGTGTGCTCGCTCTGCGTGCTCTACGAGGAGAACCGCGAGCAGATCGACGCCTACTGGGGTGACCTCTCGGAGCTGGCGCCGAAGCTGCGGGCCAAGGCCGAGGCCGCCGGGTCGGAGTACGACTGCCTGCTGCTGTTCAGCGGTGGCAAGGACAGCACCTACGTGCTCTACCGGCTGGTCGACCTCGGCCTGCGGGTGATGACCTTCACCTTCGACAACGGCTTCATCTCCACCACCGCGCTGCGCAACGTCGAAGAGGTGACCGGCGAACTCGGCATCGAGCACGTCACCAAGACCAGGGCCGACCAGAACAAGATCTTCCTGCTGAGCCTGCAGGAGCACAAGAGCGTGTGCAACGGCTGCTTCCGCTCGCTGCTGGACCTGAGCACGGAGCTGGCGCACCACCGCGGCATCCCGAGCATCGTCACCGGGCTTTCACGCGGGCAGATCATGGACGAGCGGCTGTCGTGGTTCCACCAGCAGGGCATCTTCGACCGCGACGAGATCGAGGAGAAGCTGGCGCTGGGTCGCCGCGTCTACCACCAGTCCAGCGGCACCGGCGCGGAGGCCGCCGCGGTGGACGCGGTCGAGGTGGTCGACTTCTACCGCTACTCCGAGGTGACCAAGGACGAGATCCGCGCGCTGCTGAAGTCGCGGTCGAAGATCTGGGCGCACCCGGAGGACACCGGCTTCTGCAGCTCGAACTGCCTGATCAACGACGTCGGCGTGTACGTGCACGCCGCCGAGCGCGGGTTCCACAACTACGAGGCGCCGACCCGCTGGGAGGTCCGGCTCGGGCACCTCGCGGTCGCCGAAGCGGACGAGGAACTCCAGGGGCCGGTGAACTCGACGCGGGTCAAGCGGATGCTGGCGAAGATCGGCTACCCCGACCCGGCCGAGCACAAGCACCTCGGCCCGCGGATGACCGCCTACTACGTGCCGCGCGACGGTGTCGCCGAAGAGGTGATCCGCGCGTCCGTGGCCGCGGTGTTGCCGGAGGGGCTGGTGCCCGAGCGCTGGGTGGCGGTCGACGAGATCCCGCGGCGGGCGGGCGTGGTGGACCGGTCGGCGTTGAAGGCCCCGGTCTCGACCCGCTTCGGGCGTGGCAAGGAGGACTCGTCGCACCCGCTCACGCCGTCGCAGAAACGCGTGACCGAGCGGACGCCGCTGGCCGAGCAGGCCCGCGCGCTGCTGGTCACGCTGCCGGGCGCGGTGGACACGGCGAAGGTGAAGAAGATCGTGCTGCAGCTGCTGATGCAGCACGACGCCCTGCGCATGCGGTTCACCCAGGACGAGCACGGGTGGCGGCAGCAGCCGGTCGGTGCCGGGGGCACGCTGCCGGTGGTCCGGCTCGACCTGTCGACGGTCACGGCGGAGCAGGAGCCCGCGCTGCTGAAGCGTGCCGTGGCGAAGCTGCGGGCGCGGCTGGACCCGGCGGAGGGGCGGGTGCTGCAGGTGACCGCGCTGGAGCGCGGGCCGCGCCCGGCCGGGTTGCTCCTGGTGCTGCACGAACTGGCGGCCGACACCGCGTCGTGGCGGCTGATCCTGGAGGACGTGGTCACCGCCTGCCGCCAGATCGGTGCCGGTGAACCGGTCGAACTGGCGCGATCGGAGCCGTTTCCCGGTACCGCGCCGGTGCTCGACGCCGTCGCTGCCGATCCCGGCCCCGCGCTCGCCGTCCTGACCGCGCTCGGCGAGGTGCTGTCCACCGCGCTGGGCCGGGAGTCGGTGACCATCGACGTCGCCGACCACACCGCCCCGCACCGCCGGACCGGGCGCATCGTCGGCCGTCTGTCCGATGTGGACACCTGGCGGGTCGGGCCGGGCTTGCTGGAGCCCACCGCCGAGCCCGCCGAGGTCCGGTACGACCACTTCGGCGACGTGCGCACGCTGCTGCCGGCCGGGTCGCCGGTGACGGTGTCGGACGTGCCCGAGGTCGACTTCACCGAGCTGCCGGGTACCGGACCGCACGCGATCTCGATCGCCGGTGCCGTCCGGGACGGGCGGCTGCGGCTGACGTGGCTTGGCGCACCCGAGGGGGTCGCGCAGCGGGTCGCCGATCGGCTGGACTGACGTGACCGCCACGCTGGGCGTGCTCGGCGGTATGGGGCCCGCGGCCACCGCCGAGTTCCTCCGGCTGCTGGCGCTGCGGGTCCCGGCCCGCACCGACCAGGAGCACCCGCGGATCGTGCTGCTGTCCGAGCCGTCGGTCCCCGACCGGACCGACGCGCTGCTCGCCGGCGAGGACACCCCGCTGCGCCCGATCCGCGAGGGGCTGCGAACGCTGGTCGGCTGGGGCGCGGACCTGCTGGCCGTGCCGTGCAACACCGCGCACGTGTTCATCGACCGGATCAGCGCGCAGCTGCCTGTCCCGGTGGTGCACATCGTGGACGCCACGCTCCGGGCCGCGCGGCGGGCGAGCCCGGCCGGGGCGTGGCTGACCGCGACCACCGGGACCGTCACCAGCGGGCTGTACCAGGAGCGCGCCGCTTCACTGGGTTACCCGCTGCTGGTGCCGGACGAGCCGCTGCAACACCGCATCCACCGGGCGGCGTCGCTGGTGAAGGCCAACCGCACGCCCGAGGGCGGCGAGGAGTTCGCGGACGCGGTTTCCCAGCTGTGGCAACGGGACCGTCGTCCGGTGGTGACGGCGTGCACGGAACTGCCCATCGCCTACACCGCGGCCGGGCTGCCACCGGAGTCGATGGTGTCCAGTTTGGACGCGCTGGCCACCGCCTGCGCGGAGGAGTTGTACCGGGCGGCGGCCCCGCTCCGGATCGCTGTTTAAGGAGTGCATCGAAATGGCCGGATCGTGGACGGCGGTGCTGCGTGCCGCCCAGGGGACGCCCGAGGCGCGCGTGGTGCTCATCCCGCACGCCGGGGCCGGGCCGAACGTGCTGATGCCACTGGCCGAACGGCTGCCGCCGCGGTTCGAGGTGCTGGGCGTGACGCTGCCGGGCCGCGAACGCCGCTTCTCCGAGAGCTTCAAGGAAACCCCCTCGGACCCGCACGCGGTGGTCGAGGGCGTGCTGGGTGAACTCGTCGCGCTGCCGTCGCTCCCGACCGTCCTTTTCGGACACAGCATGGGTGCCGCGGTGGCCGCCGCGATCGCGCTGGCGAAGCCGGAACCGTTCGCGGGCCTGGTGCTCAGCGCCTACCCGTCCGGCGGCTCGGCAGCCGAGCGGGCGGGCCGCTGGAGCGACGACGACCTGGTGAAGATCATGCGCGCCGGTGGCGGCACCCCGGACGAGATCCTGGCGAGCCCGTTCTGGCGCGAGCACGTGATGGCGTTGCTGCGCTCGGACCTGACGCTGGGCCTGCGGCTCGCCCAGGTGAGCTTCCTCGGCCCGGTGGCGGTGCCGCTGACCGTGCTCGGTGCCCACGACGACCAGCTGGTGCCCTCGGCCGAGCTGCCCGCGTGGCGGGACCGGGCGGGCGCGGGCCTGCGCACCCGGATGTTCGACGGCGGGCACTTCTACCTCCTCGAGGAGCCACACGTGGGCGAGGTGGCCGCCGAGCTCGCTCGAGCCTGCCTCGGCAATCGGGAAGACGCGCAGGTCGAGGGCGATAATGGACCCTGGTCGCATGACTGAGTTCGAAGGCAAGTCCGTACTGATCTCCGGTGGTGGCAGCGGTATCGGCCTCGCCACCGCGCAGCGGCTGGTCGCCGCCGGCGGGCGCGTGGTGCTCGCCGGTCGCAGCCGCGAACGACTGAACACCGCGGTCAAGGAACTCGACGCGGGCGACCGCGTGGTCGCCGTGCAGGCCGACGTGGCCAGCACCGCCGACCTCGACGCGCTGTTCGCCCAGGTCGGTGAGACCGTCGGCAAGCTCGACGGTGTGTTCGCCAACGCGGGCACCGCCTCCGCGGGCCTGCTCGGCGACGTCTCCGAGGAGGAGTTCGACCGGGTCGTCGGCACCAACTTCAAGGGCACCTACTTCACCGTGGCCAAGGCCGTGCCGTTCCTCAACGAGGGCGCTTCGGTGGTGCTCAACGGTTCCTGGCTGGTGCACCGCGGCATGGCGCCGGGCGCGCTGTACGCGGCGAGCAAGGCCGCCGTGCTGAACCTGGCCCGCTCGCTGGCCGCGAACCTGGCACCGCAGGGCATCCGGGTCAACGCGGTGACCCCCGGCCACACCGAGACCGAGATGTTCGACCAGGTCGCGCCGAACGAGCAGGTCCGTGAGTTCTTCCGCAGCCAGGTCGTGCTCGGCAAGCTGGGGCAGCCGAGCGACGTCGCGGAGACCGTCGCCTTCCTGCTCTCGGCCAAGTCGGCCTACGTCACCGGGCAGGAGTTCGTCGTCGACGGCGGCCTGGTGACCGCCGTCGCCGCCTGAGCCGGGGAGCCCGACCGTGATCGACTACCGGTTGCCGGAGGAACACGAAACCCTGCGCAAGACCGTCCAGGAGTTCGCCGCCACCGAGGTGGCCCCGGTGATCGGGGCGATCTACGAGCGCGGCGGGTTCCCGTACGAGCTGGTCGCGAAAATGGGCCGGATGGGCTTGTTCGGGTTGCCGTTCCCCGAGGAGCACGGCGGCATGGGCGGCGACTTCTTCGCGCTCGGGCTGGCGCTGGAGGAACTGGCGCGGGTGGACTCCTCGGTGGCGATCGCGGTCTCGGCCGGGGTGTCGCTCGGGGCCATGCCGCTCCACAAGTTCGGCACGCCGGCGCAGAAGCAGCGGTGGCTGCCCGCGTTGTGCGCCGGCGACGCCCTCGCCGGGTTCGGCCTGACCGAGCCCGGCGGTGGTACCGACGCGGGCGCCACCCGCACCACCGCGGTGCGGGACGGGGACGAGTGGGTGATCAACGGCAGCAAGTCGTTCATCACCAACTCGGGCACGGACATCACCGCACTGGTCACCGTCACCGCGGTGACCGGCGTGACCCCGGAGGGCCGCAAGGAGATCTCCGCGATCATCGTCCCGTCGGGCACGCCCGGCTTCGCGGTGGCACCCTCGTACTCGAAGGTCGGCTGGTGCGCCTCGGACACCCATGAGCTGTCCTTTTCGGACTGCCGGGTCCCGCTGTCGAACCTGGTCGGTGAGGAGGGCCGGGGTTTCGCCCAGTTCCTCTCGGTACTGGACGAAAGCCGGATCGCCCTGGCCGCCGTCGGCACCGGCCTGGCGCAGGGTTGCGTGGACGAATGCGTGCGCTACGCCCGCGAACGGGAAGCTTTCGGCCGCCCGATCGGTGACCACCAGGCGATCGCCTTCAAGATCGCCGACATGGAAACCCGGGCGCACACCGCGCGCCTGGCCTGGTACCACGCCGCCGCCCGCCTGGTCGCCGGCGAACCGTTCAAACGGGAGGCGGCTATCGCCAAACTCGTCTCCTCGAACGCCGCCATGGACAACTCGCGGGACGCCACCCAGATCTTCGGTGGCTACGGCTTCATGAACGAATACCCGGTGGCCCGCTTCTACCGGGACGCGAAGATCCTGGAAATCGGGGAAGGCACGAGCGAGGTACAACGCATGCTCATCGCCCGCACCCTCTTGCATCCCTGATCCCCCCCCGGTCACTGTCGCCCACCTCGCGACACAAATGTGGCTTTGGGGGCGGATTCGGCCCCCAAAGCCACATTCGTGACACTTGCGGGCCTCCCCACCCCGATCCTCCATCGTGACGACGGCGAAGGCCTCCTTGTCAAGGCGGGAACGCTTACCTTGACAAGGAGGCCTTCGCCGTGTCCTGAGCTGTGGATCGAGGCGGGGAAGGGGACGTGTGGCTGGTGCCCCCTCGATGCTCCCGGGTCACCGCCCCATCGCGTGCCGTGAATGTGGCTTTCACGGCGGAATCGGCCGTGAAAGCCACATTCACGGCACCCAACCCGCCCCTCACCCTGGCGAGCTGGGCACCAAAGCCCGCGCCCATCCACACTCCCCCTTCCCATCCCGGTCCACAGCCCAAAACGCGGCGAGGATCTCCTTGTCAAGGTAAGCTTTCCCGCCTTGACAAGGAGATCCTCGCCGTCGTCACAATGGGCCGCCGGGATGGGAAACACCCCTCAAGCGTGCTTAGTCGCCAAAAGCCCCTGTAGCCCCAGTATCTCGATCGCCCGTTCCCGCATCTCGACCTTCCGCACCTTCCCCGAAACGGTCATCGGGAACTCGTCCACCACGTGCACGTACCGCGGTATCTTGTGCCGAGCCAGTTCCCCGCTGCAGAAAGCCCGCAACGAAACAGCATCCAGCACGGGCGTCCCCGGTCGAAGCCGGACCCAGGCCATCAGTTCTTCGCCGTACTTCTCGTCCGGCACGCCGATCACCTGCACGTCCACGATGTCCGGGTGGGTGTGCAGGAATTCTTCCACCTCACGCGGGTAGATGTTCTCGCCGCCCCGGATCACCATGTCCTTGATGCGCCCGGTGATGTTCAGGTACCCGTGCTCGTCCATCACCCCGAGGTCACCGCTGTGCATCCAGCCCGCGGCGTCGATGGCGTCCGCGGTCTTGTCCGGCTGGTCCCAGTACCCGGTCATCACCGAGTACCCGCGCATGCACACCTCCCCCGCCTCGCCGCGCGGCACGGTCAGCCCGGTGCGCGGGTCGACCACTTTGATCTCCACGTGCGGGCCGGCGCGGCCGACGGTGGACACGCGGCGCTCGAGCGAGTCGTCGGCGCGTGTCTGGGTGGCGACCGGCGAAGTTTCGGTCATGCCGTAGCAGATGGTCACCTCGGTCATCCCCATCAGCTCGACCACCTGCCGCATGACGTCGACCGGGCACGGGGTGCCGGACATGATGCCCGTCCGCAGCGAGGACAGCTCGAAGCCGGCGAAGTCCGGGTCGGCCAGCTCGGCGATGAACATCGTCGGCACGCCGTACAGCGAGGTGCACCGCTCGGCCTCGACTGCCTCCAGCGTGGCCCGCGCGTTGAACACCGGCGCCGGGATCACCACGCTCGCACCGTGCGTCATCGCCGCCAGGTTGCCCATCACCATGCCGAAGCAGTGGAAGAACGGCACCGGCACGCAAACCCGGTCCTCCGGGCCATAACCGCACAATTCGCCGACCGAAAAACCATTGTTCAGGATGTTGTGGTGCGAAAGCGTCGCACCCTTCGGAAAACCGGTCGTCCCCGAAGTGAACTGGATGTTGATCGGCTCGTCCGCGTGCAAGGAGGCGCCGACTTTCGCCAGCAACGCCGGATCACCGCGGCGGCCGCGGTCCACCACTTCGTCCCAGGAGCCCCCGTTCAGGAATACGACCTGCTCCAGGGCCGGGCAGTCGATCTCGCCGATCATCCTGGCGTAGTCCGAGGTCTTGAACTGTTCCGCGGAAACCAGCAACCGCACCCCGGCCAGGTTCAGCACGTATTCGATCTCGTGCCTGCCGTACCCGGGATTGAGGTTGACCAGGATCGCGCCGATCTTCGCGCAGGCGTACTGCACGATCACCCATTCCGCGCAGTTCGGCGCCCAGATGCCGATCCGGTCCCCCGGCTGGATGCCGTGGTCGAGCAGGCCGAGCGCGAACACGTCGACCTCGGCGCCGAGTTCGGCGTAGGTCCAGCGGCGCCCGGTCGGCCGGTCCACCAGCGCGTCGCGGGAACCGAAATCCTCGACCGCGTTGTCGAAACAGGCGCCGATCGTCTCACCGAGCAGGGACTTGGCCGAGGCGCCGGACGAATAGCTCGGCAGCACCCTCGAACTCATGCCGCACCCAACCGCGCCTGGCTGTACTCGCGCTGCGCGATGGCGGAAAGGAACACCGAGATGCCGGCGTGGCTGTGCTGCATCGAAAGATCGCGCCAGACCCGCTCGACGCGGGCGCCGTTGCGGACCGCGCTGGAACCGGCGGTCGGCACCAGGTGCGCCTGCACCGCGTCGAAGCTCAGCCGCACCACTTCCCGGCAGATCAACGCGATCCGCAGTTCGCGCTCGGGCGTGAACGCCGCCGAGCCCTCCGAACACGCCTGCTCCCACTGCTGGATCGCGTTGTGGAAAGCCGCTTCCGCGGTGGCGATCATGCCGGTGGCCTGGCCGAACCGGAACTGGTAGTCGGGGTCCTGCGCGCGGCCCTGGATCGGCGGGAAGATCGTCGAGCGGGTCTTCATCAGCTCTTCGCACGCGTCGAGCGCGCTCTGCGCCATGCCGACCGCGAGCACGGCGTCCTCCAGCACCATGAAGCTGAGCAGGCCACCGCCGTAGAAGGTGTTTCCGTGCAGGGCGAACCCCGGCGTGCCACCGGAGACGTCGACCTGGCTCAGGTGCATGTCGAACATGTGGTGCGCGGGGATGTGCGCGTTCTCCATGCTGATGCTGTGCGAGCCGCTGCCGCGCAGGCCGAGCGTGGTGTTCCAGTCGTCGAGCCGGGTCCACTTCTCGCGCGGCACCACGAACATCATCGGCGACGGCGTGCCGTCCTCGCCGAAGTTCAGCGTGTGCCCGATGAAGTGGGTGGCGTACGGCGAACCCGAGCAGTAGCCCCAGGTGCCGCTGAGCCGCCAGTCGCCGTTCTCCAGCCGTTCGGCGGTACCACCGGGGGCGACCGTCGCGGGGCAGATGAAGTCGCCGCCGGCGAAGATCTCGTCCTGCACCCGCTGGTCGAAGATCGACGCCGCGGCGTGCGCGTGCGCGGCACCCAGGCAGTACATCCAGCCGGTGGACGGGCAGCCCCTGGTCAGCGCCTGGACCACGCGCATGAACGTGCCCAGGCCGAACTCGTAGCCGCCGTAGCGGCGCGGCACCAGGATCCGGTAGAACCCGGCCTCCCGGAACGCCTCGTGGGTGTCTTCGGCGTAGTAGCCGCGCTTCTCGGTCTCCGCCTGGCGCTCGACGAGCGTGGGCGCGATCGCCTCGGCCCGCGCGACGACCTGGTCCGGGGTGAGCTCCGGTTCGGGAATATCCACCGTGGCTGTCATCGCTGCACGAATCCTTTTCTCCGGCGGCCTGGGCTGGCTCCGGTTACCCTCACATCCGCCCGCGCGCGATCACGTCTCCCGGATTGCGCACTGCCGCCCCGCGGCGCCTGGAACAGCAAGGATGAACAACCACCGCGCCCGGCATGAGGAATACATAGAGCATCGGTGCACGCGGCACTGGTAGCGCCGGCCGCGCCGCTGACAGAATCCGATAACGGACAGATGACGTACACACGCTCACCGAGTCCGAACTGGCCGGCGTGCCATGACCGCGTTTACCGCCCGGACCGCATCCAGAGAGGAACCCCCATGACCGAAGAGCGCACGATCCGCGAGATCAAGATCAACCGCACCATCGACGCCAAGCCCGAGCAGGTCTTCAAGGCCTGGACCGAACCGGAGCACTTCACCCACTGGTTCGGGGCGCCGCTGCCGACGATCTCGATGGACGTCCGTCCCGGCGGCAGCTGGAAGGCCACCCTCGACTACGAGGGCACCGAAATCCCCTTCCACGGGATCTACAGCGAGGTCGAAGAGAACTCCCGCCTGGTTTTCTCGCTGATCGACCCGAACGACCCGGAGTTCGAGGAGAAGCAGGCCCGCGGCGAGAACGAGGAAGCCGTCACCCTGACCTTCACCGAGTCCAACGGCAAGACCAAGCTGGGCTTCCGCCAGACCGGTTACCTCCCCGAGGAGGAGCTGCCCCAGGCCAAGGAAGGCTGGGTCTCCTGGTTCGACGCCCTGGAAGAGTACCTGACCAAGAAGTCCTGAACGTAGTACCGACGGTTCGCTAGGAACGCGGTGAACTGCGCCACCCGGCGGGGGTGGCGGAAGACGGGGAATCCCCTGTTTTCCGCCGCCCCCGCTTCGGTGTTTTTCACGCCTTTCCCGCCCCGCAATCGGGAAGACGCGACCGGGTACGGCCGTGCGAAATCGTGGGGGGAGGAAACGATCGGGAAGCCGTGCGTGCTCGCAGGAAATCCAGGAGGAGAGATCGAATGAGTAAAGTGGTCATCGACGTCTGGGTCCCCGATCTGACTTTTCCGGGCTGGATGGACCGCTGGTTCCAGCTGGGCAAGGACTTCGAGCGGGCGTACCCGCAGTACGAGGTCCGGGTGCAGGGCAAGGACTTCTGGACCTTCCCGCAGGAGGTCTCCCGCGCCGCGGCGGCCGGCACCCCACCCACCCTGGCCGAGCTGTACTTCTACATGGGCCAGGTGGCCCGCGACCTGCGCCACGCCGACGGCCGCCCGCTGTTCACCTCGGTCGAGCAGGCGGTGGACGGGCGCTCGGAGATCAACGGCGAGCCGGTGGTGCTCGGCGACCTGATGAAGCCGTTCCGCGAGTACTACACCGTCGGCGGCGACCTGATGTCCATGCCGTCGGTGTGCACCACGAGCCTGCTCTACGCCAACACCGACCTGCTGGACAAGGCCGGCGTCACCGAGCTGCCGGAGACCTGGACCGAGGTCGCCGCGGTCTGCGAGCAGATCGCCCGCGCCAAGGGCGCGCCGAAGCACGCCATCACCTGGTCCAACCACGGCACCTTCTACCAGCAGGCCGTCGCCACCCAGGGCGGGCTGCTGGTGAACAACGACAACGGCCGCAGCGGGCGCGCCACCGAGGCCGAGCTGGCGTCGAAGGAAATGCTGGCGTGGGCCGAGATCTGGCGTGAGCTGCACCGCGACGGCCACTACCTGCACACCGGCGGCATCCCCGACTGGGCCCAGACCCTGCGGGCCTTCGCCGAGCAGGACGTGGCGATCCGGATCTCCTCGTCCAACGACGTCAACTACATGGTGCAGGCGGCCAAGGACAACGGCTTCGGCATCGAGGTCGGCCTGTTCCCGTTCAGCGACCAGCTGCCGTACGTGGGCAACGCCATCGCCGGGACGTCCATGTGGCTGACCAGCGGCCTGGACGAGGCCACCCAGGACGGCGCGCTGACCTTCCTGCAGTACATGCACAACACGCGCAACGCCGCCGACCGGCACAAGGCGAACAGCTTCGCCCCGGTCACCCACGCCTCGTTCGACCTGCTGGAGCGGGAGGGCTGGTTCGAGCAGCACCCGTACCACCGGGTGGCCAGCGACCACGTGACCCGGTTCCCGGCCAAGGCGGTCCGCCCCGACGGCGTGCCGGCCGACGCGGTCCCGGCCCAGCAGGGCGCGGTGTTCGGCGACTTCGCCGGCAACCAGGACGTGATGACCCGCGCGATGGGCGACGTGCTCCGCGGTGCCGACCCGATCACCCGGTTCACCCAGGCCACCGAGGAGGCACAGGCGCTGCTGGACACCTACAACGCCTACGCGCTCGGTGACTGGCCGCGCGACCCGGACGGCCCGAACAGCAGCCACAAGGTGGAGTACTTCACCACGCTGATGGCCGGTCGTGACTATTCGGCGGCCGACCTGGAAAACGTGGTCAAGCTCAACCGCTGACGGTTTCCCCTCCTACCCCGGCCCGGTATCGGCGTTCACCGCCGGTGCCGGGCCGTTCCCATTCCGGCTCTTCCCCGTTGTGCACTTTCCGGGCCGCAATCGGAGAGATGCCCCGGGCCACCCTTTTGGCCGAAGCTGTCCGAGTCTGATTAATCCGTGAGGGAGCCGTTATGGTGACAACGAGCGCGGTGGACCCACGTCCTCGGGTCCGCTCTACGAAGCGCAGATTTTTCCCGCAGCTGGAGGGTATGCGCGGACTGGCCGCGCTGGGTGTGCTCCTCACCCACGTCGGTCTGTACTCGGCGCAGGTCAGCCTGTCCGATTTCCCCGGGATGGAGCAGCCCGGCAACGGTTTCGCCGGGGTCCTGCTGCAGCAGCTGCACGTGAGCCTGCCGATCTTCTTCGTGCTGTCCGGGGTGCTGCTGTACCGCCCGTGGGTGCTGGCGGCGCTCGGGGGCACGAAGAAGCCGGGGGTCAGGCCGTACCTGTGGCGCCGGGCCCTGCGGACGCTGCCGGCGTTCTGGGTGACGCTGGCGGTGGTGCTGATCGCGTTCAACAGCGAGGGCATCCAGAACGTCTGGCACGTGGTGCGGCCGTTCCTGCTGCTGCAGGTGTACGAGAGCGAGGCGTACCTGTTCGGCCTGGAGCAGAGCTGGAGCCTGGCGACGGAGATCGCCTTCTACGCCCTGCTGCCGGTGCTGGCGTGGGCGCTGAACCGGGTGGCCCGCGGCGGCGCCGACGTGGCCGCCAAGGCCCGCCGGATCGTGCTCGTGCTGACCGCGGTCGCGGTGGCCGGGTTCGCCTTCGCGGCGTACACCTTCACCGACTCGATCGGCATGTGGCCGATCGAGGACAAGTGGCCGCTGAAGTGGATGGGCTTCATCGCCGCCGGCATGGCACTGGCCACGCTGTCGGCCGCCGCGGAGATCGCGCCGGAGAAGTCCCCGCGGCTGTACCGCTTCCTCGCCCGCAAGCCGGCCTCGGCCTGGGCGGCGGCGCTGGTCGTGTACTTCATCGCCTGCTTCCAGCCCTTCGGTGAGCCCGGGAGCGCGAACTACCCCGGCATGGCGCAGGGCCTGATCGAGCACGTGCTGTACCTCTCGTTCGGCCTGCTGGCGGTGGCCCCGCTGACCCTGCCGAACTCGCGCTCGAAGCTGATCGACGCGGTGCTGACGAACCCGGTCATGCTGTACCTGGGCAAGGTCTCGTACGGCTTGTACCTGTGGCACATCGCGATCATCTACTTCTACAACGAAGGCGTCTTCGGCGCCGACGGCTTCTGGGAGCTGCTGGCCATCTGCTTCTTCGGCAGCCTCGTCGCCGCGACGCTGAGCTACTACATCATCGAAAGCCCCGCGATGCGCCTGCGGGAGAAACTGGGGAAGGCGCCGAAGGAAGCGAGCGTGGCTACGTTCGAGCGGTCGGACCACTTGACGTCGGTTCGGTAGCCGGGTTCATTCGGGGTACCCACCCCGGTCTTTGATTGTCACGACGGCGAAGACCCCTTGTCAAGGCGGGAACGATGCCTTGACAAGGGGTCTTCGCCGCGTTCTTGGCCATGGACCGGGATGGGGAAAGGCCACTGTGGCCGGTCACCCAGAGGTTCCCCCTCATGTCACGAATGTGGCTTTGGGGGCGGATTCGGCCCCCAAAGCCACATTTGTGTCCCCCTCGGCGGCCGCCCTGTCACGAATGTGGCTTTCGAGACATCCAACGTCCCGAAAGCCACATTCGTGACATCGCCCCCCTCGCCCGGTGCCGTGAATGTGGCTTTCACGGCACATTCCGCCGTGAAAGCCACATTCACGGCACCCCAACACCCCACCACCCAACAGGAGCCCGGCGACGACAGTCGAGCACGAGACCATCCCCACCTCCCCCATCCCGGTCCAAAGCCAAAAACACGGCGAGGCCCTCTTTGTCAAGGCATCTTCCCAGCCTTGACAAAGAGGGCCTCGCCGTAGTCACACTAAAAAACCGGGATGGAGATCCCCACTACGAAGGCTTGACCGCCCAAATCACCCGGTTCAACAGCTCAGCCGGCGGAGTCTCCACGATGTGCGCCTCCGCGAACCCGGCGCTCAGCAGCTTCTCCGTCCAGAACTCCGGCGTGGTCAGGATCTCGCCGTCCTCGCGCATGAACCGCGGCAGCAGGTCGATCTGCAGCAGCATCCGCTCGAAGCTCGCGTGCTCCAAGTAGTGCTTCGCCTTCGCGGTGAGCAGGTCGAGCACGTCCTTCGCCCGTTCCGGGCTGCCGGCCGGGCCCATCACGCGGCAGAACTGGTCCGCGTTGACGAAGCGCCCGCCCGGGCGGAGCACGCGGAAGAGCTCCGCGGCCGCCAGTTTGTACGTGTCCAGCTCCAGGTGGTGCAGGGCGAAGCTCGAGATCACCGCGTCGAAGCTGTTGTCCGGGATGAACGACAGGTCCTCCACCAGGCCACCGGCGAACGAGACCTTCGGGTCGTCGGCGAACTTGATCTCGGCGGCTTCCACCATCGTCGGCGCCGGGTCGACGCCGAGGATGGTGGCCTCCGGCAACGCGGCCCGGACCAGCGAGGTCAGGCGACCCGTGCCCGCGCCGATGTCGAGCAGGTCCTTCGTGTCCGGCGGCAGCAGGCCGACGGCCGCGGCCAGCAGCTTGACGTTCGACTCGTCGGTGTTGAGCACCTTGTCGTAGTCGATGCCGACGTCGTTCCAGTGCGTGGTCGATTCACTCATTCATCGCTCCCAACCTCAAGCGGCGCGGGCCTGCTGCGCCTGCGACCCCAGTGATTCCCAGATGGACAGATACCGCTCACCGCTGTCCGGCAGCACGGTGACGATGGTGGCCCCGGCCCAGCGGTCGCTGGCGGCGAGCACGCGGGCCGCGTGCACCGCGGCCCCGGACGAAACCCCGACGAACAACCCCATCGAGCGGGTCAGTTCCTTGGCCGAGTCCGCGGCGTCCTCGTCGGCCACGGTGATCACCTGGTCGATGCAGTCGACGTCGGTGACCGGGTTGATGAAGCCGCCGCCCATGCCGGGGATCTTGTGCGGGCCGCGTTCACCGCCGGAGAGCACCGGCGAACCGGTCGGCTCGACCGCCACGGTGTGGATGCTCCGGCGCTCCTTGAGGAACTTGGTGATGCCGGTGAGCGTGCCGCCGGTCCCGACCCCGCACACCACCACGTCGACCTCGCCGCCGGTGGCTTCCCAGATCTCCGGTGCGGTGGTGCGGTAGTGCGCTTCCACGTTGACCGGGTTGGCTTCCTGGCCGCACAGCCACGAGCCCGGGATGGACTTCGCGATGCCAGCCGCCTTGGCGATCGCCGCGGGCAGGCCCTGGGTGTGGTCGGCGAGGACCAGCTCGGCGCCGTACGCCCGCAGGATCGCCCTGCGTTCCTCGGTGGCGTTGTCCGGCAGCACGATCACGCACCGGTGCCCGCGCATGGCGGCCAGCGCGGCCAGCGAAATCGCGGTGTTGCCCGAGGACGCCTCCACGACGGTGCCGCCGCCCTCCAGTGGCAGCTTGCCGGTGCGCTCGGCCTCCCGCAGCATCCACAGCGCGGCGCGGTCCTTCACGCTCGCCAGCGGGTTGAGCATCTCCACCTTCGCCAGCAACCGCACGTGGTCCGGCACGTCGGGCAGCCGCAGCTGAAGCATCGGCGTGCCACCGACGAGGTCCTCCAGCCCGGAAATGATGCCAGGCCCGAGCTTGGAATCGGTCATCACTGCACTCCTTCTGTCCGCCAGCCGAATAGCCGGGCGAATTGATCGTCCGAAGTGGAAAACTCCACCGCGCGCTCGTAGTCGACGCCGCCGGTGCGGCGGGACAGCAGCACGATCTCGCGGGTACGCGGCACGCGAAGGCGCTCGTAGTCCGCGAGCGAATCGTTCGCCAGGCACGCGGTCAGCACGGCGGCGTCTTCCAGCGCCATGCCCGCGCCCTGGCCCAGTGTCGGCGCCATCGGGTGGACGGCGTCACCGAGCAGGGTCACCCGGCCCTGTGTCCACTGTGGAATGGGATCGCGGTCGACGATGTCGGTCATCACCACCCCCGCGGCGGTGTCGGTCGTCTCGACCAGCTCCCGCAGCGCCGGGTCCCAGTCCGCCATCTCGGCCAGCAGGTCACCCAACGCTTCCGAAGGCGTCTTCGCGGGCCAAACACCCTGCGGCGCCACGATCTTCGCGGTCCAGTAGAGCAGGCCGCCGCCGACCGCGCCGACGAACAGATCGATGCCGGGCCCGGCCGCGGTCACCCCGACCGGGAAGTTGTGCGACGCAGCGGTCCGCCCACGCACCGAGGAATACCCCCGATACCGGATCGGCGTCGGACCGAGCAGCCGCTCGCGCACCCCCGACCGAAGTCCGTCGGAGCCCACAAGCAACGATCCGGTCACCGTCGAACCGTCCGAAAGGGACACCGTCACCGAGGACCCATCGTCCTCGTGCCCGACGACCTCCCGGCCGATGCGCAGATCGACCTCCACCGCCAGCGCCTCGTCCAGCAGCGCGTTCTGCAGCGCCGAGCGCAACAGCATCACGTGCGGTGTGCCCCAGCGGTTCTCCAGGTCACCGATCGGGTCCTCGGCCAGCCGCACGCCGTCGGAACGCAGGTGCGGGCGCACGTCACCGGGCGCGGCGACGTGACCGGCCGCGCGCACGGCCTTGCCGAGCGGCGCGCTGATCGTGTCGAGTGCCCGGATCCCGTTGGGGTACAACACAAGCCCGGCGCCGACGTCGGCGATCCGGTCGGCGCGTTCGATCACCGTCACGGCGAACCCGGCACGCGCCAGGCCGATGCTCAGTGCGAGGCCGCCGATGCCACCACCGGCGACCACCACTCCGCGTTCACTCATCGCCCAGCACCAGGCCGTCGAAGAACCAGGTTTCCAGCTCGTTCAGCCGGTGCTGCACGGTCGCCCGGTCCGGCCCGGAGACCAGGTACGCGGCCATGAAGTCGGCCGAATACCGCGGCACCGGCATGACCTCGCCGACCTCGACGAAGACCTTCTGCCGCTCGACCCAGTCGAACGGCGGCTCGCCGCGCACCGCGAGCACCTTGCCCGGCCGCTTGCCGAGCACCAGCTGACCGGTCATCTTGGCGGGCTGCAGCCGCCCGCCGCCGGTTTCGATCGGCAGTGGCAGGCCGACGTCGGCACGCAGCCAGCACTCGTTCAGCTCCACGCCGAACAGCGTCTGGATCACCGCGCGGGTCTGCGCGCCACCGGTGCGCCCGGCGATCTCACACAGCACCAGCCGGTCGTCCGGCGTGCGGAAGACCTCGCAGTGGAACACGAAGTTCGGCGGGGCGGGCAGCGCCTCGATCACCCGGTCGACGAACTCGATCATGCGCTGGGCCAGCGGGTCGTCGCGGTCCATGGTGACGTCGTGCCGGCCCCCGCGCTCCTCCTTGAACGAGGCCAGCTGGAACAGGTACTGCGACGGCCAGGAGAAGACCACCTCGCCGTTCACCACGAGCCCGTCGACGTGCGCCATCGAACCGGGGACGAACGCCTCCACCATCAGGTTCGACTGCAGCGGGCCGTAGATGTCGAGGTCCTCGTCGAGGAACGCGTCCAATTCGGCGGCGTCGTTGAGCACCTTGACGCCGATCGACCCGGCCCCGTCACGCGGCTTGACCACCACCGGGAACCCGTGCTGCGAAGCGAAGACGAGCAGGTCCGCCGCGCACTCCACCGGCGCGTGCGGCGCGACCTCGATGCCGCCCGCCGCCGCGATCTCCTTCATCACCAGCTTGTTGCGGAACGGGACCGCGCTCTCCAGCGTCTGGCCGGGCAGCCCGAGCAGTTCCCGCAGCTGGGCCGCGCGCTCCAGGTCGTGCTCCTGGAAGGTGAAGATGTGCTTGACGTCGTACTTGCGCGCGAGTTCGAGCACGCGCTCCTCGAGCACCCCGCCGACCTCGTAGTCGTCGATGGCCTCCATGTGCCGGTAGCCGTGGTCGTCCCCGGTGGGCAGGTCCTCGCCCACCCAGCCGAGGTGCTCGCGCGAGGCGATCAGCACCACGTCACCGTCATACCCGGCGAGCCACTGCGGGTACGGGCAGGCCGCGAGGGAGCTGCGGTGGTGCAGCACAAGGACGGTCATCGCTTCACTCCTGTCTCAAGCCCCGCCTGCACGCGGACGGCCGTCCGGTGCTCGTCCTCGTCGGCCGTCTCCGCGCCGACCCCGTCCACCAGCCAGCGACCGTCGGTGGTGTGCACCACCTCGACCGCGTACGGCTGCCCGGGCACCACCGGCAGGGCGGCCAGCGCGGCCTCCACGATGGACACAAGTTCCGCGCGCTCACCCGAGCCGTCGGGGATCGGCGCGACCACGCGGTGCCGCTCGCCGACCACCCACGGCTCGGCGAACAGGCTCGGCACCGAGATCAGGTCCGGGGTGAGCCCGCCCTGGGTGTAGATGCGGACCTCCGCCTCGTCGTTGAGCACCGCGGCGGTGGGGCTGCCGGGGATCTTGCGCTCGCGGATCCGCACCGGGTAGCCGAACTCCGCGGCCGCCGCGTAGACGTCGGTGACCCGCAGCACCGGCGCGGCGCCGACCACCGGCACACCGGCCGCGGCCAGCCGCTCGCGCACGGCGACCGGATCGGCGAGCACCACGGCGTCCTCGCGGCTCTGCCCGGCGATGCCGAAGTAGTCGCGCAACGCGCCGCTGCGCACCAGGTCCGGCGTCTCGGTGGCGACGATCGCGGACAACTCGGTGCGCTGCCCGAGGTTCAGCAGCAACCGGTCGACCGCGGCCGAGTTCGCGTAGCCGTCGACCACCTCCACGCGGTGGTAGCCGTCGCCGATCTCGTCGCGAGTGCGGCCGGTGACCAGCAGCAACTCCTTGTCGCTGTCCCGCAGCCAGTCCGCGTAGGGCGGCAGCGGACCGGGGAATCCGTCCAAGATCACGATCGTCATTTCGGCACCACCTGGATCCGCAGGGTGTTTTCGATCAGTTCCTCGCAGAGCTTCACCGCGGCGTCACCAGTCGGGCCGGTCGCCGCGACCAGCGCGAGCCGGTCGTTGTTGTCCCGCACCGCGTGCACCTCGTCGCCCACCGAGACCAGCGCGTCGGCGGTGATCACCTCGGACCGGGTTCGCAGTTCGTCGAGCCCGTCGATCGAAACGACCGTGCCTTCGGTCGCTTCGACGAACCGCACCGCCGCGCCACCGACCGCCTTCGGCCGGTCGCGCAGCTCGTCGACCAGCCCGAACGGCCAGCCGACCGCGTAGTGCGTCAGGTCGACGCCGTAGACCGCCTCGACCAGGTCGCCGATGCGGTCACCGCCGATCCGGTTGTGCGACTCGATCACCACCGGACCGCGGCTGCCGAACTTGATCTCGGTGTGGCTCGGCCCGTCGGTCAGCCCGACCGCGTCCAGGAACTCCCGCGTGGCACCGACGATCCGGTTCTCGCGGAACCGGTCGATCCGCGCGGGCACGGTGTGGCCGAGTTCGGCGAAGTGCCCGGTTCCGGTGGCCTTCTCGGTCACCGAGACCACCACGTGCCGTCCGCCGAAGCTGAACGACTCGACGCTGAACTCCGGCCCGTCGACGTACTCCTCCATGATCACGTCGGTCACGGTGAAGAAGCCGCCGCAGCCGAGCCCCGAGCCGCTGCCGCGCAACGCCTCCAGTTCACGCCACACCCGGTCCACATCGGACGGTGTGTCGACGCGGAAGACACCGAGACTGGCGGCCGCGTCGGTCGGCTTGGCGACGAAGGGATAACCGAACTCCGCGCCGAACTCGAGCAGGCTCTGCTTGTCCACCAGCAACCGCGCGCCGATGGCCGAAGCCGCCCCGGCGTCGGCCAGCCGCTGCCGCATCAGGAACTTGTCCTGCAACAGCCGGCAAATCGCGTAGCTGGTGCCGGGCAGGCCGAACAGGTCGTTGATCCGCGCGGTCACGTCGAGCGCCGGATCGGTCAGGCTGAGCGCGGTGGCGAAGCCCCAGCGCTCGTAGGCCGCTTCGGCGTGCGGCCGGACCGCGGCCCAGTCGGTGTAGTCGGCGATCAGCGTCGCGTCGGCCAGCTCCGCCTGCTCGGGGGTGAACTTGTTCTTGTGCTGCACCAGGATGACCGACAGCCCGTGTGCCTTGGCCGCCTGCAGCACTTTAGCCGTGGCGCCGACGAGCAGCACCGTGTTCTCGGGGGTCACCGTTCGCTCTCCTTAGTTCTTGCCTGCGGCGACGAGCGGGGCTGGGACGCCGGCCGCGCGGCCCGCGTCGCGGTCCCGGATCACCAGCTGGACGAGGACGAGGGAGCACAGGCCGAACACCGCGTAGAGCAGGCTGATCACCACCGACGAGACCTGCGTGCCCAGCGTGATGAACAGCGGGCCCACCACCAGCGCCACGCGGAACTGCAGCTGGTAGACCGCCATGTACTTGCTGCGCGCGTCGGGGTGCACCACGTCGGCGAGCAGCGCCTGCCGCGAGGGCGAGCAGACGATCTCACCCAGTGCGAAGACCGCGGCCGCGGCGATCAGCAGCCACGGGTCGTTGGACACCGCGACCACCATGTACCCGGCGGTGAACATCAGCGTGCCGGCCGTCTGCTGCCTGCCGTCGCTGGTCTTCGCGAGCAGTTTGCGGGCGTAGAGCGCCAGGCACACCACCAGGAAGCAGCTGATCGAGCGCAGGATGCCGAACATGTTCACGCCGTCCACGTCGAGCTGCCAGAACCCGAGGTCGAACAGCCGCTGCGGGCTGAACTCCTCGGCCAGGCGGACCGCGATGTAGGACGAAAGCTGGACCTGCACGCAGGTGAACAGCAGGATGCCGAGCATCAGCTTGGCGAACACGGGGTCCTTGAGCACGTCCACGTACCCGCGCAGCATCGAGCCGAGCCAGTTCCGCTGCGTCTCGGCAGGCCCCGAACCCTCCGGTTTGGTCTCCGTCACCCACAGCCAGGTGACCGCCGCGACCACCGCGGTGGCCACGGCCGCCGCCCAGAGCAGTTCGGTGAGGCTGCTGTACAGGAAGGCGCCGACCAGCGCGCCGACCACGAAGGCCACGTTCGTGGACCAGTAGATGACCGCGTAGACCGCCTTGCGGTTCTCCGGGTCGGACGCGTCGATGACCATCGCGTCGCTGGCGGGCCGCACGATGGCGATCAGGCCGGTGTTGGCCAGGTAGAACAGGTAGACCGCGATCCCCGACTCCCACCAGGACGAGTTCGCCAGCGCCATGCCGACGAACGCGACCAGGCTGCCCGCCTCGCCGACGAGCAGGGTGCTGCGGCGGCCGCGGACGTCCGACAGGTGCCCGCCGAGGAAGGTGCAGCCGATGGCCACCGCGGCGGCGATCATGGTCAGCGCACCGGCCGTGGCCGCGCCGTAGAGCTGGGAGAAGTAGATCACCATCAGCGGGATCAGCATCACGTCCAGGAACCGCTGGACGAAGCCGACCCCGATGCGGATCTTGATGTTGCGGTCCATGCCCTCGAACATCAGAACCTCCCTGTCAGCCAGCGGCCGTCGGGTTCGCCGAAGGTGCCGGTGGCGGCGTCCCAGACCACCCGTCCGCCCCGGATGGTCTGGCGCACCCGGCCCGACATGGTCCAGCCCTCGTAGGCCGACCAGCCGCATTTGGCGTACACGTGGTGAGCCGAGAGCATCCAGGTCTCGGCCGGGTCGAAGAGGGCGAAGTCGGCGTCCGCGCCCGGCTCGATGCGACCCTTGCCGGTCAGGCGGAACAGCTCGGCGGGCTTGGCCGAGAGCACCTCGGCGAGCCGGGCGGCCGAGACGTCCTCCGGCTCGTCGAACCGGCGTCGCATGCCGGTCCACACCGCGGTGCCCAGCTCCTGGACGCCCGGCAGGCCGGGCGGCGAGTCGGCGACCGAGCGGGTCTTCTCCTCGACCGTGTGCGGGGCGTGGTCGCTGCCGATGCTGCCCACCTCGCCCTCGCGCACGGCCGCCCACAGCCGGTCCTGGTCGGCCTGGGCGCGGATCGACGGCGACAGGCGGGTGCGCGCGCCACCGCGGCAGGTGTCGGCGTCGGTGAAGGACAGGTGGTGCCCGGTCACCTCGAAGGTCACGGGCAGCCCGGCGGCCTTGGCCGCGCACACCAGGTCCGCCTCCTCGCGGCTGGACAGGTGCAGGATGTGCGCCTTGGTGCCGTAGCGCCGCACCAGCTCCAGCACCCTGGCCACGGCGGCGATGCCACCGCTGCGCGGGCGGCGCTGCTCGTACTCGGCGTAGGAGACCGGCGGGCCCTGCCACTGGTCGAGCAGCTCGAACAGCGAGTCGTCCTCGGCGTGCAGGACCAGCTGCAGGTCGCTCCCGGCGGCGGTGGCGAAGATCTTTTCCAGCGCGGCCGGGTCGCGGACCACGGTCGGCGCGGTGTGATGCCCGGCCATGAACACCTTGGCGCTCACGGCGATCTCGGGGTCGAGCCCGGCCAGCACCTCGGGTCGTTCCGGGTCGGCGCCAATGTGGAAGCGGAAGTCCACCAGCGAGTTGCCCCGCACCAGCTCCGCCTTGGCGACCACGGTTTCCGGGTCGAGGGTGGGCGGGATGGTGTTCGGCATGTCCATCACCGTGGTCACCCCGCCCGCGACGGCCGCGCGGCTGCCGTGCGCCCAGTCCTCCTTGTGCAGCAGGCCGGGCGTGCGGAAGTGCACGTGGGTGTCGATCAGGCCGGGCAGCACGTACGCGCCCTTGGCGTCCACAGTGGACTCGGCAGCCGGTGCGGTGTCGGTGATCGCGGTGATCCGGCCGTCGTCCACGACCACGTTCGCGGCCCGCACGCCGTCCGGGGTGACCACCCGGCCGCCGGTGATGACCAGGTCGGACTTCAGCTCACCCATGACGCGGACACCAGCTCTCGGCAGAGTTCGTTCGTCGGGCCCATCAACGCCACCGCCCTGGCATCGGAGATCAGCCGGTTCAGCTGGTGGTTGACCAGGTACGCGGCGGACCCGAGCATGCGGGCCACCTCGAAGCACACGTGCTCGGCGGTGACCGAGGCGAACAGCTTGCTGCGCAGGGTGACCGCGCCCGGGTCCTCCCCGCGGCGGGTCCCGGCGAGGTGGACGATCGCGCGGGCCGCCTCGACCTGCACGCTCAGCTCGGTCACGCGGTGCCGGACGGTCGGTGCCTCCAGCGCGCCGGTCTTGGTGAAGTGCGCGAGCGCCACGTCCATCGCCGCCTTGGCCACCCCGACCGAGACCGCGCCGAGCGTCGCGCCCGACTGCCGGACCCCGGCGATGATGGCCGGGGCGTGCCCCACCGGACCGAGCCGGTCGTCGTCGGAGACCACGCAGTCCTGGAGCGAGACGAACCCGGTGGCCGAGCCGCGCATGCCGGCCAGCTCCAGGCCGAGGTTCGCGATCAGGCCCTCGTTCTCCTTGCGCACCAGGAAGAACGTCTGCCCGGCGGAGCCGTAGACGTTCTTCGTGTCCTGCGCCTGCTCGGCACCGGCCGAAGTGCCGACCAGCACCAGGTAGAGGTCGGCGACCCCGGCGCCGGTGGTGAAGGACTTGGCGCCGTTGAGCAGCCAGCGCCCGTCCTCGATCTGCTCGGCCGAGGTGGCCAGGTTCTTCTTCGCCGCGCCCGCCCCGGTTTCGCTCCACGCCGAGGCACCGAGGGTGTCGCCGGTGGCCATCGAGGGCAGCCACAATTCCTTCTGCTCCGGGGAGCCCCACTCGTTGATCCGGGCGCAGACGGCGAAATGCTGGAACATGATGATCGCCATCGAGGGGTTCACCTCGGCGACCTTCGAAACGAGTTCGTTCAGCTCCACGGTGCCCGCGCCGTTGCCGCCGTAATCGACGGGCACGGCGGTGGCGAGCAGCCCCGATTTCCGCAGTTCGATCAGCGCCTGGTCGTCGGGCACATTCGTGTCGTCGGACCGCGCCGCGGCCTCTCGGAAGATTTCCAGCGTCGAAGCGAGGTCAGTCATGCTGCTGACTCCGACAGGCATTCGGACGTCTCCTTGAATTGGAAGTGGGCGAGCGGTTCGATGAAGAACGAGCCGTGGAAGTCGACCCGCTTGTCGCCGACGGTGATCCAGGCGACGTGCCGCTCGTCGTCCTGGATGCTCATGGCGGCGAAGACCTCGACCACCCCGCCGGGGGTGACCACGCTGATCACCTCGTCCCCGCACCCGGCCTCCTGCGCGGCCTGCCACGGGATGGAGCCCTCGATCCCGGCGGCCACGCCGAGGCAGGCGGTGCCGGTCATGGCCAGCGTCGGGTGCCACGAGGGCACCGAAATGGCCCGGACGACCAGGTTGCCGTCCGCACCGGGGATGGTCACCGCGATCTTGGGGAACACGCTGTCGGTCGGCATGCCGAGGTGCTCGGCGGCGGCCACGCGGATGCGGCCGAGCCGGTCGAACAACGCGGAGTCGTCGGCGAACAGCTCGTCCGCGGTCTCCACCCCGGCGCCCTTCGCACCGACGAACACGTACGGGTTCCCGGCCGACACCAGCGAAACGTCGACGTGCGTGCCGTCCACTTCGAGCGTGGTCACCGGGGAGCCGTCGAGCAGCATGGCCGACACCGGCCGCGGCGGGGTCTGCAGGAAGTGCATGGTGAACCGGGTGCTCTCCTTGGTCACCTCGTCCACCTCGCAGGCGAGGTAGTCCCCGTTGTTCAGCACGTTGACCCGCACCCGCTGGCCGGGCACCAGCCGCGGCACCATGCCGCTCTCCGCGGCCGAGGTGATCGCCGAGAGCACCGAGTGCCCGCACGAGCCGAGCAGGTCGAACTTGCCGTGGTCCCCGGGGAGCGCCTGGATGAACCGGTAGTCCAGATCGCACAGCGGGTGCTTGGACGGTTCGATCAGCGCCACCTTGAGCACGTGGTCACCGCCGGCGTCGGACATCCACCGCCGGGCGTCGCCGAGCGCGGCCAGCAGCGCGTCGCGGTCCCGCGGCAGGTGCCGCGCGTCCAGCACCAGGGTCGGACAGGGACTGCCAACGGCATAGGCGAGATGGCCGATCATGCCGCACCTCCATCGGGCTTGTGGACCTTGCCCATTCTGTTGGGGCGATCAGTGCGGATCTTCTCCGTCGCTGCGGTTGTCCCCCCGGCTCAAGCGACCCTCGAGCGAATCCGGTGCACGCCATCACCGGTCGACGGCGCTGACGATAATCCGGCGCCATTTCGCCCGCGTCAGGAAATGCAGTACCCCGCCGAATTCCCTGACAAGGATGCCGACACACCTTCTCGCTTGCCCATCTGGATATTTCCGGCGATGATCAAAAAGGACCTCCACTCCCGGTGTGCACCCTTCATCCCGGCGATGTGAAAAACGCACGCCGAGTTGGGTAACGGGACACTGGCGAAGCGTTACGGCTGACGCCGATCCTGTTAGGTGACCGATTTGTCCCGACGACCCGGACAAAACCATTACGGAGGGAATTTCTATGGACACGACCGCCGACGCCGGGTCCGGTGCGCGGGCCGGGCGGCGAGAATGGCTGGGGCTGGCAGTGCTCGCACTGCCCACCCTGCTGCTGTCGCTGGACCTCAGCGTGCTGTACCTCGCGTTGCCCCACCTCAGCGCGGACCTGGGCGCGACCGGCACCGAACAGCTGTGGATCACCGACATCTACGGCTTCCTGATCGCCGGTTTCCTGGTGACCATGGGAACCTTGGGTGACCGGGTCGGTCGCAAGCGGCTGTTGATGATCGGCGGGGTGGCCTTCGCCTTCGCCTCGGTGCTGGCCGCCTTCTCGGTCAACCCGGAAATGCTGATCGCCAGCCGGGCGCTGATGGGCATCGCCGGTGCGACCCTGATGCCGTCGACCCTGGCCCTGATCAGCAACATGTTCACCGACCCGAAGCAGCAGGGCACCGCGATCGGTGTCTGGATGGCCTGCTTCATGGGCGGCATGGCGCTCGGCCCGGTCTTCGGCGGCGCGCTGCTCGACGCCTTCTGGTGGGGCTCGGTGTTCCTGCTCGCCGTGCCGGTGATGCTGGCGCTGGTCGTCTTCGGCCCGGCGCTGCTGCCGGAGTACCGCGACGAGAACGCCGGCAAGCTCGACCTGGCCAGCGTCGCGCTGTCGCTGGCCACCATCCTGCCGGTCATCTACGGCCTCAAGGAGCTGGCCAAGCTCGAGGTCGGCGTCGTCAGCATCGGCGCCATCGTGGTCGGCCTGCTCGTCGGTGTGGTGTTCGTCAAGCGCCAGCGTTCGCTGGAGAACCCGTTGCTGGACCTGCGGTTGTTCAACAACAAGACGTTCACCGCGGCCATCGCCATCACCACCGCCGGTGGCATCATGAGCGGTAGCTACCTGCTGATCAACCTGTACCTGCAGACGGTCGAAGGCCTTTCGCCGCTGCAGGCCGCGCTGTGGCTGCTGCCCTCGGCGGCGACCACGGTGGTCAGCGTGATGGTGGCGCCGATGATCGCCCGCAAGATCCGCCCCGGTTTCGCCATCGCCGGCGGCCTGGTCGCGGTCGCCGCGGGTTATGTGCTGATCACCTTCGTCGACGGCCCCGGTGGCCTGGCGATCGTGGTGGCCGGCCTGGTCCTGTCCGCGGCCGGCGCGGGCCCGATGGGTTCGCTCGGCACCGGGCTGGTGTTCTCCTCGGTCCCGATGGAGAAGATGGGCTCGGCGTCGTCGCTTTCGGAGACCGGCGGCGAGTTCGGCATCGCGATGGGTGTGGCCACCATGGGCGTCATCGGCACCGCGGTCTACCGCGGCGAGATGACCGACGCGGCCATCCCCGCCGGGGTCCCGGTCGAGGCGGCCGAGTCGGCTCGCGAAAGCATCGCCGGTGCCGCCGCGGCGGCCCAGTCGATCGCCGGTTCCGCCGGTGAGGGCCTGCTCGCGGTGGCGCGCACGGCCTTCAGCAACAGCCTGAGCGTCACCGTGACGGTCAGTGCCTCGATGGCGCTCCTGCTGGCCATCGTCGCCGCTACCGTGCTGCGCCACGCCCCCGCCACGGGCGCCGGCGACGGTGAGGCCCCGGAGGGTGCTGAGGCTCCGGAGGAGACGAAGGAAGAAGCCGCCGTTCCGGCCGGCTGAGGCAGTTCCCCGAGAGCGACCCCCGTCCAGGCAGTCCGGGCCTGAACGGGGGTCGCTTTCTTCTATCTTGCCAAGATCAACTGTTTCCCTGGACCGATTTGCCGGGTCGCCGATAACTTCGTTGGTGGATAACCACCCATCAGCGAAATGGAGTCGACTGTGCAGCACGGGACCAACCTGATCGCCAAGACCGCCGCCGCTTTCGCACTGGCCGCCGGTCTCACCCTCGCCTCGCAGGCGGGCGCCTCGGCCGCGGCCACCGTCACGGTGACCCCGTCCTCGGCCCTCACCGACGGCGCGACGGTGACCGTCTCGGCGACCGGCCTGGCCGCGAACGAAGCACACTTCATCGGCCTGTGCGGCGTCATCGGCAGCGATTTCGCCTGCGACGCAACAGGAGTCGCCCCCGTCACCACCGACGGCACCGGCGCCGCGACCGCCCCGCTCACCGTACGGAAGTCGTTCACCGGCACCCTCGGCAGCGGCACCACCACCCCCGTCGACTGCGGGACCATCACCTGCATCATCGGCGTCTACAACGCGGACGCCAGCGCCGGCGCCAACACCCCAGTCACCTTCGGCTAGCCGGCCCCGCGACACGAATGTGGCTTTGGGAGCGGATTCGGCCCCCAAAGCCACATTCGTGTCACCCCCGGCCGCCCCCTGTCACGAATGTCCCAACCCCCACATTCGCGCCCCACACCCCCGCGCACATGCCGTGAATGTGGCTTTCACGGCCGATTACGCCGTGAAAGCCACATTCACCGCACCCCCCGGCACCCGGCAACGGAAGCCGACCACCGAGGCCATCCCCGAGCCCCATCAAAGAACCCCGAGCGCAACCCGAGCATCCGAACCCGAGCCAGGCCCCCAGCAACCGGCGGCCAGCGACAAACGCCCCCACAACACCGAACCACCAAACGACACCCGGGCACAAAACCCGAGCACCAGAAACCCCACACCTCCCCATCCCCGGCCCTAAGCCAAAAACACGGCGAGGCCCTCTTTGTCAAGGCATCTTCCCAGCCTTGACAAAGAGGGCCTCGCCGTAGTCACACTAAAAAACCGGGGTGTCCCCCACCGAACCCCCAGCCAAACCCCCCGCAGAAGCCCCAGGCGAAACATCCCCCGCGAAAACCCCGTCCGGATCCACCAGCGCCCGAACCGCATCCACCCGCCCCACCGAAGAATCCGAAAGGTGCCGCTGCGGCTGCCGCCAGTTCTCCACAAAACTGGGCACAGTCCACCCGGAATCCCAAGGAGCCAGCGCCGACCGCACCACCGAACAGTGCTCCTCAACCGCCGCCGAAGACGAGTCGTCGACCACCAGCCCTGCCCCCGAATACGCAAAGCGCCCAGCGAACGAGGAAAGCGCCCCACCACCCGGATCCGCCACCGAGTACGCCCCGCCCAGCTGCCGCATCCCCGCGCTGATGAACGGCGAACCCGATCCCGGCCCCACCACGCGCAGGAACTCCGAGGCCCCAGCCGAGTCCAGGTCCGTCAGCAGCAGGTGATCCCCGGCGATCGGCACCGGGTCTTCCGGGTCCATGTGCGCCTCGAGCACCGCCGACGGCTTGGTCAGCGCCCAGCTGTCCATCACCGGCTCGGCCACCGAACGCAGGCGCCCCAACAGTTCGTCCGCCTGGGCCTGTGCCAGCGGCACGCCGTCCTCGGTCACCGCCAGTACGGCACCGTCCACACTCAACACCGGGCCCGAACGCAGCACCTCGGGGATCTCCGGCAGGTCAGGCAGGTTCATGATCTGCAACGAAGTCGTCGCCTCCCAAGGGGCGTCTTCCGACCAGCGCAGCCACTCCCGCAGCAGCTCCGGCGCGTGCTCACCAGCCCAGAAAGCCGAACCCGTGATCACCTTCGCCGCTGGGAACAGTTCCACCTCGATCGAGGTGACCACCCCGAACCCGCCGCCCCCGCCACGGATCGCCCAGAACAACTCCGGGTTCTCCGCAGCCGAAGCCCGTACCAGCGAACCATCCGCGGTCACCAACTCCACCGCGCGCACCAGGTTCGTCGCCACCCCGAGCTGACGCCCGTAGTAGCTCATCCCCCCGCGCAGCAGATAGCCGACCACGCCAACGGTCCCGGACGAGCCATGCGGAGCAGCCAAGCCAAAAGGCGCCGCGGCCTCAGCGACCGCACCCCACAACGTCCCCGCGGGCACCCGGGCCACCCGCCGCGAAGCGTCGACCTCGACCGGCCCCGAAGGACGCACCTTGAGCAACAGCGCGGAAGACATCGGCCGCTGCGTCGGCGAAGCGTGCCCGGTCGTGTGCACCCGCACGCCCAACCGGAACGACCGCGCGTACTCCAGCGCCTCGCGGATTTCGTCCACTGTGGACACGACGACGGCCGCTGCCGGGGTCGGCGGAGCCGTCAGGTTGAAGACGGCCGTCGCCGCGTCGTATCCGGGCTGCCCCGGCAACCGGACGGCCATCAGATCCGCTCGGCGGTGAAGAAGACGAACGTCTCCGGCCCGGACAGCTCGACGATCCGCATCCCGGCCCGGTCCAGCCACGCCTTGATGTCCTCCAGCTCGAAGAGCAGGTGCCCGGCCGGACGGCTGGGGAAGAAGTGCGACTTCTGGAAGTGCCGGTAGATCGGGTCCTGGCCGAACAGGAAGGTCATGCAGGTGAACGTGCCACCCGGGCGCAGCACCCGGCCGACCTCGAGGATCGCGGTCTCCGCGTCGTCGGGGAAGGCCTGCAGCGCGTTCCACATGTTCACCGCGCCGAAGCTCGAGTCGGCGAACGGCAGGTCGAGCGCGCTGCCCTGCACCGCGGGCACCTCGGGCAGGCGGCTGCGCAGCACGCTGAGCATCGGCAGGCCCATGTCGAGCGCGAGCAGGCGGTCCGGCCCGACGGTGTCGGAGACCACCGTGGTCCAGCGCCCCGCGCCGGCCGCCAGGTCGAGCACCGGGCCGTCGACCGGGTCGATGTGCGTGGCGATGTAGGCGTCCTCGTCGGACGGGGTGACCGCGCCGCCCCAGTTCGACCCGGCGATCTGCAGGTAGGCCGGGCGCAGCACGGACTCGTAGTACAGCCCCATGGTCGGCATCTCGGCCAGCTTCTGGAGCAGGTCCGCGGTGTCCTCGTCGTTGCCGGTGCTGATGGTCTCGGCGATGCCCGCGGTCAGGTCGAGCACGCCGCCGGCGACCGGGTACGAGGTGGCGCACTCGGGGCAGCGGACGACCTCGTCGCGGATCTCCAGCGCACCCGAGCAGTTCGCGCAGCGGAACGCCTCGACGTGCGCGCCGAACAGGCCCGAGGTGCTCGAATCGATGTCCTCGTCCGAGTCCGAGCGCGACGGCGGGTTCTGCGCCACCTGCACCGGGTCACCGTTCAGCACCGACCAGTACGCCTTGGCGCCGGAGAAGCCGAACACCGTCTTGGTGTCGTTCTCCCAGTTCGTGGTGATCTGCTCGGTGGACAGGTCGTTGATCCAGCTCTGGTCGAAGTCCTGCTCGGAGGCGTTGAGCGCCCAGATCGACGGCGCGGGCCACACCCGGCCGAGGTCCGGCTTCGCCAGGTCGAGCGAGGCGAGCGCGCGCTCCAGCCGCGTCTGCTCCTCCGGCCCGAGGCCGATGCCCGCCACCGCGCCGAGGATGCGCTCGCGGTCGGCGGGGAAGTGCGAGAGCAGGTAGAGCAGCGCGAGGGTGAAGGCCTGCGTGTTCGACTCGCGCGCGACCAGCGCCAGGTACTGGTCCAGCCCCGCGCGCACGGCGTGGTTGACCGGGCCCAGCTCGGGGTATTCGGCCTCGGCGAGCAGGCCGAGCAGCACCACGAGACGGCCCTGGTGGTCTTCGGTGACCTGGTCGAGCACGTCGACCAGCACCGGCGCGGCGGGCAACGCCAGCTCGGTCAGGACGCCCTCGCGCCACACGGCACCGGCCAGGTTCTCGAACTCGGCCTGGAGTTGCTCGGGCCGGGCGCTGGCGAACGCCTTCACCAGTTCGGCGATGGTCGAGTCCGTTGCGGCGTCAGTCATTTCAGCGCGTCCTTTCGAGGGAATTCGGTGCTCAGCCCGGCTTGCGGGCGGAAACGATCACGTACCCGATCTGGTCCTTGCGCGGCGCGAAGAAACCCAGGTGGTTGCGGGAGAACTCGCCGACCGCCGACTCGCCGAACTTGGCGGTGATCTCGTCCCGGCTGCGCATCGCGGTCTCCAGGTACTTCGTCTTCATGCCGAACGCCCGCGGCCCGCACTGGGTGTACTCCTCCACCGCGAACCCGGCGGCCCGCGTGAGGTCCAGCCACTCGGGCAGGGTCGGCAGCGCGCCCAGTTTCAGCGTCTCGACGAACTTGGCCACCCGCGCCGGGTCGCGATCGGACTCCAGGCTGAAGTCGGAGAAGGTCAGGCGCCCGCCGGGGCGCAGGACCCGGTGGAACTCGGCGAGCACGGTCCCCAGGTCGGGCGCGTTCTGCAGGGATTCCAGCGCCAGCACCGCGTCGAACGAGTTGTCCGGATAGGACAGTGCGGTGAAGTCGCCGTACTCGAACCGGGCGCGGTCGGCCACGCCGGCGGCTTCGGCCCGCTTGCCGCCCTGCGCGATCTCGTACGCGCTGAGCGTGATCCCGGTGACCCGGATGCCGAACTGGCCTGCCAGGTAGACCGCGGTCTCCCCGGGCCCGCAGCCCGCGTCGAGCAGGTGCTCGCCGGGGCGCAGGCCCAGGGTGTCGGTGACCTTGCGGCTCATCCGGTGCACGGCCTCGGGCAGCGTGGCGTCGTCGTGGCGGTCGAACCAGTACCACATGTGGATCTGGCCGTCGCGCAGTTCGTCGCCGATCGGCGAGCGCTCGTCGTAGTGCCTGCCGATCTCCTCGGCGCCGGAACTCATGAGAACTGCCCGGGCCGGCGACCCTCCCCCGCCGGGCCGCGGTAGGCCTGGGCGAGGTCCAGCCAGCGGTCGGCCTCGGCACCGGTGGCGGTCAGGTCCAGGTCGTCGCGGTGGCGGCGGCGGGTGACCAGGAGGCAGAAGTCCCACGCGTCGCCGGTGATCCGCTCTTCGGACTCGGCCGGGCCGAACGCCCACTGGTCGCCGGAGGGTGAGGTCAGCTCGAAGCGGAACTGGACGTCGGGCTCAGGCAGGTTCCGCGCCTGGTAACCGAAGTTCCAGGTGCGCACGGCGAAGCCGACGAGGTTGGCGACGCGGTCGGTCTTCTCACGCGTGACGCCGAGCGCGTCGGCGATGTCCTGGCCGTGGCCGAACAGCTCCATCATGCCCGCGCAGGCCAGCACGGCCGGCGGCAGCGGGTTGACCAGCCACGGCACCACCTGGTCGGCGGGGACCGCGGCGAGTGCCTTGATACCGGTGTCGCGCTCGGCCCGCCAGCGGGTGAGCACCGACTCGGCGGGGTCGTGGATGTACTCCTCGAGGGCGCCGTTCACCGCGGCTTCGAAGCCGTTGGGCCCGATCTTCGAAGTGATCGCGGTGAACACGGCGGGCTCGGCGGCGGCCAGTCCGGCGATCTTGAAGATGAACGCGAGGTGCCCGACCTGGTGCTTGACGCTCCAGCCCGGGGCCGGGGTGGCCTTGGCCCAGTCGGCTTCGGCGAGCTCCGCCACCAGCCCGTCGAACGCTGCAGCCTCGGCGGTCAGATCGGCGATCACCTGCTGGAAGTCCTTCACCCGTCCGTCCTCTCTGTCGCATGTGGACATGACGTTCGCCGTGCACCCGCGCGGGGTGCACGGCGTTCGCCGGGGCGCAGATCGCGGGAGGACGCCTTCGCACAAGCCGAACCGTCGTCGAAAGTGGTGTGGCGGTCTCGCTTTGACCGGGCGAGCGATCTGACACCTTCGAGTATGGCGGCCGGGTCAGCGGGGGGTCTTCTCCTTTCCCGCCTTCACCAGCCGCAGTTCCACCGCGCGGCGGGCCGCGGAAAAGGCAGCCCAGGAGGTGATTTCCACGATCGCGGTGTCGTCTCGATCAATCGCGTCCACAATCGATTCGTCGACCTGGAAAGCCGAGAACGCGACGAGCAGGGCGAGTCGGGCGGACGCCTTCTCGGGTTCGGGCAGCTCTTCCACCAGCGGCTCCACCCAGGCGCGGCTGAGTCCCATCGGCTCACCGGTCCACTCGCGCAGCCGATTCTCGACCAGTTCTCGAACGGCGGGCGAAAGCGCACGTGCACCGGCTGCTTCGAATGCCAGGGACGCGCGCCCGAATGCGTCAGCGAGTACTCCGTCCGCCCATTCCGGCGCGTTCCCACCGGGCGGCAGCAATTCCAGTGCCGCCCCCGGCGTCGGTGGCGTGCCGGGCCGCAGGAATTTCCCGAGCATGCCGCGCACGAACTTCGCCGCGCTTTCCGGCACCTCCGGCGGCAGCGGTGACGGACCGAGGAAGACGTGCACCATGCGGTTGAGGTATTCGAAGGTGAACGCCACCGCCAGCAGCTCGGCCGCCTGTCCGGCGGGCAGCTCCACCGAGTCGTCCCCGCGTGCCCAGGCGGCCACCGCCCGGATCTCCGGATCGGAAACCGACCCGATGTGGTCACCGATGATCGCGGCAGCGTCCTCTGTGGACACCAAGCCGGCCATTGTGGCGCCGTGCACCTCGACGCAGTACGGGCAGGCGTTGCGCACCGAGACCGCCGAAGCCACGGCTTCCTTCGCGGCCCGGCTCGCCCGGCCGCCGGCGATCAGCGACTCGCGCAGGATCGTCCAGGCCGCCGCGAGCACCTCCGGTGACGGTGAGTGCAGGGCGGTCGGCGGGGCCAGCATGCCGAAGTCCCGCTCGACCTGCCGGTACACCGCCCGCACCAGTCCGGTCGCCGCGCGCGGGTGGACCGGCCGCACGTGGCGGACCTGCTTGAGCGTGCGGCGCAGCGCGAGCCGGACCGGTGTCGGTGTCATCGGTGATCCCTTCGTCAGGACCACCGGGCGGCTATCCGGCGGCCACGGTCAAGGTGGCGACGTGCGCGGTGCCCGCGACCACGACGCTGGCCAGCGCCCAGCCCACGCCGTTGACCAGCGCCCTGGCCCGGCCCGGCGCCGGGCGCCAGACGGCGAACCAGGACAGCCCGACCATCGCGATCACGAGCCCGGTGTTGAGCAGCACTCCAGCGCGGTCCGGCCCCGCCCCGAGCCAGGCTCGAGCGAACTCGACGCTCGCGCCGGTCGCCGCGGCGAGCAGCACCCACGGCGTGAGGTGGTGCAGCACCCGCAGTGGCGTCGTGCCGTGGTCGGCGTGGCGCGCCAGGAACAGCGGCACGCCCAGCCCGGCGAGGAACAGCACGGCGAACTGCTTCGGCAGGTCGAGACCTTCGGTGAGCAGCAGGGTCAGCACGCCGGCCACCGCCGCCGCCCACGCCACCGCCTCGCGCGTGGCCCGCTCCTGTTCGGTGAAGAACGGGCGGACCAGCGCGCAGGCGGCGACCGTGAGCGCGGCGGCGACCAGCAGCACCTGCAGCCAGAGCGTGCCGGTGGTGACGCCGAAGGTGATCACGTGGTCGTGCGGACCCTGCGTCACCCCGGGCATCGTCAGGCCACCCCGGCCTTGGCCTTCGCCGCCGGTTCGGTGTGCCGCAGGGCGCAGGCGCAGCGCATCATCGCCCGCTCCTCGGCGCTGGGCCGCAGGTGGTAGACCATCGCGATCACCATCGGGATGAAGACGATGGTGTTGTAGAACAGGTGCAGCTCCACCCGCGGGATCAGCAGCTGCACGATGCTGCTCGGCTTCGCCGCGCCCATCAGGTTCGCCCCGGTGAGCGCCTGCAGCAGCAGGAGCAGGTGCTCGAAGTGGTGCCAGACCTGGATCCACATGGCGACCTTCCACCACGTCTTCGCCCGGCCGACGAAACCGTGGCGCAGGATGATGAAGCTCACCATCATCAGAATGGCGTAACCGTAGTGCATCCATTCGGAGGTGACCAACCAGGGAAAGGGCATGCCGAGCACGCCCCTGGCTTCCGGAACCGTCCAGTCCAGCGCGTAGATCTGGATGGCCTGGGCGATGTGCTCGGCCCAGTGCGCCAGCACCACCACGGTGTAGAGCAGCAACGCCGCCTTGTGCCAATCGGTGTTCAGCTTCTCGCTGAACGCCTTCCAGCCACCCCGCCGCTGTGTTTCCACCATTCGTCAGTCTCCCGCCAGACTCAAAGCCAACTTGGTGACGCCCCGCCGCCCGTTGATCGCGCCGTCCGGGGACGGTGCGCCGTACTTTACGTCGATCCCGCGGTTTTGTGCGGCCTTGACAATTCCGGGAACAGCGCGTTCGGCCAGCGCGGCGATGGTCATCGCCGGGTTGACGGTCAGCGCGCCCGGCACCGCGGAACCGTCCGTGACGAAGATCCCGGGGTGGTCGCGCAGCTCGTGGTTCGGGTGCAGGGCCGAGGTGGCCGCGTCGTCACCGATCCGGCAGGACGCCAGCGGGTGCACGGTGTACGCCCCGACCACGTCGTTCGTCCACGGCGCGATCTTCGCCAGGCCGTCCTTCTCCATGATCTCCTTGACCTCGGCGTCGGCCTGGGCCCAGCCACTGAGCGTGTTCGGCGTCGGGTCGTACTTCAGCGCGCCACGGCCGAGCATCTGCTGCGAGACGCGGAAGGCGTTGCCGGTGGGCGGCGGCGGGCCGAAGACGCCCTCGTTGTCGTCCTCGGTCATCAGGAAGATCGTCAGCCACGACTTCCAGCGCTTGAGGATCTCCTTCTTCTCCTTGCCGAACCAGGTCGGCGAGTCGCCGCCGGGCACCTGGGCGAGGATGGTGCCGAGGCCGGGCGGGAAGTACAGCTGCTCCATCGAGTAGCGGGAGTACTCGGGCAGGTTCTCGTCGAGCCGGTCCCAGCAGGCCACGGTCGGGCCCTTGCCGATCTGGTTCGCCTCGTACGCCAGACCGTCCTCACGGGACAGTCCGAGCACCTCGCGCACCTTGTCCTCGTTGAGGATCGCGGTGTTCAGCCGTTCGCCGTTGCCGGAGAAGTAGCGGCCGACACCGTGCGGCATCTTGCCGAGCGACTCCTCCGAGCGCTGCAGGATCACCGGGGTGGCCCCGGCGCCGGCGGCCAGGATGACGATCTTCGCCTCGATCACGCCGCTCTCGCTGTGCACGCGGTAGTCGACCTCGTCGACGATGTTGTAGTGCACGCGGTAGCCGCCGTCGGGCGTGCGCTCGATCTTCTGCACCTCGTGCAGCGGGCGGATCGTGGCGCCGTGCGCCAGCGCGGCGGGCAGGTAGTTGGTCAGCAGCGAGCGCTTCGCGTCGAACCGGCAGCCGCCCATCATCCAGTTGCAGTTGGTGCACTTGGCGTTGTCGATGGCGACCGGGGTGGGGTTCGCGGTCCGGCCGGAGTGGTGGCAGGCCGCGGCCCACAGCCCACCGGAGTAGGTGACGTCGTTCCAGTCCTGTTGCGTCACCGGGATCGACTCGGAAACCCGGTCGTACCACGGTTCGAGGGTGTCGCGGCTGATCTCGGCAGGCCACATGCGACGGCCGATGCTGCCGTGGCGCTCGAAGACGAACTTCGGCGCGCGGGGCATCGCCGCGAAGTACACCACGCTGCCGCCGCCGACGCAGTTGCCGCCGAGCACGCTCATCCCGTCGCCGACGACGAAGTCGAACGCCCTGGTGTAGGACGAGCCGAGCAGGAAGTCGTGGTCGAAGTCCTTGCTCTCCAGCCACGGGCCGCGCTCGAGCACGGTGACCTTGGCCCCGCCGGCGGCGAGGTGGTAGGCCGCGATGGCACCGCCGAATCCGCTGCCGACGATGAGGACCTCGGTCTTGTCGCTGGTCATGCGGGGCTCCCTGAAGGCGTGGTGTCCGGGTGGAGTTCGGCCAGCTTCCGGCCGTAGGAGTAGTTCGGGAAGCGCCAGAGACCGTCCTCGTCGGGGGTGGAGATGCCCATCGCGAGCAGGCCGGGGTGCCCGTCGGCGAGGGCCTGCGCGGTGCTCAGGTGCGGGGCGCTGTCGAAGGCCATGTTGCAGAACAGGGCGAGGCTGACCCAGCCGTCCTTCTCGGGGTGACCGTTCTTGGTCAGCCGCAGGATGAGCTGAACCCGGTCGTCGTAGGACAACGCGACGAACTCGGGGAGGCTCGGGTCCAGTTCCCGGTGGTGTTCCTCGGCGTAGGCCTTGGCGTGCCCGTTGAGCATCGGCACCAGGAAGTCGAGCCCCGCGGTGATCCCGGTGGCCTCGGTCTCCAGCAGCTCGAGCGCCCCGGCCTCGACCGACCCCGGCCCCTCCGACACCCCGGCGATCGCGTGGTCGTCGGGATGGCGCTTCTCGCCGGGAACGATCGTGTCGGCATACGCCTCGAGCGTCATCACCTTGACTGCACGCGCGTCGGGATTGGCCGCGTCCACGGGCGTCTCCTCATTTTCGGCTACGGACCTTGGGTCAATGAGATCAGGATGCGGGGGGTGGTTTCGTCTTCTGTGTTGCGTGGTGTTGGGGCTGGGCTGGGGCTGGCTGGGGTTGCCACCCCGGTTTTTTAGTGTGACTACGGCGAAGGTGTCCTTGTCAAGGCTGGACTGATGCCTTGACAAGGACACCTTCGCCGTGTTTTTGGCTGGGGGACCGGGGATGGGGAGGGGTGGGTGGCTTGTATGGTCCCGTTTTGCTGCCCGGTGGCGGTTGGTGATGGTGGCTCTTGTGGTCGCTTTTTGTGGCTGGGCGGCGGGTTGGTGGGGGGGTGGTGCCGTGAATGTGGCTTTCTCGGCGTTTTTGGCCGTGAAAGCCACATTCACGGCATGGGTGAGGGGGTGAGGGGGTGGCGTGGCGCGAATGTGGCGGTTGGGACATGGGGGGCGCCCAGCAGGGACACGAATGTGGCTTTGGGGGCGTAATCGGCCCCCAAAGCCACATTTGTGTCGCGAACCGGGGGGTCAGGTGGCCTTTCGTACGGTCATGGGCAGGCCGCCTTTGGCTCGTAGGGAGAGCATGGGTTCGGCGATCGCCTGGTGCCCGGCGACGCCGGTGAGCGTCAGTTCCCTGGCGATCATCGCCAGCACGAACACCGCCTCCATCAGACCCAGGCTGTTCCCGACGCAGAACCGCGGCCCCGCACCGAACGGGATGTAGGCGTACCGCGGGCGTCCCGCGGTGGCGTCCGGGGCGAAGCGGTCCGGGTCGAATTCGTCGGGGCGGTCCCAGAAAGCGGGGTGGCGGTGCATGGTGTACGGGCACACCACGACATCCGCGCCCGCTGGGACGTGGTAGCCGGCGATCTCGTCGTCTTCCAAAGCCAAACGCGGCAGGATCCACACCGGTGGGTACAACCGCATCGCTTCGGAGATGACCTGGTTCGTGTACACCAGTTTCCGGATGTCCTCGTGCTGCGGCAACCGGTCCCCGAGTACCTCGATCGCCTCGGCCCGCAGGCGTTCCGCGACTTCCGGGTGCCGGTCCAGCAGGTGCAGCGACCAGCTCAGGGTGCTCGCCGTGGTCTCGTGCCCGGCGAGCAGCAGCGTGACGAGTTCGTCGCGCATGCGTTGCTCACCGACCGCGGGGTCGGCTTCCTCCCTGGTGGACACGATGAGTCGCGAAAGGACATCGTCGCCGGTGGCGCCGCCGGTGGCGTCGCGGTGGGCGACCAGTGCGTCGACCACGCGTTGCAGTTCCCGCCGTGCCGCGCGGAAACGCAGCTGCTTGGGCAACGGGACCCACATCGGCACCATCGACAGCGTGACCATCTCGAACATCGCCTGGTCCTGCACGGCTTCGAACGAGTGGCCCACCGCGTCGAACGCGCCGAGGTCGGCGTCGAGCAGGGTCCGGCCGAGCACCCCGAGGGTGAGCCCGGTCATCTCCTGCGTGATGTCGATCGGCCCGCCACCGGCGTTGGCCCGCAGGCGGTCGACCAGTTTCGCGCCCTCTTCGGCCACGATGCCTGCCTGCGCCACGATCCGCTTGTGCTGGAACGCCGGCTGGATGATTTTGCGCTGCTTGCGCCAGAGCTGGCCCTCACTGGTGAGCAGTCCGTCCCCGAGCGCCCGCTTCGCCTGCGCCAGGCCGATTCCCTTGTGGTAGTTGGCCGCGTTGTCGGCCAGCACGTGCTTCGCGGGGTCCGGGTGGTTGAAGAAGTAGAGCGTCTTCGGCCCGATGGCCATCCGGACGGCGTCGCCGTAGGTGTTCGCCGCTTCCGACATCAGCCGGAGGCGGTCGCCCGCCAGGTGCTTGAGCAGCCGGAAGGTAGCGGACCGGGGCGGGCCTGGCGGCACCCGTCGAAGGGTGCCGCCAGGGTTCCGAGTCCGCTTGAGCAGGCTCACGCCGCCTTCTCGGCCGGTGGCGGGTCGGCCGCCTTCGCCGCGATGGAGACCGGGGCGGGAACCGCCTCGACCACCGGGGGCGCGGCTTCCAGTTTCGCCTTCTCCGCCAGTTCCTTCTGCTGGGTCTCGAACTGCACCCGCGCCTTGTTGACGAAGTGCAGCGCCCAGAGGAAGCCACCGCGGATCAGGCAGACCGCGGCCGTGGCGAAGAACAACCCGTAGGCGATCCCGGCGCCGGTGAGCACGCCGTACAGGGTCGCCACCCCGGCGCCGAAGGCGAACTGCGAAGCCGGCTTCGACGGTGAGGTACCCGGGTCGGTGATCATGTAGTTGGTGAACAGCACGAACGCCACGCCGGTCATCGTGCCCAGCGCACCGAGGATCGCGGTGTCCAGCAGCCAGCCGCGGACCACCGACTGCAGCACGAAGAAGCTCAGCCAGCCGAAGATCAGCCACATGCGGCCGGTCAGCTTCGCGTTCAGCATCGTGCCCGCGGCGATGATCAGCACCGGGATCAGCCAGTCGATCACGCCGGTGACGTTCTCGGTGAAGTGGTAGGGCGGCGCGATGCTCGCCCACGGGAACACCAGCAGGATCACCGCGATGCCGAAGTTCGACGGGTTCATGTAGTGGCGGAGCCTGCCGCGGACCGGGGCCCGCAGCACCCACTTCGCGCCGACCGCGACCACGATGCCGAACAGCATCACCAGGATCTGGTCGTTGGGGTAGGTCAGCATGTTCACCGCAAGGCTGGTGATGTGCGCGGGGAAGAGGAACTCCACCAGGCCCTTGAACCCGCTACCGAGGAAGCGCGGCGCGCGCCCCTCGACCCTGGCGTTGATCATCTCCAGCCCGAGTTCCACGGAGTAGCCCGTGGCCAGCGCGATGAACGGCCACAGCCAGGGCTGCTCGAAGCCGAGCACCGTGTAGCCGAGGATGTTGAACACCGTCATCGAGATCGCGAACCGGCGCAGGGCCGTGATCACCTTCGGGTCCCGGGGCGGGCCACCGGAGTTCTGCTTCGGGGCGGCGGGCGCCTGCGGCGGGCCACTGGGTTTCTGTTCGGCCATGACTCACCTCTCCTGGGCCTGCGCACCGAGCTGGAGCGAGTGCCAGCCCGGGGTCAGCTTGAGTTCCTGCTCGTGGGCCTGACCGGTGCGGTCACGCCACCACAGCTTGACTTCCTGAGCACCCCGCACATCCCCGAGTCCGATGTGGACATCGTTGCTGCGCTTGCCGGAGTGCCCGCTGCCGCCGTCGACCCGGCCGACGATCGTCCGGCCGTCCGCGGTCTTCACGCACACCTGGGCCCCGACCACCGGCGCACCGTCCGGGTGGGTCAGCTTGAGGCCGAGGAACTGACCGGCCGCCGGCGCGGTGTTCTGGTAGAAGACCGGCTGGTCCCACTGACGGGCCACGGCCATGTCGATCCGGCCGTCGCCGTCGGCGTCACCGGTGGCGATGCCGCGGGTGGGCACCGGGACCCCGAGGCCGAGCTGCTCGGACAGGTTGACGAAGCCGCCGTCGGACTTCGGCACGAAGAACGCCAGTCGCTGGCTGCCCGCCACGTCGTCGCCCTTGACCATGTTCGGCCACCAGGCGGGGTCGTGCACCGTCAGGTCGTTCGCGGTCGCCAGTTCCTGCAGCTGCGGCCAGCGGTTGACCTCACCCTTGACGAACCCGGTCGCCTGGGCGATGGCGGGCTTGCCGCTGTTGTTGAAGTCCTCGGACTTGATGTCCCAGGCCCAGCCGGACCACGCGGTGCCGAGGTCGGTGCTCTTGTCCTCCCACGGCGCGTCACCGGCCTGCAGCTGCGCCCGCAGCTCGGACTGGCTGCCCGAGGTGTTCATGAACTGGAAGTTGCTCTCCTCGATGCCGAACGAGGTGGTGATGTTGCTGACGAACAGGTCGTACAGCCCGTTGCGGTCGAGGTCGGCCCATTCGGCGGACATGCCCTTGAACGAGTCACCACCGATGCGCTTGGACTTCGGCACCAGCGGGGTGCGGGAGTCCACCAGCGGCTCGAACCGGATGTTGCCCGGGGTGGACCGGTTGTGCAGCATCGCGTCCTTGCCGTGGTCCTGTGCCAGGTACAGCTCGGGCAGCAGGTCGCCGTCGACGTCGTTCGCCGCGGCACCCAGCACCCAGCCCTTGGACAACTCGATCGGGATGACGCTGTCGAGCTGCTGGTACTGCACGCCGGTGGCGTTCGCGCCGGTCCAGCGGAAGAAGTAGTCCTCACCACCGTTGGAGGCGTTCGACAGCGAGTCGTTCATCTCCACCCCGCCCTTGACCGAGGGGTCGAGGACCGGGCTGTGCGGGAAGTAGTTCCCGAGGTAGATGTCGATGTGGCCGTCACCGTCGAAGTCGTCGATCGCGACCGCGTTGCTGTTCCACTGCGGGCCGTTGTACTTCGCCGCGGTGGAGCCGGGGACCAGCTCGACCGGCACGAAGCAGTTGGCGTCGAGCGGCATGCCCTTCGCCTCGGCCTTGCCGAGGAACACGATCGGCGTGCGGCCCCAGTAGTAGACCAGCAGGTCGGTCCGGCCGTCCTCGTTGAAGTCCGCGGGGGCGCAGCCCATCGGCGCCATCACGTCGTTCATCGGCAGCGTCCCGGTCTTGAGCGCGAACGGCTCGTACCGCTGGTCGCCGGCACCGGGCGTCGGGGTGATCACCACCTGGTCGATCCGCGGGTCGGTGACGCACAGGTCGTTCGCGAGCCCGTCGCCGTCGACGTCGTTCATCGCGATACCGGCGCCCACCGAGGAGATCCAGGCGTCGATGTTCTTGTAGTCCTGGTTGACCTTCCGGATCTCCTGCTGCGGGAAGCCGCTCGGCATGGCGATCGACTTCGGCGCGAAGCCGTAGCCTGCCGCCAGCTCGTCCTGCTCGGCCGCCGACGTCTCCGGCAGGCTGCTGACCAGGAACATGCCCGCCACGAGGACGAGGGCAACGATCCCGGCCAGCTGCTTGCGCAGCCAGTGGACTGTCGCGGTCATAGGTGAACACCTCCAAGGGAAACGAACTCGTTTGCGATCTGCTGACGCCAGGTCTCGAAGGCCGGCACCTCGCCGTCGACGGGCTTGGCCGGCCGGACGTCCTGGGTGAGCTTCGCGGCGGTGACCGCGTCGGTGCCGCAGAGGATCTCCGCGGCGGCTTCGGAGTGCGGCACGAGCAGGCCGGCACGCACGCGGGCTTCGGCGGCGAAGGCCGAGCCCTGCGCGAGCAGGCCGCGGTGCTCACCGGCGTGGTCGCGCAGGTACCGCAGCTCGTCCGGGTCGGCGCCACCGGCGTAGGTCGCGGCCAGGCCGATCCCGCCGTAGAGGTCGGACCGCCGCTCCTCGGGGAAGTCCCGCACCATCGAGGTGACCAGGCGCGCGTCGGTGCCGCCGATGAACCACAGCGCCCGGCCGATGCCCTGGTCGATGGCGCGGTTGGTGTACGGCGAAGCGACCGGCCAGGCGAACCGCTCGTCCTGGTACTGCTCGTGGATGTACTTCTGGGTGCGGAAGTACGCCTGGTGGAAGCCGTAGCCGTCGAGCACCAGCCAGCGCAGCAGCGGGTCGAAGGCTTCGGGGTCGGGCCAGCGGAACTTCGGCAGGCGGGCCATCGCCCAGCCGACGCCGACGTAGATCAGGTAGTTGTGCGGATCGCCGCCGCTGACCAGGCTTTCCTGGGTGCGCCCCGTCCCGGGGAGCGGCAGGCCGTCGAGCATCGCCCAGCCCATGCCGGCACCTTCGTAGGCGAACCCGCGGAACCGCTCCGGGATCTGGTCCAAGCGCTCCATCGCGTCGGCGGTCGTGCGTGCTTCGACCGCGTACCCGTACCCTTCGAGGAAGATCCTCCCGACCTTTTCCAGCAGTTCCTGCGCGGCCGGGCTCTTCTTGTGGAAACCTCGCTTGTCCAAAGTGGTTTCCACCACGTTCGGAGTCAGAATGCGGCGCCGAAGCGCGCGCCAGCCATTACCCAACTCGCTCTCCCCCTATCGGGTAGAATCGAATTCCGAAGCACTCGTGACCTTTACTTTCCCAAGAAGCGCCCGGCGCGTTCTACTCCATCCTTGCCGAGAGACCGCAGGTCAGAAGGGTGCGAACGGAAGCGGCCGCCGCTCCACGGGAGTGAGCGGCGGCCGCGGTCGGAGTCGGCTCGAGCTGGTTCAGGCCACTGAGCGCAATTTCGAGGTGGAGAATTCACGGCGAATGCGGTCCCGCCAGATTTCGTACGCGGGGGTGTGCTCGTCCCCGGCGTCGTGCGCCACTTCGGTTTCGTCGGCGATCCGCACGGCATCGGAAATGGACACTCCGCCCAATGCCCGGATGCCGGTCTCGGTGTGCGGCGGCACGAAGCCGGAATAGGTCCGGGCCTTGGTCGCGAAGACCGCGCCCAGTGCCAGTTCCGGCGCGTGCGGGCCGGCGGGTGCCTTCAGGGACGCCAGCCCCTCGGCGTCGGCGCCGCCGGCGAACGTCGCCGCCAGGCCCACGCCACTCCACAGGTCCGCCTGCCTGCCGGGGACGAAGCGGGCGACCGCGGCCGCCACGTTGCCGGGGTGCCCGCCGTTGATGAACCACAGCGCGCGCCCGATCCCCTGGTCCACCGCGCGGCTGAAGTAGCGGGGGTGACCGTCCCACGGGTACGGCTGGAGCACGTGCTGGCGGTCGACGATCTTCCCGGTGTCGAAGTAGGCGCGGTCGAAGCCGTAGCCGTCGACGGCCAGCCAGCTCATCGTCGGGTGGTACGGGGTGCCGCTGATGTCCGGCACGATCTTCTTCCACAGCGGCCGGGGCAGCCGCGCCATGGCGAAGCCGATGCCGATGTAGGTCAGGAAGATGTGCGGCTGCCCCGGGCCGAGCAGCAGGTCGCGGGTGCGGCTGGACGGGCGGAAGCTCATCGCGTCGAGCACCGCCGACGCCATCGTCGCGCCCTCGTAGGCGAACCCGCGGTACTCGGCCTCGACCAGGTCGAGCCGCCGTTCGAGGTCCCACTGGCCGGGGCTGTCGATGCCCCATTCGAACCCGGCGACCACGGACTGCGGGATGGCCTCCAGCCGCGCGGTGGCCTCGATGGGTTCGACCGCGAACCCGCGGCCGGCGAAGCTGACCGCCTTGAACGAGGGGGCCAGCACCCGCCGTCGCAGTGAGCCGAGCAGAGTCGACATCGGACACGTCCTCGCTTTCGAAGGTGGGCTCAGGCGACGGCCGGGAGTTCCTGGATCCGCGGCATCGCGACGCTGCCGACCTCGGGGGTGACCCGCGAAGCCAGGGTGATCGCGATCGGCGGGTCGGTCGGCCGGACCGGGCGCAGCCGCAGGTTCACCGCGGCCGTCTCGTCCCCGGTGATGGTGATCGCGGAGTTGGTGGCGATCGAGTACGACTTGCCCTCGCCGAGCGCGCCGTTGTGCTCGGCCACCGCAATCACGTGCCAGCGGCCCGGCGGCACGTTGTTGAGGATCAGCTCGGTCGGCCCGCTGTCGGCCATGCCCTTGAACGCGACCGGGCCGCACTGCGGGATGGCCTCGGCGAACACGCCGATCAGCACGTTGCCGGTGGTCTTGCCGGGCGGCATGTCCAGCCTGCCGACCACCGAGCCGCCCGCGTTCTGCGGCGCGGCGCAGCTCTGCCCGGCGTCGCGCAGGGTCTTCAGCGAGGGCAGCCGCTGGAAGTGCGGGGCCATCGCGATCAGCAGTTCGCTGACCATCGGGTCGCGGTACTGGGTGGGGCTCATGCCGACCGCCCTGGTGAAGCGGCTGGTGAAGGTGCCGACGCTGCTGTACCCGACGCTGCAGACGATGTCGGACACGGTCAGCGAGGTGGTCAGGAGCAGCCGCTTCGCCTCGAACAGCCGGACCGCGGTCAGGTAGCGGCCGGGGGTGACCCCGGTCGCCCTGGAGAAGATCCGGGAGAAGTGGAAGGGGCTGACGAAGACCTCGGCGGCCAGGTCGTTCAGCGTGATGGGCTCGAAGTAGCGCTCGTGCATCGCGGCGATGGCTTGGCGGACGGCCGGTTGCATGATGGGCACTCCCTGGTTGGAATCGTTGGCGAGCTCACCGCGTCGGTTCACGCGGCGCGCTCCGGCCGGTACCGTTCGGCGGCCCGCGGTGCGGGCAGCCACGCGTGTCCCGCGTCGCAGCTCAGCCGCGGCGGCGGAAGCACGGAGTTGGCGCGGACCGCGACCCGGACCACCCGGTCGCAACCGGGGTGGCGGCACGGTCCCAGTTCGGTGTGCAGCAACGGATTGGGGTGCGCGACCTGCCGGGCCTTGGCGATCAGGGCGTCGAGCCCGTCCAGCAGTTCGCCCGCACGGGGGTGTCGCACCAGGTCGTCGAGCCGTCCGGCGAGGAACGCGGCCATCGCGAGGGAGCCTTCGACGGGGACGTTCGTCACCGTCCGTTCGCACCAGGTGCGCAGGAAGGTCTGCAGCGAGTCGCAGAGTTCGGCGGCCGCGGTGGCGGCCCGTCGCCCGGACGGCCCACCGGGTCGCGACTGTCCGGCGGTACCGGTGCCGCCGTTCGCCAGGACCCTGGCGCACCGGGCGTACCAGCCGGGCACTTCGCGGAAGGCTCGCTCGAGGCGGGACCGGCAAGGTGCGCACAAACGCGGACCTGGGATGATCGAGGCAATGGTGCCGGTTCCGCTCGCGGTCCGGCAGGACGCCGAAGTGCAGAGGTTCGTTCCCACAGGCCCTCCCCAGCGTCCCTACCCGACTCGACTGCTGGGAGTAAGCATGCATTCGGTGACTCGAGCCGAGGACGAAACGAGGCCGAGACCCAATGGGGTTGCACATAGTCAGATCGGGTGGGAAATAGTGCACCCTCGGTATAACAACTGCCGGACTTTTTTCTCGTTCGCGGGACACGGAGAACACCGATGAGCGATTATTCTGAGGGGGCGATTACGTCGAGCGAAAGGCGCGAAGTGATCAATGTTCTACTGGCCGAGGACATGCACATGCTGCGCGGCGCCCTCGTGGCCCTGCTGAACCTCGAGGCCGACATCACCGTGGTCGCCGAAGTGGCATCCGGCGACGAGATCCTGCCCGCCGCGCAGAAGCACCAGCCCGACGTGGCCATCATCGACATCGACCTGCCCGGCAAGGACGGCCTGACCGCCGCCACCGAGCTGCACGCCAGCCTGCCGGACTGCCGGACCCTGATCCTGACCAGCCTGGGCAGGCCGGGCACGGTGCGCCGGGCACTGGACGCCCGGGTCAACGGGTTCATGCTCAAGGACGCGCCCTCGAAGAAGCTCGCCAACGCCGTGCGCCAGGTGGCCGTCGGCAGGCGCGTGATCGACAGCGAACTCGCGCTGGCGGCGTGGGACACCGAGGACTGCCCGCTGGCCGCGAGGGAGATCGAGATCCTCCGGCTGGCCGCCGCCGGTCAGAACGTGGCGGACATCGCGGCACAGTTGTTTCTTTCTCCCGGGACCGTGCGTAACTACCTGACTACCGTGGTGACCAAACTCAATGCCCGCAATCGGGTCGACGCCATCCGGATCGCCAAGGAAAACGACTGGCTGTGATCATCGGGCGCATTACCTGAATGGCGACGGCACAAATACCGGCGGTGGCATTCGCGACGATGACAATCATCATCGGCACGCCGTTTTCCCCAGTGGAACATACCGGCGGGTAGGCACCTTCGGCGGACGCCGTACGCGATTCGGCCTTTCGGCTGACAGCGCCCCGAGATTCACCCACATGAACTCTTGCGCGGCTCCCGAATGCCTATCTCAGCTACCTGAAGTGGCCACTTCGACCTCGGGACGCTCCACCGCATGCGAAAGCCCCTGCCTGCGGCCGGCCGCCATCCGCACGTCCGCCAGTCCGCGCCGGGACAGCACCAGCACGTCTTCCAATTCCTGACGGGTCCGCTCGGGGAATTCGGGCAGCAGCCGGTTCGCCAATTCGGTCTTCAACGTGATCGCCGACAGGCTCAGGCCGAGCAGGTCGTGCACGTCGCGGGAGAAGCGCAGCCGCTCCTCGGCCACCGCCATCCGGCTCAGCTCGTGCCGGGCACCGTGCAGGTCACCGACCAGCCGCACCAGCCGCGACAGGCCGAACACGACCAGCGTGGTGATCAGGTTGCCCACCACCACGAACAGCACCGAGTACCAGGTGCTGATCCCGGTCAGCCCGGCGAACAGTTCGAGCGCCCCGATCGCGACCACCGCCACCGAGGCCAGCGGCACCGCCGCGAACGTGGGCAGCAGCACCAGCGCGCTTCCGGCGAACAAGCCGGCCAGGCCGTGCCACAGCGCCCCGAAGTGCAGGATCGGGAGGAACACCAGCGCCGCCTGCGCCAGCAGCACGAGCGTGGTCCGCACCGGCGTCCGCGTCGCGCCCGGCCGGGAGACGTAACCGAACTGCAGACCGGCCAGCAGGCCGACGAAGGTCGCGCTCAGCAGCCCCGGCCAGACGGCGCCGGCGGTGACGGCGATCCCGACGCTGGTGTTCACCGCCATGGCGCTGAGCACCGCGGCGAGGATCGCGGTGGCCATCTTCGGCGCGATGCCGGGCCGCCGGAGGCGCTGCACGGCGATCCGCTCGCCGGGTTCGTCGCCGCGCGCGAGAAGCGCGGACACCGGCACGTCCACCCGCAGCCGGTACCGTCCGTCCACTGAGGACGTGGTCAGCGCACCGTCCACCTGCGAGACCCGGTGCGAGAGGTTGCGGAGGCCGTTGCCCGCGCCCGGCGAGGTGTCGGCGCCTTCCCCGGTGACCCCGTCGTTCGTGATGACCAGCCGGATGACCTCGCCGACCTCGTGCACGGAGATCTCGCAGTACCGGGCGACGCTGTGCCGCAGCACGTTCGTCACGCCTTCGCGCAACACCGTCGCCAGCACCGTGCCCACCCGCTCGTCCAGTTCCCGGTGTTCCCGCGAGATCCGCACGTTGACCTCGGCCGCCGACAACGCGGACTGCGCTTGATCGCACTCCTCGTCGAAGGACAGCCGCCGATCCCCGCCTGCCACCATCCGCACGTCCGCCATCGCGCGACGGGAGATCGCCAGCACGTCCTCGAGTTCCGCGCGCGCCCGCTCGGGTTGCTCGGCCAGCAGCCGGTTCGTCAGCTCGGTCTTCAACGTGATCGCCGACAGGCTCATCCCCAGCAGGTCGTGCACGTCACGGGAGAAGCGCAGCCGCTCCTCGGCCACCGCCATCCGGCTCAGCTCGTGCCGTGCCCCGTGCAGGTCGCCGACCAGCCGCGCCAGCCGGGTGAGGCCGTAGGTGATCATCGCGGTCAGCAGGGTGGCGACCATCGCGCTGGTCACCGCCCACGGCGCCGGGACCAGGCCCGAACCGCGGGTGAATTCGAGGAAGCCGACCGCCGCCACCACCCCGGCCAGCACCGGCCAGGCCGCCACCGCCGGGAGCAGCAACAGCACACTGCCCAGGAACACCCCGGTGAACCCGTGCCAGCGCGGGCCGAACTCGAGGCTCGGGAAGCCGACCAGCAGCGCCTGTCCCGAGAGGACCAGCGCCGACCGCCGCCTGGTCCACGCCACGCCGGGCCGGGAAACGTAGCCGAGCTGCAGCGCGGTCATCGCGAGCACGCACAGGACGCAGAAGAGGACGTCGAGCGGGGTGCCGATCCGGAAGACGACGCCGAGCGTGGCGTTGACCGAGAACCCGGCCAGTACCAGCGCGAGGATGCCGTAGGCGTAGCGCGCGCCGAGGTCGCCCCGCTCGATGCGGGGTACCGCTGCCATCGGGTGGGCCCGTGGTCAGTGCGCCGCGGCGGCGGCGAGCGGGACGTCGGCTCGCAGGCGGTACCGCCCGTCCGGCTCGGTTTCCACGGTCAACTCCCCGCCGAGCCGCGAAACCCGGTGCGACAGGTTGCGGATGCCGTTGCCCGCGTTGGGCGCCGGCGCGGAGCCGTTCACCGAAACCCCGTCGTTCGCGATCACCAGGCGCATCGACCCGTCGACCTCGTGCACCGAGATCTCGCACCACTCCGCGTCGCTGTGCCGCAGCACGTTCGTCACGCCTTCACGCAGCACCGTCGCCAGCACCGTGCCCACCGGACCGTCCAGCTCCCGATCGTCGCGCTCGATCTTCACCTCGACCTCGGCCGCGGACAACGCCGACTTCGCCTGGCGGCACTCCTCGTCGAGGGACAGCGCGCGTTTGCCGCTGGCCACCATCCGCACGTCCGCCAGCGCCCGCCGGGACATCACCAGCATGTCCTCGAGTTCCTTGCGCGCCCGGTCCGGGTGCTCGGTCAGCAGCCGGTTCGTCAGCTCGGTCTTCAACGTGATCGCCGACAGGCTCAGGCCGAGCAGGTCGTGCACGTCGCGGGAGAAGCGCAGCCGCTCCTCGGCCACCGCCATCCGGCTCAGCTCGTGCCGCGCCGCGTGCAGGTCGCTGACCAGTTTGACCAGCCGCGACAACCCGTAGATCACCAGCGCGGTGATCATCGTGGACACCACGATGTAGGTGACCGCGTACACCGGGCCGACGATGTTGGCGCCCCTGGTCAGCTCGAAGAACACGATCATGCCGAGCACGAGCACCACGGTCGGCCACGCCACCAGAGCCGGGAGCAGCACCAGCACACTGCCGGCGAGCAGCCCGGTGAACCCGTGCCAGCGCGGGCCCAGCTCGAAGATCGGCGCCCAGACCAGCACCGCCTGCGCCACCAGCACCACCGCCGTCCGCAGCGGTGTCTTGCGCGCCGACGGCCGGGAGACGTAGGTGAGCTGCAGCGCGACCAACGCGAGCACGCACGAGATGCTGATCGCGATCGGCCAGAAGGTCCCGGTCTGGAAGATGATGCCGATGGTCGCGTTGAGCGCGATCCCGGCCAGCACCGAGACCAGGATCGAGTTGGCGACCTTCGGCGCGATGTCCGGCAGCCAGATCGTCGCCTGGCCGGATTTCCCCGGGCGATCGGCTTCCGGTTCCTCGCCCACGCTCTCGCCGATGGCGCTGGACCGGGCGGATCCACTTGCGATGCTCACCGTGAACTCCCCTCGTGACCAGCGGCGGCGTACGCGCCGAAAGCCCTGCCGAGGCTACCCAGCGGCATTCTCGGCGAGCAACCACGTAGGGGTCGGGGGCCACTCATGTGAGTGCGTCCAGCACGCATTCCCCTACCCCGATCTCCGCGGGCCAGTCGAGCCCCAGCACCCGGTCCACGGTGTCGCTGGCGTCGACCGGGACCGCGTGCGCGGCCAGCCCCATCGCCTTGGCGCACAGGTAAAGCGTCTGCTGCAGCGCGCCCACGTGCATCAGCGTCACCGCGTACGCGGCGCCACCGAGCACCCAGGCGGTCCGTTCCATGCGGGCGGTCACCGAGATCATCGCGGCCGGCCGCCGCATGCTGCCCGCCGCGACCTTGGCCAGATCCAGCATCGCGGCGAGGTGACCGGGGTCGTCGTCGATCAGCGTGAGCGCGTGGCCGTCCGGGTCGTAGTGGTAGATGGCGCGCGGCAGGCCCGCGCACCGGTCGATGCTCAAGTACAGCTCGAGTTCGTAGAGGCAGGCGATGGCGAAGTACGGGCGTTGCGTCGCGTCGTGCCCCGGCGGGATCGGCGGGTGGGCCGGACCGGCGGACCGGATGCGCGCGCTGCGGAACAACAACTCGCCCAGTTGCTCGCGGGTGAGGTCCACCGGCGAGAACTTCGGGCACTCGTGGTCGTTCTCCAGCAGCTCGGTCAGCGACGGCGAAGCGCCGCCCAGATCCGGGGCGCTCAGCGGGAAGCGCTCGCCGTCCGGCGCCGGCTTGGTCAGCGGCGGGGGGTTTTCGGTCGCCTGCTGGTAGGCCGCTTCGGAGACGATCTCCCCGCGGCGGCTGCGGCTGTGCGTGTGGAACAACAGCTCGTGGTGCGACCAGTGCCTCAGCGCGGCGTCGGCGTCCTCGGCGAAGTGCTCCTCGTCGTCACCGGAGAGCACCACGCCCGCGGCGGTGAGGAAGGCGACCACATCGGCGACCACGTGCTCAGGCACGCCGGTCGACCCGGCCAGTGCCTCGACCGTCGCCGGGGCGGCGAGCGAAGAGGCGATCCGGACCGCCTGCGGCTGGCTGAGCACCACCCGGAACTCCGCGCGCGGCGACTCCAGCAGCAGATCACCGTCCTCCGGGCGCAACACGGCGAAACGGGAGAGCCGGTTCAGCACCCGGGGCCCGACCTCGGTCAGCCGGAAGGCGGGCGAGGCCACCACCGGGACCACCGAGAGCAGCGGGCGCTGCCCGTCGGCCAGGCCGAGCGAGTGCACCACCGAACCGCTGACCTGGTCCAGCACCCGCTCCAGCCCGGCGAGGTCGTGCAGCTTCCGCGCCGGACCGGCCTTGCGCGCGGTCACCACGTTCTGCAGGGACACCGGGCCCAGGCCCATCCGGCGCAGCGACTCGATGGCGAAGGCGCCCGCGCTCTCCACGTTCAGCTCGCCCCACCTGGTGACGACGTTCAGCGAGCCGGCTTCGTCACCCTCTTCGACCAGTGCGTCCTCGCTGAGCGACCACAGCCGGACCGTGGTCATGACGTCGTCCGATGTCGAAATCAACTCCGGCTCCTGCCCGCTCGGGGATCCGTTCACAGAAAGAGTGGCATGGGATTGAGCTGGTGATAAGGCGTCGGCGCGGAAAGCCTGCCCAGGCGGACCGGGACGTCGAACAGGCGGCCGGGGGCGAACCGGGCCCAGAAGTGCCGGATGCCCGGGATGACCACCTTGACCACCGGCAGGCCGATGTCCGGGCGGGTCTGGTCGAGCACCAGCAGCTCCAGGCCGCGCTCGGCCAGCAGGGCGGCGAGCGCGTCCACGTCCTCCCGCACGTCCTCCCGCGGCACGTAACCGAAGTCGGCGGGACCGCGGGCGGGCACGGTCTCGTCGGGTCGCAGGTAGGGCTGGTTCGCCACGGTGGCGCCACCCAGCCACGCCGCCGCGTCCGGGTCCTCGGGCTGGAAGCTGTCGTCCAGGCCGCCCGGCAGCAGCTGGTTCAGCTCGGTGAGCGCCCGGCGCAGGGCGGTGCGGGGGTCGAGGTGCGCGCCGAAACCGAGCATGATGCGCTCGCCCGGCCGGTCGATGCGGCGCGAGACGGCCACCATCACCGGGGTGCCGAGGTCGGCGGTCGCGTCGAGGACCCAGACCTCGCGGCCCAGGCGGGCGTAGTGCTCCCGCAGCTCGGTCAGCCACGGCTCGGCGAAGGCGTCGAGGTCGACCTCGGGCAGGCGCAGGCGGTTGTACCACCAGATCGCCACCGCGTCGCGTTCCACCAGTTCGAGGGTGCCCTGCAGGATCGCGTCCTCCAGGCTGCTGCCCGCGGCGTTGCCGTTGGAGTCGGCCGAGAGCGACCGGTTCGGCGGCGCGCCGAAGTAGAGCATCGCGGTGGGCAGCATCCGGTGCCTGCCCTCGGTGATGGACCACAGCGGGGTCCAGTCGGTGACCTCGTCCTCGTCGAACGGCTCGCCGACGTGGTTGAACGGGGAGCGCCGCGGGTTCCAGCTCTCGCGGGTGGCGTACTGCCGCTCGTCGAAGAGCAGGCAGTCGTTCGGGTGCATGGCCAGCTCGCCCAGCGCGCGGAAGCTGGCGCGGATGCGGAACTCGTCGCCCTGGAAGGTGCCGGAGAAGCGTTCGATCGCCTCGCACAGCGCGCCGACCTCGGCGTCCAGCGGGGTGAGCCCCTTGCCGCCGTTCTCCGAGCGCAGGTTCGCCCGGAAGGCGTTCAGGCCGGTGACGTTGCGCGAGACGTTCACGCCGGAGCGGTAGGCGTTGATGAACGCGGGCACGTTGGGGTCCTGCTTGATCTCCTTGATGATCCCGGTGACCGGGCTGACCAGGTGCCGGTAGCGGTCGAGCACCTGGGCCGGCATCAGGGTGCGGTGCCCGCCGCCGGACGAAGAAGCCTTGCGCGCCGGGTTCAGCTGCACCGGCTTGCAGGCCCGAGAAGTGAACAGGGCGGCGTCACCGCAGTTCGCGCACTGCGGCCGGGCCCGCAGTTCGTGCCTGCTGCCCTCGAAGTCCTGGGTGTCGAAGGTCCACACCGAACGCTGCCCGGGGTAGCGGTGCCCGGCCAGCCACTTGGTGA